>NZ_RCVM01000028.1 GCF_003686955.1 Streptococcus hillyeri
AACAGTAATCAAGAAATTTAAAAGGTCTTCCATAACAAAATCCTCCACTTTTATTATAGCGAAGGATTTTGAATTCATCCATGAAAGTCTTTTCTGTAAGCCATATTTTCTTCATGCGTTTGTCGTGCTCATTCGCTTGGATTCTTGAATAAATTGCTAATTCATGGTAAAATGACATGATAAGTCTTTCGAAAGGAAACAGAATGGCAAATATGTTACGTACACTTATCGAAAATGATAAGGGTGAATTACGAAAATTAGATAAATTAGCAAAAAAAGTTGAGAGCTACGAAGCAGCAATGGCGGCTCTCTCAGATGAGGAGCTTCAAGCTAAGACTCCTGAATTTAAAGCGCGTTACCAAGCTGGTGAAACACTAGATGATTTGTTACCAGAAGCTTACGCAGTTGTTCGTGAAGGGGCAAAACGTGTTTTGGGGCTATTCCCATACCATGTCCAAATCATGGGGGGAATTGTTCTTCATCATGGTGATGTTCCTGAAATGCGTACTGGTGAAGGTAAAACCTTGACAGCAACGATGCCTGTTTACCTTAATGCTTTATCAGGTGAGGGAGTTCACGTTGTTACCGTCAATGAATACCTTTCTGAACGTGATGCGACAGAGATGGGTGAACTTTATAGTTGGCTCGGTCTTTCTGTTGGTATTAACTTAGCAGCTAAATCTTCAGCAGAAAAACGCGAAGCGTATAACTGTGATATTACTTATACTACCAACTCAGAGGTTGGATTTGACTATTTACGTGATAATATGGTTACTCGTAAAGAGGCTATGGTACAACGTCCGTTGAATTATGCCTTGGTCGATGAGGTAGACTCAGTTCTTATTGATGAAGCACGTACGCCATTGATTATCTCAGGTGCTCAAAGTAATGAGATTAGCAAGTTATATGATTTAGCTGATCACTGTGTTAAAGGGTTAACAGAGGAAGATTACATTATTGATGTACCAACAAAAACAATTGGTCTATCAGATGCAGGTATTGATAAGGTTGAAAGCTATTTCAAACTCGATAACCTTTATGATTTGGAAAATGTTGCTTTGACACACTTTATTGATAATGCTTTGCGTGCTAACTATATCATGACGTTAGATATTGATTATGTGGTTAGTCCAAATCAAGAAATCTTAATTGTAGACCAATTTACAGGTCGTACGATGGAAGGGCGTCGTTTCTCAGATGGTCTTCACCAGGCGATTGAGGCTAAGGAGCATGTGCCAATTCAAGATGAGTCTAAGACAAGCGCAAGTATTACATATCAAAACTTCTTCCGTATGTACAAGAAATTGGCTGGTATGACTGGTACGGCTAAGACTGAGGAAGAGGAATTCCGTGAAGTTTATAACATGCGCGTTATTCCAATTCCAACGAATCGTCCTATTCAACGTATTGACAACTCAGACTTACTTTACCCTACTCTCCGTGCAAAATTTAAAGCTGTTGTTGAGGATGTTAAACATCGTCATGAAAAGGGGCAACCAGTGCTTGTTGGTACTGTTGCGGTTGAAACGTCAGATTTAATTTCTAAGCTTTTGGTTGAAGCTGGTGTACCGCATGAAGTTTTGAATGCGAAAAACCATGCTAAAGAGGCTCAAATTATCATGAATGCAGGTCAGCGTGGTGCCGTTACAATTGCGACAAACATGGCTGGTCGTGGTACGGATATCAAGTTAGGTGAAGGTGTTCGTGAACTTGGTGGTCTTTGTGTGATTGGTACGGAGCGCCATGAAAGCCGTCGTATTGATAATCAGCTTCGTGGACGTTCTGGACGTCAAGGTGATCCAGGTGAATCTCAATTTTACCTCTCATTTGAAGACGATTTGATGCGCCGTTTTGGTTCTGATCGTATTAAAGCTCTCTTTGAGAAAATGCGTCTAGATGAAGATGATACGGTTATTGAATCTAAGATGTTGACTCGTCAAGTTGAATCAGCTCAAAAACGTGTTGAAGGAAATAACTATGACACACGTAAGCAGGTCCTTCAATATGATGATGTCATGCGTGAGCAGCGTGAAATTATCTATGCTGAACGTTATGATGTTATCACTGCAGAGCGTGACCTTGGTCCTGAAATCAAGGCGATGATAAAACGCACGATTAATCGTACGGTAGACGCCCATGCGCGTGTTAATAATCGTCAAGAAGCTTTGGAGGCAATCCTTAATTTTGCACAGATGAGCCTTTTACCAGAAGAAGAGATTACTTTATCTGACTTAGAAGGTAAAAAAGATGCTGACATCAAAGCTCTGCTATTTGACAAAGCAATGGCACATTATGATAGTCAAATCAGTAAGCTCCGTGATGAAGAAGCTGTCAAAGAGTTCCAAAAAGTGTTGATTTTGATGGTGGTTGATAATCACTGGACTGAGCATATGAATGCCTTGGATCAATTGCGTAGCGCTGTTGGCTTGCGTGGTTATGCTCAGAATAACCCTGTTGTTGAGTACCAATCTGAAGGTTTCAAGATGTTCCAAGATATGATTGGTTCAATTGAGTTTGATGTCACTCGTACCATGATGAAGGCACAAATCCATGAGCAAAGACGCGAAGAAGCTCCAGCAGCTTCACACACATCTGCGACAGCTAATATTGCCGCTCAGACACCAGGTGCTATTGAAGAAGAAGCAACTCTTGATTTTTCTAATCTTGACCGCAACGATAAGTGCCCATGTGGTTCAGGTAAAAAATACAAGAACTGTCACATGCGTTAATGATGGATAATGTAAAAAGGCGTGAAATCCTTGTGATTTCAGCCTTTTTTCTTTCTCTTTTTCGTGGTATAATGAAAGATACTATAATTGATATTTAGGGAGTGGGTCTTATGACATTTTATAACCACAAAGAAATCGAGCCTAAGTGGCAAAAACACTGGGCGGACAACCATACTTTTAAGACAGGGACGGATGCGTCAAAGCCTAAGTTTTATGCGCTTGACATGTTCCCTTACCCATCTGGTGCTGGGCTTCACGTTGGTCACCCAGAAGGTTATACAGCGACTGATATTTTGAGTCGTTTCAAGCGTGCGCAGGGCTACAATGTCCTTCACCCAATGGGTTGGGATGCGTTTGGTCTTCCTGCGGAGCAATACGCGATGGATACTGGTAATGACCCAGCTGAATTTACAGCGGAAAACATTGCCAACTTCAAACGTCAAATCAATGCGCTTGGTTTCTCATACGATTGGGATCGTGAAATCAATACGACGGATCCAAACTACTACAAGTGGACCCAATGGATTTTCACAAAATTGTATGAAAAAGGCTTAGCCTATGAAGCAGAAGTGCCAGTAAACTGGGTAGAAGAGCTTGGTACTGCCATTGCCAATGAAGAAGTGTTGCCTGATGGAACGTCTGAACGTGGTGGCTACCCTGTTGTCCGCAAACCGATGCGTCAATGGATGCTGAAAATCACGGCTTACGCAGAGCGCCTTCTTGAAGATTTGGAAGAAGTCGATTGGCCAGAGTCTATTAAAGACATGCAACGCAACTGGATTGGCAAATCAACAGGTGCGAACGTAACGTTTAACGTTAAAGATACCGACAAAGACTTTACGGTATTTACAACACGTCCTGACACGCTTTTCGGTGCAACTTATGCGGTTTTAGCACCAGAACATGCTTTGGTAGATAGCATTACAACGGCAGAACAGAAAGAAGCAGTTGCTGAGTACAAACGCCAAGCCAGTCTCAAATCAGACCTTGCTCGCACAGACCTTGCCAAAGAAAAAACCGGTGTGTGGACGGGTGCTTATGCAGTTAACCCTGTTAACGGTAAAGAAATGCCAATCTGGATTGCAGACTATGTGCTTGCTAGCTACGGAACGGGTGCTATCATGGCGGTACCTGCTCATGATGAGCGTGACTGGGAGTTTGCAAAACAATTCAATCTTGAGATTATTCCAGTTCTTGAAGGTGGTAATGTTGAAGAAGCAGCTTATACAGAAGATGGCGCTCACATCAATTCAGACTTCCTAGATGGCTTGAACAAGGAAGAAGCTATTGCTAAGATGGTCGCTTGGTTAGAAGAAAATGAAGTGGGTAACGAAAAAGTGACTTACCGTCTTCGTGACTGGCTCTTTAGCCGTCAACGTTATTGGGGTGAGCCAATCCCAATTATTCATTGGGAAGATGGGACGTCAACGGCTGTGCCAGAAAATGAATTGCCACTTGTTCTTCCAGTAACAAAAGATATTCGCCCTTCTGGTACTGGTGAGTCACCGCTTGCTAACTTGACAGACTGGTTGGAAGTTGTTCGTGAGGACGGTGTCAAAGGTCGTCGTGAGACCAACACCATGCCACAATGGGCTGGTTCAAGCTGGTACTACCTTCGCTACATTGACCCGCACAACGATGAGAAATTGGCTGATGAAGAGCTTCTCAAACAATGGTTACCAGTTGACATTTACGTCGGTGGTGCAGAACACGCCGTGCTTCACTTGCTTTATGCACGCTTCTGGCACAAGGTGCTTTATGACCTCGGTGTCGTGCCAACCAAAGAGCCATTCCAAAAACTCTTTAACCAAGGGATGATTTTGGGAACTAGCTACCGTGACCACCGCGGTGCGCTTGTGGCGACTGACAAGGTTGAAAAACGTGATGGTAGCTTCTTCCACATCGAAACAGGTGAAGAGCTCGAACAAGCACCAGCTAAGATGTCTAAATCCCTTAAAAATGTCGTTAACCCAGATGATGTTGTGGAACAATTCGGTGCGGACACCCTTCGTGTCTATGAAATGTTCATGGGACCACTTGATGCCTCAATCGCTTGGAGCGAAGAAGGGCTTGAAGGGTCACGCAAGTTCCTTGACCGCGTTTACCGTTTGATTACGACTAAAGAGATTGTGGCGGAAAATAGCGGAGCGCTTGATAAGGTTTACCATGAGACGGTTAAAGCAGTCACTGAGCAAATTGAAGGCATGAAATTCAATACAGCCATTGCTCAGCTCATGATTTTTGTCAACGCGGCCAACAAAGAAGACAAGCTTTACGCAGAGTATGCCAAAGGCTTTGTGCAGTTGATTGCCCCATTTGCCCCACATTTGGGTGAAGAATTGTGGCAAGTCTTGACCGCAACAGGTGAGTCAATTTCACATGTGGCTTGGCCAACCTATGACGAAAGCAAGTTGGTTGAAAACGATGTGGAAATCGTTGTCCAAATCAAAGGAAAAGTCAAAGCAAAACTCGTGGTTGCTAAAGACCTTTCAAAAGATGAATTGGAAAAAGTAGCACTTTCTAACGACAAAGTTCAAGCTGAAATTGCAGGCAAGGAAGTCGTGAAAGTCATTGCGGTTCCAAACAAACTCGTTAATATTGTTATTAAGTAACTAGTTTTAGAAAATTTTATTATTTAGTAAAAGGTATCGAGTGACGTTTTAAAAATGTCATTCGATGCCTTTTTTCAGATAAGAACGGAGCCTTGATTTTCCCTAGCTTATTGCTTTGTTATGAAAAGAGTAACGAAACGTGTGAGGTGATGCTGTCAATGGTTGCTATTGTTGTGAGTAACATGTTGTGGAGTTGGTGTCAAATGGTAGCTAACTCTTTTATGACCTCATAGATTTTTTTGAGGGAGAAAACTGTGACAGTTTTTGGTGTTGTGGGGAAGGTTAGGGGAGCGAAATATTAAACGAACATTAGTATTCCATTAAGAAAATAACGGTATTAAAAAGCGAATCTTAAGTCTATAAAGATAGGATTAAGATAACCTTTTAATTACCTATAGATTTCAAAAATCCCTTGATTTTCAAATTTGATTTCTCTATAACTGGTTTAGTTTGAAATATAGGCCTTATTTTAAATCATTATTTAAAAAATGGAGGAAATTTTTATGGCTAAAACCAAAACAATGAAATCTTTAGTAGGCGCAGGACTTATGGCAGCAACAACTCCAGTGAGTGTAAAAGCGTCAGAAGAAGGAGCATTTTCAGTTACTTTCAATAGGGGTGATGGTTCTATATTGGATTATGATGTTAGTGGAAATGGGCAAGCGGGAAATTATAGAGTAACTAGACCAGAAACCGAATATTCATGGTGGAACCCATATTCTTGGAGATATCCTTCATCATGGTGGACTCCGTCATCTTTGTTCAATGGTTGGTTTTAATAATTTTTCCAACTAAAAACTAGATTTATTTCTTTTTAACCGACCGACTTAAATAACATTATTCAAAGATATTTTCTATTTTTTAGTGATAAACATTAATTTTGGCATAAGATTATTAAATGGTAATTAGGTTTATAAATTGATTGTTAAGATAACCTTTTAATTACCTATGGATTTCAAAAGTCTCTTGATTTTACAAGATTATTTCTCTATAATTGGTGATAATTCCAAATACTTAAAGTTTATTTTGAGTCGTTATTTCAAAAAAATGGAGAGGATTGTTATGACTAAAATGAAAACACTAAAAACGTTGTTGTGTGCTGGGGTTATGGTTACGATGCTTGGAGCGCCAGTAGTCACAAGATTCAGTTGAAGGCCTTGGTTCAGTAGGGGGCGATTATTTGATACTTGACATCAAATCATCTCAACCAGAAAAATCATGGTGGGATACTGTTTGGTTTGTCTTAGATTGGATTAAAGATACGATAGCGGATCCAATACTAGGCTTGATTTTGGGTTAACGATACCAACTACAATCTTAAATCTTTTGCATCAACCGACTTAAATTAGCATTATTAAACGAAAAGACTAATAGATATTTCTATTCATACTGACCATGATAACCTGCCTCCTATCTCCACGGGAGGCAGGTTGTTTTTTCAGGAAAGGCGTTGTTGAAGATATTTCTATTTAGCACACAAAGATGCAAAGAAATGGGTCTATTCTCCCAAAATTAAGGAACTTTCAAAAAGTTAGCATGAAATTTGCTGTCCAAGCTCTTATCTGATGATTGTAATAAGAAGCCTCAGCGGTTGCTGATGGGGAGAAAATTTCAACTAAATCCTTAACAGGTTCGTTAACTTTATGAAACAATATTTATTGAAGATACACGCTTATTCGTGTTATCTTGTTTAACTTTGGCAGTCTATGATGACAGAGACATGTATTCTGCATGCGACGTTGTGACTGTTATATCAATAGATGATTACTAAACAGAAATAGAGGATGTGTTATGTATCAGCATTACAAGAAACCAGAATATTTTAAATCTGTTATTTTAGGCATGACTTCTATGATTTTTCCGACGTTTTTTCAAGTTCAAGATATACCGAAAATCAATTTAGAAAAATTAACCTCAGGACAAAAGGTTCGGCTAGATTATTCTAAATCTGTAAAAGAGATTAAGAAAGAGGCTGTCGCATTTAGAAAAGCAAAATAATGACGTTCAAGAACTTGATATAGATGTGCTTGTTGATAGTGTTGAGAAATTACCAAAAGAAGAGAGACAAGTTGTTTTAGAGAGACTTGAAATATACCAAGGGGATTTACCTCATCCAGATTTTCTAAAAGGATATAATACTTTATATCCAGATGCAGCAAAATGAATAATAGAAAATGGAATTGCTGAATCAGAACATAAACGCAACATGGAGGAGCGGTATTTAAAAGGAAATGCCTTTTCTCACTATTTGGGACAAGTCTTAGGATTTATCGTAGCGTTAGTGATTATAACCAGTGGAACATTCTTGATTTATAGCGGGCACACGATTGCTGGTTCCCTGTTAGCTGGAACCACAGTATCGGTGTTATTGGATTATTCACAGGACAAAACAATAAAAACGGTGACTAAAAACCTCAAGCCCCCAGCATTGCTGGGGGTGTTGTTTTGATTGGGAAAAAGACACAAAAACTGAAAAATGGCTTAGGATACATCATCAAGAAGCGGTGATTTTAAGAGAACTATTATCTGGTTCCAATATAGCAATCTGATAGCATAATATCAAAAGAGGCTGATTGATTTCAACCTCTTTTTTGTTATGTGTGGGGGATAGTTTATCTACTATTTATTTTTTGTCAAATAATATGTGTTAAAGGGAATTCACCCCTAACTCTGCATGGTCGATTTTAATACAACGATTCATGACAATATGATGACGTCCTGCTGATCGCAGGAGGGTTTCGGCTTCTTGGTTTTCTAAGCCTAATTGTGCCCAGAAGATATCGGCGTCGGTGTTAAGAAAATCTTTGGCAACGTCAGGAAGAAACTCGCTACGTCTGAAAACGTCTACGATGTCGATGTGGACTGGGACGTCTTGTAGCGATGCGTACGCTTTTTCTCCTAAAACTGTTGCTCCTGCTAATTTGGGGTTGACTGGGATGATGGTATAGCCCGCCTTTTTGAGGTAGGCAGCAACGCGGTAGGCGGCGGTTTCTTCACGGTTAGAAAGGCCAACGATGGCAATGGTTTTGCTGTTTTTGAGATAGGTTTTGATGGTTGCATCGTCAGGGTTTTGAAATGAATAAGTCATAAGAACCTCCTTTTTGTCTAGTATATCATAAATTGAAAGAGGTTTCATGTGTGAGAAATCGACCTGATAGCATACTCAGTGCTGTTGATTTTTTGAGTGCTACTGAGCTGAGAGGAATATCAGAGAATGAGTTATAGTTTCAATTATTTAGATAACATTAAGTTTGTAAAGATAATGTTAAGACAATCTTAGGATTACCTATTGATTTAAAACGTCTATTGATTTTTAAATGCTATCTCCTTATAATAAGTTTGTTTGAAACACTTATGCTTTATTCAAATATTATTTAGGAAACATGGAGGAAAGATTATGACTAAAACAAGAACAGTTAAATGGTTAGTAGGGGCAGGGCTTATAGCTGCAATGCTTTTCGTAGCAACACATTCAGTGAGTGCGGATGCTGTTGTTGGCTTTGGTCCCGGAGCTGGTTTTTGGGACACTATGTTAGGTTATCTTTTTGCAGGTATGGAGTGGATTACAACTGAAATAAGATTATGGTTTTAATGGTATAATTTTTAACTTTTATGTTTACTGACTTGACTAATGTCATATAATAAGCTAGAGAGTGCTGAATATAATGGCACTATGATTTTGGTATCACTTAAGATTAGAATCGTACTGCGCAATAACATTAAAAAAGTAAATTAACAAAATAAGTGAAGCAACCTGATTCCTATATTAAAGAGGAGTCGGGTTGCTTTGTTTTCTAATGTTATAGAAAAAACAGGCTGACAAGGTCAACCTGCTCAAGGAGATTAATATGAAAAAGAAAATTATTTAGGATAAGTACATTATAGGCCATGATTCTTAAGATAACATTAAGGCAACATTAAAAATTGGTGAATTTTCAAGCCTTATTTTGCTTCATACCAAGTTTGTCCGTAGCTGCCATCAACTAAGAGGGGAACTGTCATCTCAACAGCAGTTTCCATGGTTGTTTGGACCAATTTTTGGACGGCTTCGAGTTCTGTTTCAGGAACTTCAAGAACAATCTCATCGTGCACTTGGAGAAGCATTTTCGCCTTGAATTGTCCTTCTATGAGTGCTTTATCCAAGTTGATCATAGCGATTTTGAGAATATCAGCGGCGGACCCTTGGATTGGGGAGTTGATGGCGGTACGTTCTGCGAAGTTACGGACGTTGAAATTGCGGGAATTGATATCTGGAAGTTCACGGCGGCGTTTGAATAGCGTTTCCACGTAGCCTTTGTCTCTAGCTTCACGGACAACGGTTTCCATGTAATTTTTGATGCCAGGGTAGCGTTCAAAGTAGGTGTCAATATATTCTTTGGCTTTTTTGCGCGTGATGCCTAGGTTATTTGAGAGCCCAAAGTCTGAAATACCATAGACGATACCAAAGTTAACGGCCTTGGCGTTTCTACGATCATTTGCAGTAACATCTTCTGGTTTCTCGATACCAAAGACACGCATTGCCGTTGAGGTGTGAATGTCTGCGCCGTCTTTAAAGGCTGCGATGAGGTGCTCGTCTTGTGAAATGTGGGCTAGGACACGTAGCTCGATTTGAGAATAGTCTGAGCTGAGGAGCACTGCATTTTCCATAGATGGGACAAAGGCACGGCGGATGAGGCGCCCTTGCTCGAGTCGAACAGGGATATTTTGCAGGTTAGGGTCAGAAGAAGATAGGCGCCCGGTCTGTGTTAAGTCTTGAACGTAGCGCGTGTGGATTTTGCCATCTTCGAGGATGTAATCTTGAAGGCCAATCAGGTAGGTTGACTGCAACTTAGTGATTTGGCGGTAATCAAGAATTTTGGCTACAATCGGTGCAATTGGTGCAAGGCGTTCAAGGACATCCACAGCGGTTGAGTAACCCGTTTTGGTTTTCTTCGTCATTTCAACTGGCAATCCCATTTTCTCAAAGAGAATTTCACCCAGCTGTTTCGGTGAATTGATATTAAATGTTTCGCCAGCCATCTCGTAGATATCTTCGGTGAGTCGGTCGATGACCAGCTGATTTTCGATTGCCATTTCTGCAAGGGTTCCGCTTTTCACGGTGATACCTGCGATTTCCATTTTAGCAAGGACATTAGCTAGTGGCAATTCCATGTCAAAGAGGAGTTGTGACTGGTCGTGCTCAGCTAATTTTTCCAGCATGATTGGTTTAGAGTCTATTAAGACTTTTATTTTTTTGGCTAAATGGCTGAGCAGGGTATCTTTTTCTGGGATGGCACGCTTGGCTCCCTTGCCATAGACAGCTTCATCTGTTTCTAGGGGCAGAGCTGTGTAAAGACGGGCGATGGTTGACAGTTCATTGTCTTCAACGGTTGATAGCAAATATTTAGCTAGGCGACTATCAAAGCTAGTCTCTGCTAAGTCAGTGCCTAAGTGGCTGAGTAAGACTTTAGCACGTTTGAAATCATAGGTCTGGATAGGTTGAAGCAAACGCTCTTTAAAGAGAGGCGTAGTCAACAGGTTGGTATCCGTTGAGGCATAGACAGCTTTGCTATTGCCCCAAGCAAAACCGATAAGTGGTTCCACATGGTAGTTATCGTTGAGGATTTCAAAGTAGAAGAAGTCTTCGTCGGTAAACAGGTCTTCAGTGATTGCTGTCGGCTCGGTGTAGGAAACCTCGAAGGTTGGTACCTCTTGGCCAGAGAGACTATTTTTGAACTGAATAAAGCCCATCTCGTCGTAGAACTTAGCTAGGGTTTCAATGTTTGGGCCTTGGAAGCGCGTTTCTTCTAAGCTGACAGTAATTGGAGATTGAGTATTGATGGTAGCGAGGGTTTTAGACAGGAAGGCTTGCTCTTTATCGTTGATGAGGTTTTCTTTCATCTTAGAGGCCTTCATGCTGTCAATATTCTCGTAAATGCCTTCTAGGCTACCGTATTCATGAAGGAGCTTGAGACCTGTTTTTTCACCGATTTTAGTGACCCCGGGGATATTATCAGAATTATCTCCCATGAGGGCTTTGAGGTCGATGAATTGAGCAGGGGTGATTCCCATTTTTTCCATGAGGTAAGCAGGGGTAAAGGCTTCGAATTCAGCAACCCCTTTTTTAGAAATTTCAACGACGGTATTGTCATCTGCCAGTTGGATTAAATCTTTATCTCCTGAAACAACAGTAATATCAAAGGGCTGACTGTCCTGCTCTGCCATTTTTGCCAAAGTCCCAATGATATCGTCAGCTTCGTACTGTGCTAGGTCATAAAAGGCAATGCCACGTGCTGCCAGCATCTCACGGATATAAGGGAACTGCTCACGGAATTCCTCAGGCGTTTTAGCACGACCAGCCTTGTAGTCGGCGAACATTTCCGTACGGAAGGTGGTTTTGCCAGCATCAAATGCCACGAGGATGTGGGTCGGTTGCACGCGCTCAATCAGATGATCCAGCATGAGGTGGAAGCCGTAGATAGCGTTGGTGTGAAGACCGCTGGCATTTTTGAAGCGGTCAATCTGATTATAGAGGGCAAAAAAGGCTCTAAAGGCCACAGAAGAGCCGTCAATAAGTAATAAGTTATTCTTGTTTTCCATAGGAATATTATAGCATAACTTGGGCGAGTTGCCTTGGGATTTGGTGTGGGATATAACTAGTTTGTTGCACTTAATTTTGCTATAATAAGGATATGAACATTTTCGATACGCATACCCACTTGAACGTGGACAATTTTACCGATACCGTAGCAGAGGAATTGGCTCTAGCTAAAGAAATGGGCGTGACGGTTCACAATGTGGTTGGTTTTGACCACAAGACCATTGACCGTGCCATTGAGCTGGCAGATGCCCATCAAGAGATTTACCTGACACTTGGTTGGCACCCGACAGAGGCAGGTTCTTATGATAACGAAGTGGAGGCCTACCTCCTTGAAAAGCTCAAACACCCTAAAGTGATTGCCCTTGGTGAGATTGGGCTTGATTATTACTGGATGGAGGATCCAAAAGAGGTTCAGATTGCGGTTTTCAAACGCCAGATTGAGCTCGCTAAACAGCTGGATTTGCCCATTGTGATTCACACGCGTGATGCCATAGAAGACACCTATGCTGTCTTGGCAGAGGTTGGTGTAGGGCCGCGTGGTGGCATCATGCATTCTTTCTCTGGCTCTTTGGAAATGGCAGAGCGTTTTATGGCGCTTGGTATGATGATTTCATTTTCAGGAGTGGTAACCTTTAAGAAAGCTACTGATATCCAGAAAGCAGCGCAGCAATTGCCCCTAGACAAAATTCTCGTAGAGACGGATGCACCATATCTAGCGCCAGTCCCAAAACGGGGCAAGGAAAACAAAACCGCCTACACCCGCTACGTTGTCGAGAAAATCGCTGAATTACGCCATATGACCGTAGAAGAAGTCGCAGCAGCAACAACAGCAAATGCTAAGAAGTTATTTAGATTAGAGGAGTAGAGGCGAGCGAAGTGAGCCTATTCCGAACAGCTACATCGTGGTTATAAGACTAATAGCCTAGCTATTAGTCGGGGGGATTGGCGAGACTTTAGGCTCGACAATTAGGTATGAGACAGCTTGCTGGCTGCTACCGACCAAACCACCTAAGTAGCTGTTCAAAAAGAAAAAATAATATGACAGAAAAACTAAAAATACAAGAAGTCATCGTCGTCGAAGGCAAGGACGACACAGCCAATCTCCGCCGATTTTACGATGTGGATACCTATGAAACACGAGGCTCTGCTATCACAGATGAAGATTTGGAACGGATTGAGCGCCTCCATGAGCTTCGAGGTGTCATCGTCTTTACTGACCCAGACTATAATGGCGAGCGTATTCGTCGGATCATCGTGAATGCTATTCCAAATGTTCGTCATGCCTTTCTGAACCGTGATGAAGCAGCTCCCAAGTCCAAGACTAAGGGACGCTCACTCGGTGTGGAGCATGCAAGCTTTGAAGATTTGCAAAAAGCGCTAGCAACCGTCACCCAACAGTTTGACGACGATAACCAATTCGACATCACCAAATCTGACCTCATGCGTCTTGGTCTCCTTATGGGTGGTGACAGCCGCAAACGCCGTGAATACCTGGGCGAAAAATTGAGAATCGGCTACAGCAATGGCAAACAACTCCTCAAACGGTTGGAATTGTTTGGCATCACCTTGGCAGAAGTTGAAGAAGTGATGGGGGAGTATAAATGAAACGTGTAGCCCTCCTTCGTGGTGTTACTCCCGTTGGGCAGAATCGCATTCCTAAAATGGCTTATCTCGTTGAGATTTTGGAAGCGGTGGGACTGGAGAAAGTTAAAACCTATATTCAAAGTGGGAACATTTGTTGCGAGTCAAAATTGTCGGATACTGAGCTAAGTCAACGGATTCACGATACTATTAAAGACAAGATTGGTGCGGATTTGTCGGTGATTGTCAAAAATCCTGAACAGCTGGCAACGGCTGCGCAGGAAAATCCTTTTGATGAGACCTATGATTTTTCACGTATTCACCTTGTTTTCACCAACGATACTTTTTCTTTGGAGAAAATAGCAGAGCTTCTGAACCAAGATTTTGGCGATGAAGAACTTTATGCAGGTAGTCAATGCCTTTACATGTATTTACCACGTGATGCCAAGAAGAAAAAACTAAATACGAACTTTTTAGAAAAGAAGCTGGGCATTGTAGCGACCATGAGAAAGCTAAGTGTGGTGACTCATTTGAGTGAGATGTAAAGCTACTGCGAAACTGATAGGATTTGACAAAGACGGTTAATTATCATATACTGAAAACAGAAAAGGAGTTGAGCGCCAACTCAACTTCCCTCTGTAGGACCGTTTTAAAGACGGGACGGATGAAGAACAGTAAAAACCGCTACTTCGGTGTCAAAGTTGTGAAGAGCGGTTTTACTGTTTTATTTTTTCTTACTAATATAAGTCAATAACCCAAGTAAAAGAATGCCAGAGTTTATCATCAGCGATAACGCCTCATAAACTGACATGACGGTTACCTTTCCAAGGAAGTATGTGTCATAGGCACCACCTCCTAAAATAGATTTTAGAAGATGGAAAGCTTCGATTTCTTTATTTCCAAGCTCAAATAGTCACTTCCCTGACTATTTGAGCTTGAAGAACTTTTCTATCTTAATATTCGTGGAAAATAATTAATTACAATATAACTAGATAAAAAATAGTATCTGTGATACAATACTACTGCGTATGATTAGATTTTTGACTTGTGTGATCGCAAGTATTAACATTAATGTTAGCTGAAAGTTAGCTCACTCCAGTATATTCTTTGAGAGAATTAAAGTTATCTGCTGAGTGAAAATCGAAGTGAAATGACTGGTTAAGGAAAGCTAAGTAATTTGGTAATATTCTATACTGTCGTTCGCGTAAGAGTTATCATACGCTTTTTTTATTTGCAATGGAGTAAATATGAGTGATTATGTGAATTTAAAAACGAAAGATGACTTAGCAAAAAACTTGGGTTATAGAGATTCTCGGTACCTCAATTATTTGCTATATAAGGTAGGTGTAGATAATTTATATCGTACTTTTTCCATTCCTAAGAAGAACGGTGACGAAAGAATTATAAACGCTCCATTAAAAGAACTAAAGATAGTACAAAGAAAATTAGCTAACTTACTATGGAATAGATACTTAGAAATTTTAGAAACTAAATCTAGGGATAGGGGGATAAAAATTCCTTCTATCTCCCATGGATTTGAGAAAAATAAAAATATTATTACGAATGCTCAGCAACATAGAAATAAAAAATATATTATCAATGTAGATTTAGAAAGTTATTTTGATTGTTTTAATTTTGGTCGTGTAAGAGGCTTTTTTATTAAAGATAGGGATTTCAAAGTTAGTTCTGATGTTGCGACAGTGATGGCGCAGATTGCTTGCTATCAAGGGAAGTTGCCACAAGGAGCACCATCGTCTCCAATCATTACTAATTTGATAGCTCGAATACTTGATTATAGGATTGTGAAGCTCGCGAAAAAATATCGGTTTACTTACACAAGGTATGCTGATGATTTAACTTTTTCTACTAATCGTAATTTATTATCGAATAAATTGCGTGCGGAAAAAGAATTTAATGAGTTTCTAGTTGAATTAGAAAAAATTATTACCACTTCTGGATTTAATATTAATCCATCTAAAACACGAATCAGCAATAGTTATCAGAGGCAAGAAGTAACAGGGATAGTTGTTAATAAAAAAATAAATGTAAAACGTGATTATTTTAAAAATACTAAAGCGATGGCATATAAATTATATAAGGATGGAGAGTTTGAAATTGATGGTAAGTCAGGAACGTTAGAACAACTTAGCGGTCGTTTTTCATTTATTTTTCAAGCTACGCAATACAATAACTATCTTTTCTATAAAAAATCTTTGATTGACAATAACTTAGAATATCAAAAAAATTTATTAGGTCAGGGGACGAATAAAAAGTCGGAATCTAAGTTTTATTGGAAATATATAATTTATAATAGGGATTTGAGGAGAGAGTTATTCTATAATGAGAAACATAAAACATATAATCTTCCAGACGAATTTTATGCTATTAGCAAAGAAGAAAAGAAAAATTATATGGCTTTATTTGATTCCAAAGAAAAGGAATATAAAAAGTTTCTTTTCTACAAAAATTTTTACGGAAATGATAAACCTATTATAGTAACAGAAGGAAAAACAGATCCAAGATATATAAAAGCTGCACTAAAAAAACTTTATTTGTACTACCCTGAATTGATTGAAAAGGTTGATAATAGGTTTGTTTTTAAAATAGATTTTTTAAAGCATAGTAATATAATAGAGTACTTATTTAATGTTCCGGAGGGTGGTTCTGGTTTTATGTTTTGGTATAATTACTTTTCGAATAAAGAAAAATTTCATTTGTCAAATGAGGAGCAGCTTTTATACCCTAATTATATAGATTTTTTTCGAAAGTTTACATCAGAAAAAGCTAATAATCCAACGATATTTTTATTTGACAATGAACCTTTTGGGAATCCCCTGTATCAATTTGTGAATTATGCTAAAGATTTGCAAATTGATACAAATAATTTGAATACTGTGAGGGGCCCCTCTTTTAATCGCATTAGTAAAAAAGAAAGTCTTTATCTAATGGCTACTCCATTGGTAAGTAATTTAAATAATGGAAATTCCTCAGATGTTGAAGATTTATTAATATCCACAAACAAGCTAGCAATACAAACTTTTTTTAATATAAAGAAAATAAACTACAAAAGATTAGAAGATGTAAAAAATCATAAAGAAATCTTTTCTAAGTATGTTTTGAAAAATTATGAACAGTTTGATTTTACAGAGTACATACCTTTGTTAGACGGAATAAGAAATAATATTTTAGACTATAGGAAATAGAATCACACATGAGAATTGCAGATTATAGCGTGACCAAGGCTGTCCTTGAGCGTCACGGGTTTACATTTAAAAAGTCGTTTGGTCAGAACTTTTTGACGGACACGAATATTTTACAGAAGATTGTTGATACGGCTGAGATTGACAAAAACGTCAATGTTATTGAAATTGGGCCTGGTATCGGCGCTTTGACCGAGTTTTTGGCGGAGAATGCCGCTGAGGTCATGGCTTTTGAGATTGATGACCGCCTCATTCCGATTTTGGCGGACACTCTGCGTGATTTTGACAATGTGCAGGTTATCAATCAGGACATTTTGAAGTCGGATTTGCAGACGCAGATTCAAAACTTCAAAAATCCTGACCTGCCAATCAAGGTGGTCGCAAATCTTCCTTATTACATCACGACACCGATTTTGATGCACTTGATTGAGAGCAAGATTCCTTTCCAAGAGTTTGTGGTCATGATGCAAAAAGAGGTAGCAGACCGCATTTCAGCGGAGCCAAACACCAAGGCATACGGCAGCTTGTCCATTGCGGTGCAGTATTACATGACGGCGAAAGTGGCCTTTATCGTGCCTCGAACGGTCTTTGTGCCAGCACCGAATGTGGATAGCGCCATCCTGAAAATGGTACGCCGTGACCAGCCTCTGGTAGAGGTTCAAGACGAGGATTTCCTTTTCGATGTGGCCAAAGCCAGCTTTGTGCACCGACGCAAAACCCTGTGGAACAACTTGACCAACCGCTTTGGCAAGTCTGAAGATGTCAAACCAAAACTCGAGCAGGCTTTGGAAATGGCAGGGCTGACACCAAGTGTCCGAGGAGAAGCCTTGACCATTGCAGACTTTGCCAAACTTGCAGACGCATTGAGAGAACAAGGTCTGTAAGAGCAGTCAATATTTCTAAAAATGATTGAAGGATTAGCTAGCGATACTAATCCTTTTTGTCATGAAGAAGACCTGTGCCTTCTTTTTCAGGATATCATTTGCCTCCTATCTTTCTTTTTGTTACTATAAAAGAAAAGGCTTTCAAAGGAGTTTGACATGAAGAAATCCATCTATCTCTTAGCAGCTGTGCTTTTTCTAACCGCATGTAGCAACAAATCTGGTACAGAAGCGAAACCGGCATCTTATGATGATTTAGTGAGCCAGTATGAAAAGGCTGCTAAGGCTGATGCTTTTAACGAAAAAGATTACCCACTTGTGGATAAACAAATTGTTGACCTAATCAACCGCTTCTCTGGTGGTGAGGCAGATGTTTCCCATAAGACAATTGATTTAGATAAGAATGGAACAGATGAACTCCTGCTTGGTACCAAGGTTCAGGCTGGTACTGAGACCTTAACCCTCTATCTCGGTGCCTTTAGAGACCAAGATGGGAAACTGGTTGATTTGCTTAAAGACGTTAGGGGTGCGGACGCTGATCTCTTTTTCCAGTTCTATGATAATAACCGATTGGTTGTGGATAAAGCAACTGAAGGTGAAGTGGCAACCATTGTCTATGAATTGACAGATAAAGGGTACCAAGAGTTGCTGTATCAAGGTGCTGATGTGTCAGGTGACTTGACCGACGATGGGCAACTCGTCACGAAAGACCGTGAGGGTAACGCTTATGCTTCCTTCGAAGAGCAAGAAAACAAGCTCAAGGAAGTGTTAGGGCATGACCGGACGGAGCAAATTATTGAGTAATGAAATAGATAAAACAGTAGTGGGATGGCTGTCTCACTACTGTTTTACGATATGAAAGTGGCTAAGAACGATGAGCTTCAGAGCGCCGTGGTGTCTTGCAGCAACAGTAAAGCAACACTAGGGCAATCATCCCTCCGCTAATCAGAAAGGCGGTTTGGTAGGAAAAAGCGTCCATGAGAAAACCAAGTGCTGGATAGAGCAGTAGGGATAGCCCACCAACGAGGCTGCTATAAACTGATAAAATGGTTGAGCGGACAGTATTGTCACTGTTATGGTTAATGGCAGAGCTGATATATGGGAAAGCTAGGTCTATCAAGAGATTTCGCTAGGATGAAGCCCAAAACCATTAGGACGGCTTGGTGCCCAGAAAAGAGAAGGACAGCGGTAGTAAAAATGCCTGTTACAATGCCAAAAAAGAGTCGAGGTGATAGTTGGTCGAAATATCGAGCAAGGTAGGCGCCTAAGATGCCACAAAAAGTTACCCCACCGATAATACTGGCAATCACACGTTCAGAGAGTCCTTGGCTTGCCAAGGCTCCTTGTCCAAAAGTGACAAGGGCATTGACATAGACTTCGATAACTGTCATTGTAAGAATGAGCAAGCAGATGAGCTGGTGATTTTTAAGAGTGTGAAGGGTTAGGTGGATTTGAGAACTGACCGTCATAGAAGGTTTAGCCGATTTCGGTTGTGTCGAGATAGGAGACTTAAACTTCGACATTGCTATCCCTGATAGGGTGTAACAAAGCGCCTGCAAGGCAAAAACATGAGCATAAATCTGCTGAAATAGACTACCGCCAAGAGCAGTTGCACAGGCAAGGACAATCAATGCTATGGTTTGGAGATTGCTCATGAGACGAAGATAGGACTTATCATGGTGGCGAGAGGTCACGTCTTCAAATAGCAGCGCTTGGTCAGCACCGCTAGCAAACACACTGGCAAGGGCATCTAGCATAAAGAGTAGTGCCAATACCAGAAGTCTATTGTTAGATGGGCTATAAGCAGTCAGCCAGAGTCCGAATGATGAAATGGCATTTAAAGATGCCCCTAAAGCAAGAATGTTTTTCTTGTCAAAACGGTCAGCAATCAGCCCAGTTGGTACCTCGGCTAGCATGCGCGTGAGGTTATATAGGGATTGTAGAAAGCCAAATTCGACACGACAAACGCATGAAATCTTCTATTTCCATTTTGCAAGTGTTGAAAGTTTTTTGCCCTAAAGCAATTGTTTTAAATACTTGTCAAAGGACAGACTTAGGGCATATTTCTTACGACGCAGACTCAT
>NZ_RCVM01000029.1 GCF_003686955.1 Streptococcus hillyeri
TTATATTTTGTCATAGTAAGGACTCATTTCTAACACAAACGTCTCAGACTTAATTCCACCATAAAAATCCGTTTTAGACTAATTTCCACTTCGAAAGCTAAAGTGGAAATTACTTTGGGAAATTACCCGAATGAGGATTCCTCTCTTTCGTTTTTCCTTTGTTCGCAAATGATATGAAAACGTGCTATAATAAATTATTGACTGTATGAAAAATAAGACTCGTCAAAAATTAAAATCTAGCGTCATTATCTTAACTTGATGAACTTTATTTAGTTCTATCTGCACTTTCGTTGCCTAGTTAGCTTTTGATTTTTATGGAGTATAAGATTGAAAGGTCGTCTTTTAATCTATACTGAAATCTTTTATTTTTGACGATTTGAGGTGTTTTTATGAAAATAAACAAGCGGCATTTATTGAACTATTCAATATTTTTGCCTTATTTAGCCCTGTCGATTTTAGGGCTAATTGTCATTTATTCAACAACCAGTGCTAGTTTAGTACAGAAAGGTGCTAATCCTTTTAGCTCTGTCTTGAACCAGACAGTGTTTTGGTTTTTGAGTTTAATAGCGATTGCTTTCATCTACCGTTTGAAACTTGGTTTTTTGAAAAATACAAGTATTGTTTCAATAGCTATCTGGGTTGAGATTGGGATGTTGCTCTATTCACGTTTTTTCACAGAAACGGTCAATGGAGCGCACGGTTGGATTGCTATTACAGTTGCTGGGCGCAGCCTATTCACCTTCCAGCCAGCCGAATATTTAAAAATTTTGATTATTTGGTATTTGGCATTGATTTTTTCAAGACGGCAGGAAGAGGTGGAAATCTATGATTATCAAGCCTTGACTAGGGGAACTCTTTTTCCTCGAAAATTTCAAGACTGGCGCTTTTATTCAGCCTTGATGGTTTTTCTGGTTGCTTTTCAGCCAGACCTTGGTAATGCAACGATTATCATTCTAACAGCGATTATCATGTTTTCGGTTAGTGGTATTGGATTCAGGTGGTTTTCGGGTCTCCTAGCAGTGATTGTGGCAGGCTCAGCTGCATTTCTTGGGACAATTTCTATAGTTGGTGTTGATGTATTTGCTAAAATCCCTGTGTTTGGCTATGTGGCAAAGCGCTTCTCGGCTTTCTTTAATCCTTTTGAAGATGTTCAAGGTGCAGGACACCAATTGGCCAATTCATACTATGCCATGAGTAATGGTGGCTGGTTTGGTAGAGGTCTTGGAAATTCCATTGAAAAGCGGGGATACTTGCCAGAGTCTCAGACTGACTTTGTGTTTTCAATTATCATCGAAGAATTAGGTTACATCGGTGGGGCGCTCATTCTAGCCTTAGTCTTTTTCCTTATTTTACGGATTTTATTAGTTGGGATTAAGGCCAAAGATCCTTTTAACAGCATGATGGCGCTAGGAATTGGTGGTATGATGCTTGTCCAAGTCTTTGTTAACATTGGTGGGATATCAGGCTTGATTCCATCGACAGGGGTTACTTTCCCATTTCTATCCTTAGGGGGGAACAGTCTCTTGGTCCTATCAGTGGCCATAGCCTTTGTCTTAAACATTGATGCTAGTGAAAAACGCGAGGCTATTTATCGTGAACTAGAAGATACTTTATCATAATTATAAAAAGAGCTAGGACTGCGTTCAACATGAACGCGGTTCTAGCTCTTTTGTTTAAGTGGGGAATGCGGAGTGAGTGTGGCTATGCAGCTTATAGCTTAACTAGTGATTTATAATTCCTCTAAAACGATAGGAATAGATTTACCATCAGGTAATATGAGTTCCATGCTGCCGTCAGGAGAGAAGATAATACTGTCAAGGCCCACTCCATATTTTTGAGCAAAAGCAACTAACTTATCTTGAAGTTCCTGAGGATTAGGCTTCTCAGGTGTAGGAGTTGGTTGCATAGGTTGAGGAACTGGTGTAACCTCAGGGTCCTTTTGAGTTTCTGGTTGAAGTGCAAGTGATTCTAAATCTTTAGGATCAATAGGAATAGATTTACCATCAGGTAATATGAGTTCCATGCTGCCGTCAGGAGAGAAGATGATACTGTCAAGGCCCACTCCATATTTTTGAGCAAAAGCAACTAACTTATCTTGAAGTTCCTGAGGATTAGGCTTCTCAGGTGTAGGAGTTGGTTGCATAGGTTGAGGAACTGGTGTAACCTCAGGGTCCTTTTGAGTTTCTGGTTGAGGTGCAAGTGATTCTAAATCTTTAGGATCAATAGGAATAGATTTACCATCAGGTAATATGAGTTCCATGCTGCCGTCAGGTGAAAAGATAATACTGTCAAGTCCAACTCCATATTTTTGAGCAAAAGCGATTAACTTGTCTTGCAGTTCCTGAGGATTAGGCTTCTCAGGTGTAGGAGTTGGTTGCATAGGTTGAGGAACTGGTGTGATTTCAGGGGCCTCAGTCGATCTGTCTGGTTTAGTTGTCGAATCTAATACAGGGATTTCAACGAGGTAGTAGCTTTCATTTTCCTCATATGGATTAACCATAAAGGTCACTGGGATGACATTACCGGCTGTAGCTGTTGTTCCTTGATTGTTTTTAGGGATAGGTAGGGTAATCGTACCAACGGTATAATTGTTTTCCAAATAAGGAGTTCCATGGAAATCATCGAATACTCTGACAAGTGCTTTAGTGCCAGTTGTTAGTGGAAATTTAGTCGTTACTCGGAGAGTTGTATCACCGGCATAAAAAGGTTCAAATATAGCATGTCGTGCCATTTCATAGGCTAATGAACCGTTAACTTTAAAATGTCCGCTGTAAGTGACTTCGGGATAATCTTTAGAGCTAATAGTGTAATTAAAAACATCCCCTGGTAAGTAGGATTTGTCTAATTCAAAATTAGCGATATTCCCTACTCCAGAACCAAAGACAAAACCAGAGAGCTTTTCTAAGGTCTTTCCATCAGGTGTCAGCAAGGTTACACGAATGTTAGTTCCCAAATCTTTTTTGAGAGTTGGAGAGAAAATAAATGAGACACGTTTCTGACCGTGATCCAATGTGAAAGCCTGGTTATTAAATGTCCCAGAGCGTAAAAGTTGAATGGCTTTCTGTAATTCCTCGCCTTGGTAAACTTTATCGGTAGATTTCTGATCAACTCCAGCTTCAGGATCGAAAATCTCATAATTATTATGAGAATGTCCACCTCCATATGGTTTTTTCTCATCAATAGGCTCAGCATGATGGTGGTCTCCATGAGGATAGATGATAGCATTTTTTTCACGATCAACTGTAATTTGTTCACGTTTGAGCCCATATTGTTTCATGATACGAGCTAACTTTTTTTCCAATTTAGCTTCAAAATCAGATTGTTCCTGCGGATTTACTTTCGGAAGAGAAAGATTCGGCTGTGTTGGGTTGTTTAACTGTTCTTTTTGGGCAAGAAAATCTTCTGCTGCTTTTTTCTCTTCATCTGAAAGTTGTTCCTTAGGAATCCAGTGTTGATGCCCTCTATGACGAGCTAAATAACCATTACCATGACGGCTAATAATATCCTCAGCTTTAAAAATGTATCCGTCAGAGGTTGTATATTTTCCATTAGCTTTAGCGTAGTTGATTTCTTGCAAGCTATAAACAATATCACTGTTTGCTTTACCATGACGCTCTTCTAAAGGTGTGACAGAATGCTTAGGTTCAGAAAAATGTAGTGGTTTTCCTGGTGTTAGTTGTGATTTGGGAATATAGTGATAGTGGTCACCGTGCCGAACCGTATAACCATTCTCATCTTCAGCAACGATATCATTTGGATTGAAAACATAACCGTCATCAGTAGAATTGGTGGATTTACTATTAACGATTGACTGTGATTTGTTCTGGCGAGAAGGGGTAGAGGCTATTTTATGAGAATCATTAGGGATGAGGTATTCCCACTTACTTCCCTTTAAGTCATCATAGAAAATAAAGTGACTGTGCCCATCGTGTTTAACAATAATTCCAGTTGAGGTTTTATTTTCGATCTGAGACTCATCGGTTAATAAAAAGCCATCATCTGTAGGTTTATCGATACCAGGAACAACTTTCTTTTTGGAAGAATCCTTAGATTGAGTTGCTTTAGTTGTTTTATCTGATTTAGATTTCTGACTTTTTTTAGATTCTTGATGTTTTTTTGAACCATGTTCATGGCTGTTTTTAGCAGGTGCTTGGCAGGCGGTTAAAGTAATATGACAGGTTAATGCCAATCCGATAATTGTAAGTATTTGTTTTTTTGCTTTCATAATAAAATCCTTTCTAAAATAAAATACTTAACTAGT
The DNA here is from genome assembly GCF_003686955.1 of Streptococcus hillyeri. Taxonomy (GTDB): domain Bacteria; phylum Bacillota; class Bacilli; order Lactobacillales; family Streptococcaceae; genus Streptococcus; species Streptococcus hillyeri. The sequence goes on from NZ_RCVM01000029.1 coordinate 4,262, forward strand.
TAAAGATTAACCATTTAAGTATATCACTGTAATGTCATAAAAACAAGAATTTTATACATAGAGAATTTATCAGAGTAATCACAATTGGTGAATCGGAAAGGTTTAGCATTGCTGATAAGCGATAGGTGGATCAAGTAAGGGCGCTTATCTTACAGTTATAGACCGTCTATTCTGAACTATTGAGAGTTTGATAAAAATATTTTTTTAAAGTTTGTAACCAATTTACTCATTATTCGTTATACTAATGAAAAGAGAAAAGTTAGGAGGTGAATTGATGAAACTTTCGGGTTATGAGGCCTATTTAGTTGATGTTGCAGAGGAAATTTGTTTTTATTTGATAAAATCAGGAGCAAAAGCAGAAGATGCAAAGGATATAGCACAGGATATTCTAGTTAAAATACTTGCAAGTGACATCGTACTACCTGCTGATAAGATGCGAGCCTGGCTTTATCGTACAGCCATTCGAACCTATATTGACAAGTATCGGCGTGATAAACGCTATCATGAGATTTTGCAAAAGGCTTTTTTTACAGAAGAGACTTGGATAAAGTTCGATGATAAAACCTATGAACCTCTCTCTCAATGCCTGCTCAGCTTGGACCAAAAGTATCGCCTACCACTTGACCTTTTCTATTTTCAAGACCTGACGGTTAGGGAAATAGCAGAGCTACTTCACTATAGTGTCAGTAAAGTCAAAATCAATCTTATGAGAGGACGAAAAGCCCTCCGACAAAAATTAGAGAAAGAAGGATATACCTATGAAGACTTTATCTAACTTTGAAAAAATTGCAAAGAAAAATAAACGTAAGAATACTCTTCGTAACATTTTACTAAGTACTATTCTGGTATTGGGAATTCTGTTTGCGACTTATATGGGGTTAAATTATCTGACCAGTCGTAATGGAGAAAACATTCGTGATAGCTATGTATTGGAAAGTGAAATTGCCTATCCTAATATTTCTTACAGCACATGGGGCTATAACGCAACCTCTCAATTTACAGGAAATTTTTACTCTGACCGCTTCAAAGATATTGATGGGATTATTGTTCCATTTGAACCTTTTGAAGTCAGTTACTCCCTTCGCCTATTAGGTGGTGGTAACAGTAGTGCAGGAACGATGTTAGGTGATGATAATCACTCAAAATATACACGAGGAAGTAGCTACAAGGTACCTATTTTCTACAATGTAAACTATGATTATAATAGTAAAGACAGTTATGTAAAAGTGACACAGGATATTGCACTCACTTCAGAAATGTCTGGTCAAGCAGTAGAGATGGCGATTACTTTTGATAAAGGTTATACACTGGAAGAAATCATGGAAATGATTCCAGATAATCTAAAGATAAACTGGTACTGGATTGGTACGACAAGTAAGTATGATACTAGTACAATACAATTAAGTGATACATTTGGCATGACCCATAATGAAGAAGCGACCATGACTTATCAACAAGCTAAAGAGTGGGAAAAAGCAGCAAGAGAAGCAACGAAAAAAGATAAAAACCCTGACTTATCCAAAATTGATATAGGCGCACCAGATTCTGTTGATGCCTTGACTGGTTTACAAAACAGCTATACGATTTTCCAAGGATATGCTAAGGAAGCATTGGAAAAAGATTACTTAGGTAGCACATACGGTGGTGCAGACGGAAGTGAATTAGATACGAAGAAAGATATTAAGGCCTATTTGAAAAACAACTCTGATCCAAAAACTGCCAAATTTGCTGGTGTTATTTTGACAGGTCGTGCTGAAAACTTCAAACAGTTGGAAAATGCTAGCTGGATTTACGCTTCCAATATTGGTCAAAGCGTCGAAATTCAGCCATATCACCACTTAGAAAAGTAAGAAAAAAGTAAGATTTGGTGAAAACGCACAAAAAGCTTGCAATTATTTGGTAATTTGATAGAATGGTAAGGTAAAGTTAGACCGTATTGCCTACTGTCTATCTATAAAATATATTTTATTGGAGGCTTTTTCCACAATGGCAAAAGAAAAATACGATCGTAGCAAACCACACGTTAACGTCGGTACAATTGGACACGTTGACCACGGTAAAACTACTCTTACTGCAGCTATCACTACTGTTTTGGCACGTCGCTTGCCATCAGCAGTAAACCAACCAAAAGACTATGCGTCTATCGATGCTGCTCCAGAAGAGCGCGAACGCGGTATCACAATCAACACTGCACACGTTGAGTACGAAACTGAAAAACGTCACTACGCTCACATCGACGCTCCAGGACACGCGGACTACGTTAAAAACATGATCACTGGTGCCGCTCAAATGGACGGAGCTATCCTTGTAGTAGCTTCTACAGATGGACCAATGCCACAAACTCGTGAGCACATCCTTCTTTCACGCCAAGTAGGTGTTAAACACCTTATCGTGTTCATGAACAAAATCGACCTTGTTGACGATGAAGAGCTTCTTGAACTCGTTGAAATGGAAATCCGTGACCTTCTTTCAGAATACGATTTCCCAGGTGATGATCTTCCAGTTATCCAAGGTTCAGCTCTTAAAGCTCTTGAAGGTGACTCTAAATACGAAGACATCGTTATGGAATTGATGAACACTGTTGATGAGTACATTCCAGAACCAGTTCGTGACACTGACAAACCACTTCTTCTTCCAGTCGAGGACGTATTCTCAATCACTGGACGTGGTACAGTTGCTTCAGGACGTATCGACCGTGGTACTGTTAAAGTCAACGACGAAATCGAAATCGTTGGTATCAAAGAAGAAACTAAAAAAGCAGTTGTTACTGGTGTTGAAATGTTCCGTAAACAACTTGACGAAGGTCTTGCAGGAGACAACGTAGGTATCCTTCTTCGTGGTGTTCAACGTGACGAAATCGAACGTGGTCAAGTTATCGCTAAACCAGGTTCAATCAACCCACACACTAAATTTAAAGGTGAAGTCTACATCCTTTCTAAAGAAGAAGGTGGACGTCACACTCCATTCTTTAACAACTACCGTCCACAATTCTACTTCCGTACAACTGACGTTACAGGTTCAATCGAACTTCCAGCAGGTACAGAAATGGTAATGCCAGGTGATAACGTGACTATCGACGTTGAGTTGATCCACCCAATCGCCGTAGAACAAGGTACTACATTCTCTATCCGTGAGGGTGGACGTACTGTTGGTTCAGGTATCGTTTCAGAAATCGAAGCTTAAGATATCTTAAGTTCCCAGAATAACAATTATTAAGTCAGACAACTTTTAATTGTAAAAGCCCTAGTTTTACTGGGGCTTTTTTGCATTGTCAAAAGTGAGATAGTACCTTATAGTTATTTGAATTAGGAACAGGACGTTATTTAATTAGGGTTATGAGAGATAATTCTATTATTCATCTCATTTTCAGTTGTCCTATTCCTGATTCAAAATACTATAAGAGCATAAGAAAAAACCGCAAGAGTGCGGTTTTGTTAATTATTTACGGTTACGTTGTTTACCTGCATTGCGATTTGATTTTGTCATAATTGCTTGAGAGGCTTGTGGTGTCACATCACGACGTGTGTTTGAAGTGTTGAATTTTTTTGGTGGATTGAGTTCAAATTCTTCAGCAACTTTTTTTCGTAAACTTGGTTTGATGATGTAAGTTGTAATCAATTGTTGGAAGATGGAGAAGATACCACCGACAAACCAGTAGAGTCCCACACTAGCAGGAAGGCTAAAGGTGAAGAATGCCATCATCAGAGGCATTGAGTACATGGTAGCTTTCATTTGTTGGCGTTGTTCTTCAGGTACGGCTTGTACTGATAACCAAGATTGGACGAAGTACAGGGCAACGATGATAGCAATTAAGATAAAGTCAGGTTTTCCGAGATTCATCCATAAGAATTTGCTCTCGGCAATGCCTGGTGTGTGTTGCGCCGCAAAGAACATCGCTGAGAAGAATGGCATTTGAATGAGGAGAGGAAGACATCCGATGCCACCAAACATGCTCACTCCATTTGCTTTTTGTGCCGCAAAGTATTCTGCTTGAGCAGCCATTTTTTCTTCTTGAGAAAGATTTGGGTCTTGCATACGCTTTTGAAGCGGTTCTAAAATTGGCTTGAGATAGGCCATTTTTTCAGATTGATAAGCTGCTTTACGGCTTTGGTAAAGACCTAGAGGTAGGATAATAAAGCGGACAATAATAGTCACTAGAATGATTCCAAGTCCAAAACCAAGTCCCATATTATCAGCAAAGAAGCTGATGAGGCTTGCCATTGGTTTACCGAAGACATCCCAGATAAGACCAGCTGGATTCCCTGCTTTGTCACGGCCAACACAGCCTGTTAAAAGCAGAAGCATTGATAGAGATAAGCCTGATAAGGCTAGTCGTTTTTGAAGTTTTTTCACTGAATGTAATTCCTTTATGTTATAGTGGTGTCTAATCGTATATTTCAGACATAACATTACTATTTTACCTTTTTTTAGAATAATTCTCAATCATTCTAAGGTTGTATTTTTAATTTTGGGTGTTTTTTAATTAGCCATCCTAAAATCAGTGAAGTCGTCAAAGCGGGTCATGGTGACATCCACATAGGTTACCTTGGCAAAACGTGAAGGACCTTTTCGGATTTCTTGGATAAATTTAGCCATTTTAGCGGAATCGTCTGATTGTGCTAAAATTTCAACCGTTCCGTCATCATTATTCCATACGCGACCATAGATATCACCAATTTCTAAAGCGAGGGCATAGGTTGAATAACGAAAGCCAACTCCTTGGACACGACCAGATACGAGAATTCTGAGTTTTTTCATCACAATAATCCTTTACCGACAAAAGTTTCTTGTTCTTCTAACGGTTCTCTGTTTTTCTTTCATTATAACATGGCAGAGCAGAAATTATGTATAGCTAAAAGTTATAACAAATGATAATAAATATATATTTTACAGCTATATAAGACTCTGATAAACTAGACTTACTAAAACAAATGGAGATTTATGATGACAAAGAAATATTTTGAACATGTGGGATCGTTTTTACGACCAGCTGAATTGGTTCAGGCACGCGAAGATTTTGAGGCTGGAAAAATCACTGCTGAGGAATTGACGGCTGTTGAAGACCGTCTTATTACAGAATTGGTTGATAAACAGGTTGCTGTTGGACTTGAAAAAGTAACAGACGGTGAGTTCCGTCGTGCCAACTGGCATGTGGATTTCTTCTGGGGCTTTGATGGCATTGAGAAGCTAAACTATGGTGAGGGCTTGCATTTCGTTGGGGTTGAGACAAATGATGATTCTGCTCTTGTAACAGGAAAGATCGGATTCACTAAAGAAAATCATCCCTTTATCAAGCACTTCCAATTTGTGAAGGCATTAGCAGATGAGCGTGGTGTGGAAGCTAAGATTACCATCCCATCGCCATCGCAGTGCTTGATTGAATTGCAACGCGGCAGCAACTTGCAGAAGGCTCTTGAAGTCTATCCAAACCAAGCAGAGTTAGTAGAAGATTTAGCCGTTGCTTATCGCTCTGCTATTCTTGCCCTTTATGAAGAAGGTGCCCGTACAATCCAGTTGGATGACTGTAGTTGGGGAATTGTCATGGACGATGATTTCCATCAGAAGATGACCAAGGGGGCTGTGCCTCAAGAGGTGATTCGTGATAACTTCCTGCATATCAATAATAAGGCGATTGAAAATCTTCCGGAAGATTTGACAATTAACACGCATGTTTGTCGTGGGAACTACCAATCAACGCATTTGACAGAAGGTCCTTACACTAAAGTTGCGGAGACGCTTTTTGGTAAGGAAAATGCGACGTCCTACTTCTTGGAGTATGACAATGAGCGTGCAGGTGGTTTTGAGCCACTAGCAGAATTTAAAAATCCTGATAAAGTGGCTGTTCTTGGCTTGATTACGACTAAGACAGGTGAACTGGAAGATAAGGAGCAGGTGATTGCTCGTATCAAGGAAGCTAGCAAGTACCTCCCATTGGAGCAGTTGTGGTTAGCAACTCAGTGTGGGTTTGCTTCAACGGCGGAAGGTAACTTGATCACAGATGAAGACCAGTGGAATAAGTTAAAATTGGTCAAAGAAGTGATTGACGAGGTTTGGGGATAACCTTGAATTGATTTAGGAGAGAGATTATGACAAAGAAATATTTTGAACATGTGGGATCATTTTTACGCCCGGAAGAATTAGTGGCAGCGCGTGAAGCTTTTGCAGCAGGTAACCTTTCAGCTGAAGAATTGTCAGCGGTAGAAGATAAGGCGATTAAAGCACTGGTGGATAAGCAAATTGAGGCTGGCCTTGAAAAAGTAACGGATGGCGAGTTCCGTCGTGCTTACTGGCACCTTGATTTCTTCTGGGGGTTCAATGGGATTGACCACATTCAAGCTGCACAAGGTTATCAATTCCATGATGAGGAGACTAAGGCTGACTCGGCTATTGTTTCTGGGAAAATCACTGGTGAGAATCATCCTTTTGTGGAGGCGTACAAGTTCCTCAAAGCTTATGTAGATGAAAAAGGAGCTAGCGCAGAAGCTAAAACAACTATTCCAGCGCCATCTCAATTCTACTTTGAATTGATTCGTGATGCAGAGCATGTTGCAAAATTAAATGAAGTCTATCCGGACTTTGAAGAGCTTCGTGCAGATATTAAGGCAGCTTACCTTAAGGTCGTTGATGACTTGGTTGCTGCTGGTTTGAAAACCTTGCAAGTTGATGACTGTACTTGGGGTGTCTTGGTGGATGACAACTTCTTAACAGGTTGGGGAGCTTTACAAGGAAAATCAAAAGAAGAGGTTCGTGATGAATTAGCTGAACTTTTCCTTACTTTGAACAACGATGTTTATGAAAATGTCCCAGGAGGTCTTTTGGTCAATACACATGTTTGCCGTGGAAATTACCACTCAACTTGGGCATCATCAGGTGGCTACAATCCTATCGCAAAAGAATTATTTGGTGAGGAAGCTGCGAAAACCTACTTCCTTGAATTTGACAATGAACGTTCAGGTGGTTTTGAGCCATTGGCAGAATTTAAAGATGAGGACAAGGTGGCTGTTCTTGGTTTAATCACTTCAAAATTCCCTGAATTGGAAGACAAAGAAGCTATTATTGCTCGATTGAAAGAAGCTAGTCAGTATATTCCGTTGGACCAACTTTGGATTTCGACACAATGTGGTTTTGCTTCAACGGAAGAAGGAAATATTTTGACAGACGAAGATCAGTGGAAGAAACTAGCCTTGGTTAAAGAAATCATTGACGAAGTTTGGGGATAATCTTATCTGAGTTTAGAAACTAGGTTGCATTTTGTAGCCTAGTTTTTTATAATGTCTCTATGAAAACTTTTACTGTAAAGCGTTTGGCAAGGATTGCCATGATGGCGGCTCTTTGTGTGGTGTTACGTCAGGCTTTTTCTAGCCTACCAAATGTCCAACCGATAACAGCTATTTTTTTACTATTGGTGCCTGTTTGGGGGATTTTCGATGCGATTTTAGTCATGGCAGTGAGCATGCTAGTGTCTTCATTCTTGCTTGGCTTTGGGCACTGGGTCTTTTTGCAAATCGTATCATTTGCTGCTGTGATGCTACTGTGGCAGTGCCAGTTGGCTTTGATGACAAGGTGGGTTAAATCTGATATAATAAGACTGTTTGTGGAGACAATTGGAGCTGGCATGGTAGGGATTGGCTATGGGATTGTGATTGATAGCCTCTCAGCAGCGATGTTTGGAATGCCTTGGTGGTCTTATGTGGCGGCAGGGTTCTTCTTTAACTTGGCACATGCCCTATCGACCCTAATTTTTTACCCACTGATAAGAACATTTTTTAGGAGATTTTCCCATGAAGAAACTATTATCTAGCCTTGTTTTGCTACTTTCTCTCTTTTTAGTGGCTTGTGGTAATGGCGGAGCAGACAAAGACGATCAAGTAGCTGGTAAGGTACAACTCATTGTCAACTTAGATACCAATAAAATGGACGAACAAGTCACTTTTGAAAAAGGCGACACGGTTATGGACGTTTTAGAGGACAATTATGAAGTCGAAGAAGACAATGGCATGATTACAGCTATTGACGGTATTGCTCAAGATGAAACAAAAGGCATCTACTGGATGTTTAAAGTCAATGACGACATGGCACCAAAAGGTGCAGAACAAATCACCCTTAACGACGGTGATAAAATCGAATTCTACCAAGAAAAATTTGAATAAGATTTTCATTGGAATGCATAAGAAAACTCAGTTTTCAAAAATAAAAAAATCGGAAGTAGTTTCCGATTTTTTTATTTAAATTAAGACAAATACCCTAGATAATCGTATTTTTCAAAGGTACGATTGTTAGCAACAGCAACCATGATGGTTCCTTCTTTTAGTGGTTGATCAATAGCTAAATCAGTAGAGAGGGATTGGCCTTTTTCTGAACGCATTCCGATAAGGTTGAGGTCGAATTTTTTACGGATATCGAGTTCTATGATGGATTTCCCCACCCAATCTTGTGGGATAAGAAATTCCATGACAGCAATATCGTCTTCTAAATGGTAGAGTTCTGTGATTTTGTGACGCATTAAAGAAGAAGCGAGATTTCGACCGCTTTCACGTTCAGGTGTGATGACACGATCAGCTCCAATCTGATAGAGGACTTCTTCGTAAATGTCATTGCTTGCTTTGGCAATAATTTGTTTAACACCCAGCTTTTTACAATGCATCAGAGCGAGCACAGAACTTTCAAGATTACTTCCTGTCGCAAGGATGACCACATCACATTGGTCAATACCGATAGCCTTGAGGAAGTCAAGGTCGGTCATATCTCCGATAAGCGCTTTGGTAACAAATTCAGAAACATCTTCTACCAGTTCGGGATTATTGTCAATGGCGATAACTTCCTGACCAAAAAGACTGAGTTCATGGGCGATAGCGAATCCAAAACGTCCAAGTCCTAGAACGCCGATAATTTTATGTGTCATAATGATTTCTTTCTAATGTAAACTTATCCAAGCGTGATGTCAGCTTTTGGATAGGTGATAGGTGTTTTTTGTTTTTGAGAAAGGCTGAGCAAGACCGTTAAAGGTCCTACGCGACCGATAAACATCAGCAACATGATAATCACGCGTCCGAAGAAGCTGAGTTGAGGTGTGATATTCATGGAAACGCCGACAGTTGCTAGAGCACTAGCTGTTTCAAATAATAGTGCAAAGGGAGAGAGTTCAGGTTCAGCCAGTAACAAGAAGAAGTACCCCATAATAAAGACAGTAAAGAAGAAAACTAAAATGGTAAGCATTTGTCGGATAATGCTTTTTGGAATGCTTCGGTTAGCGAAGGTGACCTGCTTGTCGCCACGAAACTCTGAACGAAAGAGAAGGACAATCAAGGCGGCGCAGGCGAGTTTAATTCCCCCAGCAGTACCCCCAGGGGCGCCTCCAATAATCATTTGAATAATGAAGATGAAGTTTGTTGCGGAATGTGCCTGACTGTAGTCAATAGTGGCAAAACCAGCGGTTCTCATTGTCACTGTTTGAAAGAAAGAGACCAACCCTTGTTGAAAGAGGTGAAGATTGCCGATGGTATTTGGATTATGTCTTTCAATTAACCAGGTGATAATGGTCCCTCCTGTTAAGAGAATAGCTGTTGCCAGAAGGACTAAACGTGTCTGAATTTTTAATTTTCTCAAAACGAGTGAAAGGTTTTTAGGTTTATTTTTGACATAATCTTTCAAGCGATGAACAATGTCAATCCAATTAGCAAAGCCGAGCCCACCAGCAATAATGAGAAAGGCAATGGTCAGATTGACAATAGGATTGGTTTGGAAAGAGATAAGACTAGAACTTCCTAGATTGTCAAATCCAGCGTTACAAAAGGCTGAGACAGCGAGAAATAGTGAATTAAAGATTCCAGAAGCTAGACCGAATCGTGGAATAAAATCAATCATCAGCAGGCAAGCGCAAGCTATTTCCACAAAAAAGGTAAATTTATAAACGGAAAAGAGAAACCTATTTAGGTGCCTACTGGACTCTCGGCTGAGGGAATTTTGCAAAACCCCTAAATCACTTAGCGAAAGTTTGCGCCGTAGAGTGTAGTAGCTGAAGGCGATTAAGGTCACGAGTCCAAGACCGCCAATTTGAATAAGAAGCATCGAGAGTGTCAAACCTGCGTGGTTATAGACTTCTGAGATGGGAAAAACAGAAAGTCCTGTTACACAGACCATGGAGATGACGGTGAAGAGGTGATCTAGATAGCTTGTCTGAGGTGCCGAAGGCAAATGAAAAATAGGAAGGGACAGTAGGCTGCTTCCCAGTATAATAACAATGATGAAACTGAGACAGAGCTTTTGGGCTGCTGTTAAATGATTAAAAAATGATCTCACGAGCGGTTTTCTTTCTAAGTATGAAGATTAAGAATATCATAACAAAAATTAGGAGAAAGGCAACTAGGAACATAGCTTATTCTTGATTTTTGACTGGAAAGAAGATAAACTAAGGCAAAGAAAGAGAATAAATATGAAGAAAATTGATGCCTTTTACCTTAAACTGCTTGCCATATCGGCTATGCTGATCAATCATATTGGTCATACCTTTGAAGGAATTTGGAATCCACCTATTTGGGCCTTTATCTATTTATCAGTAGGTTTACTAACGTTTCCAATCATGGCGTATTTGATAGTGGACGGCTTTTATTACACGAGAAATCGTTGGAAATATGTTGGAAGACTAGCTCTGTTTAGCCTATTGTCCTTCTTGCCATTTCACTACGTTTTCTTGCCACCTTTCCCACTTTGGGTGGGGAATAATATCATGTTTACCCTTGCAATGGGAGTTGTCATGATGATGGTGTTAGAAAAAGCACCTACTAAATGGTTAGAAATTCCTGTAGTGATTATTTTTATGCTATTAACGTTTTGGTCAGACTGGCAAGTTTTTGGGATACCGATTATTTACGCCTTTTATCGTTTCAGAAACAGCCAACAAAAATTTGGGATTATTCCTATTATCTCTCTGATTATGATTTGGATTAATTGGAATGCCTATGGTGGTTACCTAACTAATCCTAATTTGGGGCCATTGCTATGGGCGATGATTCTTGCCAATGTAGGAATTTTAGCGGTTATTCCTCTATTGTGGTCTTATAATGGGCAACGTGGCTACTCACCAATATGGGTAAAATGGGGTTTTTATGCCTTTTATCCCTTACATCTTTTAGTGCTGTGGGGAATTCGTTTCATGATTTTTGGGTATTAAAAAACTGCGTGTGCAGTTTTTTTCAGTTATATGACTTTTAGTCCGTTTCTCACCTACGGAGCGAAACAAATAAACCACCCGCTATGCGGGTACGCGTCGTTGGTTATACCAAAAAACTCCAAACGCGATACAATAAAGGTGTTCAAGTCTAATGTAAAGCATGAGGAGTAAAATATAGTACAAAAGGCAGTTTTATAATGGTTTTTTATTTGGGAGACCGGCCCGTCTAGGGTATTTGTTTGGGGTCTCTTTTTTCTTTTCAACGATAGTGATGTTACGGCTGTCACCATTTGGAAGGTCATAATTGTAAGTTTCGACAACTTTTGAAAAAAGCAGGGCGAGTGCATTTTTAGCGTCAGCCAATTCATCTTCAGCAGCAACAGCTTTTAAGGCGATTAATTGACCACCGATTTTCAAAAAAGGAATAGTTAATTCAGACAATACTTGCATACGTGCAACGGCACGAGCGGTCACGATGTCAAATTGCGCACGAAATTGCTTGTCTTGTCCAAATTCTTCAGCTCTGCCATGATAAAAATGAACGCCAGTTAGACCTAATTCTTCTGATAAAAGGGTCAAAAAATTGATACGCTTATTAAGAGAATCAATAATTGTCACTTCAATGTTAGGGAAAAGAATTTTCATCGGAAGGCTAGGAAAACCAGCTCCTGCCCCAATATCTAGCAGACGAATGCTATCATTAGTAATTTTATGATGCAAGACAGGTGCAATGGAATCATAGAAGTGTTTTAAGTAGACTTCTTGCTCCTCGGTAATAGCTGTCAGATTGATTTTTTCATTCCATTCGACCAGCAGTTCAAAATAGCGTTTAAATTGTTGCTTTTGTAAATCGCTGAGCTCAAAACCTTGATCAGCGAGCATTTGATAAAATTCTTCTTTAGTCATGACTTTATTTTACCATAAAGATTAAAAACTTGATATAATAGAGCAAATTAAGATGATGGAGGACTTTCTTATGTTATGGATTATTCTTGCCGTTGTGGCAGTTCTTGTGATTTGGGGCGTTGCTTCTTATAATGGATTGATTAAAAGCCGTATGCAGACACAGGAAGCTTGGAGTCAGATTGATGTTCAGTTGAAACGTCGAAATGATTTGATTCCAAACCTTATTGAAACAGTCAGAGGTTATGCGAAGTACGAAGGAAGTGCTTTGGAAAAAATAGCAGAGCTCCGTGCACAGGTTGCCAAAGCTCAGACGCCTCAAGAGGCTATGCAGGCATCAGATGCTCTTGGCCGCCAAGTGACAGGTTTGTTTGCAGTGGCTGAAAATTATCCTGATTTGAAAGCAAATGCTAGCTTTGTCAAATTACAGGATGAATTGACAAATACAGAGAATAAAATTTCTTATTCCCGCCAACTTTACAATAGCACAACAGCTAATTACAATACCAAATTACAGACGGTCCCTACTAATATTGTTGCAGGATTATTTGGCTTTAAAGCAAGTGAATTCTTAGCAGTACCTGAAGAAGAAAAATCAGTTCCAAAAGTTGAATTTGATTTCTAATGAGGTAAGCTGATGTTATATGACCAAATTGCCCAAAATAAAAGGCGGACGGTCGTGTTGATTATCGCCTTTTTTATCCTGCTCACAGCTATAGGTGCAGCGGCTGGTTATCTTATTTTAGGAAGTCTAGAGTTAGGTGCTTTTTTAGCCGTAATCATTGGTGCGATTTATGCCGCTAGTATGATTTTTCAGTCCACTAACATTGTCATGTCAATGAATGGCGCCCGTGAGGTGACTGAAGCAGAAGCGCCAGATTATTTTCACATCGTGGAAGATATGGCAATGGTTGCTCAAATCCCAATGCCGCGTGTTTTCATTGTTGACGACGCTTCCTTGAATGCATTTGCGACAGGTTCTAGTCCAGAAAATGCGGCAGTAGCAGCAACAACTGGTCTCCTTCAAGTTATGACACGTGAAGAATTAGAAGGTGTCATCGGGCATGAAATTAGCCATATCAGAAATTATGATGTCAGAATTTCAACAATTGCTGTAGCATTAGCTTCGGCTGTGACCTTGCTATCCTCAATTGGTGGGCGCTTTATGTATTTCGGTGGCGGTAGTCGCTCACGGCGTGATTCTGATGACAATGGCGGAGCAGGTATCTTGATTTTGTTATTTTCGATTTTGGCGATGGTTTTAGCACCTCTTGCAGCTACTATTGTCCAACTGGCGATTTCAAGACAACGGGAATACCTAGCAGATGCCAGTTCGGTAGAATTAACGCGAAATCCGATGGGAATGATTAAGGCGCTTGAAAAATTGGATAGGTCACGTCCGATGGCACACGAAGTTGACAGTGCCAGCGCAGCTTTGTACATCAATGATCCCAAGAAAAAACGAGACTTTAGTGCCTTGTTTCAAACCCACCCACCTATTTCAGACCGCATTGAACGACTAAAGAAAATGTAAAATCGTCCCAAGGGGCGATTTTTTCACCTTAAACTGTTATAATGAAGATAATGAAAAGAGAAAGGACAGAGAGTGATTTTATAGCAGTTGAAACCGTTGTGTTATCAAGTGATAGACCTCTCTTTATAGTGTCATGTTTAATCTTATAGACCTAAAAAAACAAACTGAAGGGGTGACCTTTGATCGCCAGCTAGATATTAAGGAAGTTTTGCTTGGACGCGATAGCAGTATTTTAGATATTGCTAATGTCACAGCGCGTGGTCATATTTCTTATGATGCAGGGCTTTACCTGCTTAATTACCAGCTGGATTACACCATTACCTTACCATCTAGCCGCTCAATGGAGCCAGTTGTTTTAGCTGAGACGCTATCAGTATCTGAGGTTTTCATCGAAGAGGGTGACGTTAAGGAAAAGGCAGAGCTTATTGAGGAAGATTTGGTTCTTGTCATTGAGGGAGAAACCATTTCATTAGAAGAAAGTGTTGTCGATAATATTTTACTTAATATTCCCTTACGTGTGTTAACTTCTGAAGAAGAACAAGATGATCAAATGCCAAGTGGAAATGCCTGGACTGTTTTGACGGAAGAACAATATCAAGCACAACAAGAAGAAAAAGCAGCAGCTAATAATCCTTTTGCAAGCCTCAATGGACTATTTGAAGAATAATGTGTCGCACGACCTTTCCTTGATGGGATAACATTAGTCGCTAAAAAATTGCCAAATTTCAAGTTCAAGTTAGGCAGTCTGTAAAAACTCTATAGGAGATTTATAATTGAATAGTTTCTTTGGATAGTTGTTAATCCAGTTTTCAATAAATGCGACTTGTTGTTGAGTCGCATTTTTGCTTCCCTTAGGCAACCAACGCCGGATGAGTCTATTATGATTCTCATTAGTCCCACGCTCCCAAGAAGAATACGGGTGGGCATAGTAGATATGAGCAGGGTCAAAAACTTCTGCTAAACGACTGAACTCAGCCCCGTTATCAGCTGTGATAGAGTTCATTTGATAATCCTTGAGGATTG
>NZ_RCVM01000002.1 GCF_003686955.1 Streptococcus hillyeri
ATATTTTGTCATAGTAAGGACTCATTTCTAACACAAACGTCTCAGACTTAATTCCACCATAAAAATCCGTTTTAGACTAATTTCCACTTCGAAAGCTAAAGTGGAAATTACTTTGGGAAATTACCAAATTGAAAAAAATAAAGTTTTTTTATTGACACCTATATACTAACATGGTAAAATGATTAAGGTTTTAAATAAAACTGACCTAAGACAGTAGGGGAGCTGGACTCATAAACATCCTACCGAGGACAAAAAACCATATCTATTATGTGTATTTTGTACTTTCGTGTCTAGGTTTAGGTACGATTTTTTTGTGCCTAGCCAAAAATAAAAACGGAGGTAAACTTAAATGTCAGAAGCTATTATTGCTAAAAAAGCGGAACTTGTGGACGCTGTTGCTGAGCAAATGAAAGCAGCTACTTCAATCGTCGTTGTTGACGCACGTGGTTTGACTGTAGAGCAAGATACTGTTCTTCGTCGTAACTTACGTGGTGAAGGCGTTGAGTATAAAGTGATTAAAAACTCTATCCTACGTCGTGCTGCTGAAAAAGCTGGTCTTGAAGGAATGGCTGAAATGTTCGTAGGACCATCAGCTGTTGCATTCTCAGATGATGCTGTTGCTCCAGCTAAAATCGTTTACGATTTTGCTAAAACTGCTGACGCTCTTGAAATCAAGGGTGGTGCTGTAGAAGGTAAAGTTTCAACTAAAGCTGAAATCGAAGCACTTGCTACATTGCCAAACCGCGAAGGTATGCTTTCTATGCTCCTTTCTGTACTTCAAGCGCCAGTTCGCAACGTTGCATACGCTGTCAAAGCAGTTGCAGAAAAAGAAGACGCAGCTTAATCAAATGGCGTCAGCTTGTAGCAGCTTAAAGCTACACTTAACATTATAAAAATACCTATTTGGAGGAAATTCACAATGGCATTGAACATTGAAAACATTATTGCTGAAATTAAAGAAGCTACAATCCTTGAACTTAACGACCTTGTTAAAGCAATCGAAGAAGAGTTTGGCGTAACTGCTGCTGCTCCAGTTGCTGTTGCAGCTGCTGGTGCTGGTGCTGAAGAAGCTAAAGACTCATTCGACGTTGAGTTGACTTCTGCTGGCGACAAAAAAGTTGGCGTTATCAAAGTTGTTCGCGAAATCACTGGTCTTGGTCTTAAAGAAGCTAAAGAACTTGTTGATGGTGCACCAGCTATGGTTAAAGAAGGCGTTGCAACTGCAGAAGCTGAAGAAATCAAAGCTAAACTTGAAGAAGCTGGAGCTTCAGTTACTCTTAAATAATAGAGCAACTACTCAAGTAGCCTAAAACATGATTAAACCGCTATTCTTCGGAGTAGCGGTTTTTCTTTTTATCTGAAAAGGAGCAAACTATTGATAAAGTTTATCTAGCACGTCTACAACTTGTGACTTATACTCATCCAAAATCAAAATTAGCAGTTTAAGTAAAATCAAGAACCAATAAATGGTTTGATTTATCAGAGCTTCTTTCGCCATGGTGGTATTCTTATTAGTGAAACTGTCCAGTGGACAGTTTTAGCCCAAGCTCAGAAATAAAAGAGCGAGGGGAATTTGCTTGATAAGAACGGATTTTTGGGAGAACTACAGAAATTGAAAGTCAATTTCGTAGTAGTTCCCCGCAAGGATGATTAGGTTAGACGCTGTCGAGTAGTCGACAAGTACAGCCAATCATCTACTGTGAAAAAAGAGGCTCAAAAAGTAGCAATGAAACTCCGTCTCAAAAGGTTCCCCAAACCTTTTGAGCGTCCGCACCTTTTAAGAAAGAAGCAAAAAGTAATTTTTGATTTTTGTTAAGTATAAATCTAAAACAAGCCAAACAACCTCGAAAAATAGTCAGTCTTCTAAAAATCCTAAAAAGCAAACCACCACAACGGAGAGTTTAGAAAGTAAAAGGATTGAGTCAACAAGCCAGATTGAAGCACAGACAAGTCAAAATGAGAATACTTCCCAATCACAGGTAAGTGAAGCTGCAACTCAGCTTCAAGGAGGAACAGGAGTCTGGGAAGCGACTTCGGGTATTTTAGATATAGATAAAGAAGTTTCAGTCTATGTTGCATCTGATAAATCAAGTGAGATTGTCTTTACTAAACCTGTTGGTAGTCAAGTAGAATGGGATAAATATTCAGGACAAACGCATGAAGAAAATGCATGTAACCATTTTCTAGCTACATGCATTTTTTCAAAATATTTTCACGACATTTACACACATACATCGATTCAGCCTCTTTTTCGTCTATATTATAACAAAATTTCATGGCTAAAAATATATCTTTTTATGAAAAATCGTTATCTGAAAGCGATATTTTCTTCATGCGTTTGTCGTGGATAAATATTTTAGAGATAACGGTGACTGGTGGTATTCTTTTGTAGTTCAAGATAGGGAAAAATCAGCACGATACTACATTGCCTACTCTGACATCCAACATTAATATTTTGGGAGGTTTATTCTTGTAAGCCTCCCTTTTTCTAAAAATATTGTAGAAAATGATTTTTTACACTAAAAATGTCACAGAAAATCGAATAGTTATATGAGGGATTTAAAATCAAGAGAATAAAACCGATCTCTGATTAGCAATTACCAGTAATGCTGTGCTATTTTCATCAGATTAGTTTACAAGTCTATTTACAAATATTACAAAAAAATGACAAACATTACAGTTATATATTGACAATGAAAATATAAAGGATTATAATGAAGGCGAAAAAAAAGAATAGTGAGGAAGTAGTTATGAAACAAGAATTTTTTGGGCATCAGAAACAACGTTTTTCCATTAGGAAATATTCCTTTGGAGCTGCTTCAGTATTACTTGGTAGCCTGTTGCTTTTTGGGAATAAGACCGCAATGGCAGACGATATGTCTCATTGTTGCTGTGCTTGTTCTATGAAAAATCACATGGTTACAGAAATAAGCCATACAAGTCCGATAGATCAGCCAGTAGAAAATACTAATAGTGTGGTAGAAAATCCAGCATTAGAAGAAGTGACACAAGCGGGTGAACTTAATAAAGTTAATTCTGCACAGTCAGCAGATAATGCCTTGACATCTTCTGTGGAGATTACGACAAATCGACTCACACCTGAAAAGTCACCAGAAATCAATACTGATACAGCTGTAGAGTCTGTAGAGCCAAAGGTCATGGAGAGTGAAGTTGAAACCCAACCAGTAGTAGTTGAAGAAATTGTCAAACCAAGTCTCCCAGATAAAGGAACCTACACCTTCAAGGAAAACACAGAGGTCAAAAACGAAGCCAAAGTTTCAGCACCGATGCAATTTTACTATCCAAAAGGTGATAAGGTCAATTACGATAAAGTCTTGGTAAATGACGGACACCAATGGTTGTCTTACATCAGCTTCAATGGCATGCGCCGTTACGCCGATTTGGGTAAAGTTGAAACTAAGGTAGTGGCGCCAAAATCAGAAACAAAGCCAACAGTTCAAACTACACCAAAAGTAGAAGCTCAGCCAGTTGTTAAAGAGACTGTAAAACCAAGTCTTCCTGACAAAGGAACCTACACCTTCAAGGAAAACACAGAGGTCAAAAACGAAGCGAAAGTTTCAGCACCGATGCAATTTTACTATCCAAAAGGTGATAAGGTCAATTACGATAAAGTTTTAGTAAATGATGGGCACCAATGGTTGTCTTACATCAGCTTCAATGGCATGCGCCGTTACGCAGCTTTGGGTAAAGTTGAAACTAAGGTAGTGGCGCCAAAATCAGAAACAAAGCCAACAGTTCAACCTACACCAAAAGCAAAAACTCAGCCAGTTGCTCTAACTCTAGCGCCACAAGGAACCTACACCTTCAAGGAAAACACAGAGGTCAAAAATGAAGCGAAAGTTTCAGCATCAACGCAATTCTACTATCCAAAAGGGGACAAGGTCAATTACGATAAAGTTTTAGTAAATGATGGGCACCAATGGTTGTCTTACATCAGCTTCAATGGTATGCGCCGTTACGCGGATTTGGGTAAAGTTGAAACTAAGGTAGTGGCGCCAAAATCAGAAACAAAGCCAACAGTTCAAACCACACCAAAAGCAGAAGCTCAGCCAGTTGTTAAAGAGACTGTTAAACTGAGTATTCCAGCACAAGGAACTTATCGTTTTGAGAAGACTGCAGCGGTTAAGAATGAAGCACGTGTTGCAGCAACTACTCAATTTCATTTTGATAAGGGAGAGAGTGTTAACTACGATAAGGTTTTAACCAATGATAACCATAACTGGATTTCTTATATTAGCTATAGCGGTACTCGTCGCTATGTTGATTTGGGTCAGGTGGTGACAAGAGAAGTGACTAAGGGTGATTCGTCAAGTCAGGGAAAAGAGATTGATAGCTCTGCTATTTCCCCCATATCTAAACCGACAGAAGTAAAACTCACTGGTAATATTCACGTTGAAAACCAATCAGAAAAAGGTTTTGACATTGTGATTAGTGATATCTCAACCCCTAAAAAATTATCTGAAATTCTTGTGCCTACTTGGACGACACAAGATGGTCAAGATGACCTTCAATGGTATAAAGCAACTGAAGAAGCCACAGGTCGTTACAAGGTTTCTGTGAACATCAGCAACCACAAAAATAAGGCTGGTGAGTACAATATTCACTTGTATTATCGTCAAAATGACGGACAGTTAACATTTGTGACTAAAACGACAACAGAGGTTAAAGCTGCAGTGTCTACGGCTAATAAGGAAGTGACTTACAAAGGTTCATATTATAGTATTCAAGGAAAATATGATGAGATTGTCATCGCTAATAAGAAATATCCTTTAGCATCAACCTATAACCCTGGAGAAAATCCAAAAGCGAGAGAAGCTTTTATCCGCTTACGAAATGACATGATTAACCAAGGATTTAATGTTGGGAAAACCTATAGCGGTTTTAGGAGTTACGAGATACAGAAATCCCTTTATCAAACGTATGCTAATAGTGATGGTTCTGCAGCAGCAGACCGTTACTCAGCCAGGGCAGGACATAGTGAACATCAGACTGGTTTAGCTTATGATTTTACAGATAAATCAGGTCGCTTACTTGAGGACAAAGCAGCGGCAGATTGGTTGCAACAGAATGCTCATAAATATGGTTTTGTGGTGAGATATTTGCCAGGAAAAGAAGCTGTCACAGGTTATATGGAAAGAACCATGGCATGTGAGATATATCGGAAAAGAAGCTAAAGAGGTCTATGACTCTGGCCTAACTTTGGAAGAATATTATGGCTTTTCTGGAGGAGACTATAAGAGCCCGGCGGTTATGCCACAACCAAGCTCAACTGCTATTGCTCCACAAGGTGTTTATACCTTTACCAAACGGTCTTCAATCAAAGCAGAACCAAAGATGTCAAGTTCAGAACTAGCTTACTATGATGCTGGAGAAACAGTTAATTATGATAAGGTGCTAACTTCTGAAGGACGCCAATGGATTTCTTATATTGGTTTTAGTGGTAATAGACGGTATATAGCGATTGCTTAATACGGAATTCCTCACTCGTCTGTGGGGATTTTTCGTCAATAGACCTCATGTTATAAACCGCTTTCTTATCTTTTCCAAAAATGTTATAATAATCAAACAGGAGGACGGATTATGGATCAAAGACACGTGCAACGACGACATCAAAAAAAACGCCGACTGGGATTGTTATTTAGTCTGTTAGTTTTAATACTCTTTTTAGCATTCTTACTGGAAAGACGTCTAAGTACGGGAGATTTTGTTTTAAACAATACGATTAAAACAACTTTAGAGAAAGAAAAAGCAGAAAAATCGAAGGTACGTACAGCTCGTGTTGTTGCCAACGGCGATATCTTGATTCACGATATTCTTTATACGTCAGCTTATCAGGAGGATGGGTCTTATCGGTTTGATCCTTATTTCACCTATGTTAAAGAATGGATTGAGAAAGCAGATTTAGCCATCGGTGACTATGAGGGGACGATTAGTCCTGATTTTCCACTAGCGGGCTATCCACTATTTAATGCGCCAGCAGAAATTGCTCAAACGATAAAAGATACAGGATATGATGTTATCGATTTGGCGCATAATCATATTTTGGATTCGCAGTTATCTGGAGCTTTGAATACGGTTGAAACATTCAATAAACTTGGTTTAGATACGATTGGTGTTTATACAGAGAATCGGGAGAAACAGGATTTTCTTATCAGAGAAGTTAATGGTATTAAAATTGCGATTCTAGGTTATTCTTATGGCTATAATGGCATGGAAGCTAATCTCACTGAAAAAGAGTATCAAAAGCACATGTCTGATTTGGATGAGGAGAAGATTAAGAAAGAGCTCAAGAAGGCTGAGAAATTGGCTGATGTGACCATTGTCATGCCTCAGATGGGTGTTGAGTATTCTTTGGAACCAACGGCAGAGCAGGTAGACTTGTATCATAAGATGGTTGATTGGGGAGCAGATGTTGTATTTGGTGGACATCCTCACGTGGCAGAGCCGTCAGAAATTGTTAATCATAAGGGTGACAAAAAGCTAATCATCTACTCAATGGGAAACTTTATTTCCAATCAAACCTATGAAATGCTTGGAAACTACTGGACAGAGCGTGGTTTGTTTATGGATGTTACCTTTGAAAAAACAGGAGATAAGACTGTTATCAAAACAGCTAAGGCACATCCAACAATGGTCTGGGCTTGGCACAAAGGAACCTATAATCCAACCTATAACTATCCAAACTTTGATTACCGAGTGATGATTTTGGAAGATTTTCTAGAAGGCGGTAAATACCGGTCAGAGATACCAGCTGATATCCAAGAGAAGGTTGACATTGCCTATCAGGAAATGAACGACTTAGTCGGATTAAACTGGAAATAAAAGAAAGCTAACGAAAGTTGGCTTTTTTAGAGCTCTCGTGGTAAAATAAAGAGTGATTTCTAAGTAGAAAAGAAGAGAGAAAATGAATTATTTTAATGTTGGAAAAATTGTTAATACCCAAGGTTTGCAAGGTGAGTTGCGCGTGATGAGTGTCACTGATTTTGCGGATGAACGGTTTAAAAAAGGTAGCTGTTTATCAGTGTTTGATGACAAGGACAACTTTGTGATGGAAGTTGAAGTTGCAACGCATCGTAAGCAAAAAAACTTTGATATTGTGAAATTCAAAGGGCTTTACCATATTAACGATGTTGAAAAATACAAAGGATTTTCACTCAAAGTGGCTGAGGAAAATTTATCAGAATTAGAAGAGGGGGATTTCTATTACCATGAAATCATCGGTCTCGATGTTTATGAAAATGATGTTCTGATTGGTCAGGTTAAAGAAATTCTACAACCAGGAGCTAATGATGTCTGGGTCGTTAAGCGTAAAGGAAAACGCGATTTATTACTTCCTTACATTCCGCCAGTTGTTCTAAATGTGGATATTGAGGGGAACCGTGTTGATGTCGAAATCATGGAAGGACTTGATGATGAAGATTGATATTCTGACCCTATTTCCTGAGATGTTTGCACCGCTTGAGCACTCCATTGTCGGTAAGGCTAAAGAAAAAGGTTTGCTTGAGATTAACTACCATAATTTTCGTGAAAATGCAGAAAAGGCTCGTCATGTCGATGATGAGCCTTATGGTGGCGGTCAAGGAATGTTACTTCGTGCTCAGCCCATTTTTGATACCATTGAAAAAATTGAAGCGAAAAACCCTCGTGTGATTCTCCTTGATCCAGCAGGACGTACCTTTGATCAAGCTTACGCAGAAGAATTGGCTCAGGAAGACGAGTTGATTTTTATTTGTGGTCATTATGAGGGGTATGATGAGCGGATTAAGACACTCGTGACGGATGAAATTTCACTAGGGGATTTTGTATTGACGGGTGGTGAACTTGCAGCCATGACCATGGTGGATGCGACGGTGCGCCTTATTCCAGACGTGATTGGTAAGGAGGCCAGTCATCAAGATGATAGTTTTTCATCTGGACTTTTGGAGTACCCACAGTACACCCGTCCATATGATTTTCGTGGCATGACTGTGCCTGATGTTTTGATGTCTGGACATCATGAGAATATCCGCCTTTGGCGTTTGGAACAAAGCCTCAGAAAAACTTTGGAACGTAGACCAGATCTACTTGAGGTGTACCATTTTACTGAAGAAGAAAAAGAACTATTAAATAAGATAAAAAAAGAGGAAATTGATGGATAAACGTATTAATTGGGCACAGTGTGCTGTCTATTTGCTTGGAGTGATCATTTTAGCGGCGGGGATTACGCTGAATACTAAGAGTCTCTTAGGGGTTTCTCCGGTGACAACTTTACCTTATATTGCAACGGTATTATCTGGTATTTCACTAGGTACAACGAGTTTTATTTCCTACTGTGTGATGTTGCTTTTACAGGCGATTTTATTGGGGAAAACGTTTAGACCGATTCAATTGCTTCAGCTTATTGCAAGTGTACTGACCAGTTATTTTATTGAAGTTTTTGATGGGTTAATGCCAGCTGCCGAAGGGGTTGTCCTACAAGGGATTTTTCTGCTCCTTGCGGTTGTCTTAATTGCGATTGGAGCTTCACTTATGATTGCCATGCAGTTAATTCCTAATCCTGCGGATGCTTTGGCGGATGTGATTGGTTTGGTAGCTAAAAGAGGATTTGGTTATGGTAAAAATCTTTTAGATGCTATTCACATTGTGTTGGCATTAGTGATTGGTTTTCTAGCGGGTCAACCGCTACTTGGTATCGGAGTAGGGACCATTATTTCGATGGTGTTAACTGGTCGTGCAATTGCGCTCGTTCACCCTTATTCCGAAGCCTTATTTAAACGTATTCAAGAAAAGTAAGGAGTAAGTATGACACAGACTATTCATGATATTACGATTATTGGTGGGGGTCCTGTAGGACTTTGGGCAGCCTTCTACGCTGGCTTACGTGGCATGAACGTGCAGATTATTGAAAGCTTATCAGAGCTTGGCGGGCAGCCTGCCATCCTTTATCCTGGAAAGAAGATTTATGATATTCCGGGCTATCCAGTCACAACAGGTGCTGAATTAACTGAGAAATTGCTGGAACAGTTAGAGCGTTTTAAGGACAAGACCACAATCTGCCTTAAAGAAGAAGTACAAACTTTTGAAAAGGTAGATGGTATTTTTCATATTAAAACCAATAAAGCTGAGCATTTATCCCGTTCTATTATTATTGCATGCGGTAATGGGGCCTTTGCGCCACGTCCTTTGGGCGTTGACGGTGAAGAACGTTATGCCGATACGACTATTTTCTACAATGTTCACAAATTGGATCAGTTTGCTGGCAAGAAAGTGGTTATCTGTGGTGGTGGGGACTCGGCAGTTGACTGGGCAAATGCCCTTGAAAGTATCGCTGCGAGTGTCACGGTTGTTCACCGCCGAGATAGCTTTCGAGCTCATGAACACAGTGTAGAGGTCATGGAAAACTCTTCTGTGGAGATACTAACTCCTTATGTTCCTCTTTCAATTTCTGGGGAAAATGGCAGAGCGACCAGTTTGACAGTCCAAAAAGTGAAATCAGAAGAAACACTTGACTTACCACTAGATGCTTTGATTGTCAGCTTCGGCTTTTCAACTAATAATAAAAATCTTAAACATTGGAATGTGGATTACAAACGCACCTCAATCAACGTATCTCGTACCTTTGAAACCAGTCAAGAAGGTGTTTTTGCAATCGGTGATGCCGCAGATTATGAAGGCAAAGTTGAGCTGATTGCCACAGGATTTGGTGAAGCGCCGATCGCAGTAAACGAAGCTATCAAATACGCGCACCCAGACAAGGACAACCGTCCAGTACATTCAACCTCGTTAATTAATGAGTAAATGTTATAGGATAGACGATTTTTTCATGTGTTTGAAGCAAGTCTCACTTGCAAAATGTTGGTCAATGCTTTATAATAAGAATACTAAAAGGAGTTGCGCTAACAACTCCTAGTGTAAATCCGTTTAAGACGGTAGCTAATTTTGGGTTAAAGAATAACCGTCAACTTGCTAAAGTTTAGGACGGTTATTTCTTTTTGTCTTTATCGCTGAAGATTTTATAGCACAAGCCAATCAAAGTAATGGTAAAGGTACCAAAACCTAAGATAGTTTGCACAACTTCAAACGCAGTCAAAAAGTGCTACTCCGACGTTTCTTGGCGTAAAACGATATTTTTTACGCCAAGAACTAGTGCAAGGAGTAGTTAAATCGCCATAGCGATTAACGTTAGCGACTTGCCTTTCTATCCAGATTTTAGTACTTACATTCATAAGCACCACCACCTTTCTGATAGGTTGCAGCTACCGTCATAACTTATTCACTTTGTTATTTTAACATGTCGTCGGAAGTTGTTCAAATAAGTTTGTCTATAAACTGCTAAACGTTCGGATAATCGTTGTCGCACATTTAACTAAGTCTTGCTTGCAAAATATCAGTCAATGCTTTATAATGAAGATATAAAAAGGAGTTGCGTCAACAACTCCTAGTGTAAATCCGTTTAAGACGGTAGCCAATTGAATAATTAAGAAATAATCGTCAAATCGGCTAAAGTATAAGACGGTTATTTCTTTTTATCATTAAGCAAAATGAGTGCTATAACAAGTGTTAGTAGAGCAATGATAAGATTACCAAAGTTCAACATCAACTGTAAAGCCTCTGCTACAGACAAAAGTTGCTACTCCTTTCTATCCAGATTTTAGTACTTACATTCATAAGCACCACCACCTTTCTGATAGGTTGCAGCTACCGTCATAACTTATTTACTTTGTTATTTTAACACAGTTGCAGAAGTTGTTCAAATAAGGTTGTTTAGAAACTACTAAACGTTCGGATGATCGTTGTAATATGTTTGACAGTGTTTACTTGTTGTTAAGTAAAAATGAGTATGAGTACAAAAGCCCAAGGATCAGCGTGCGATTCTTGGGCTTTTGTTATATATCATGTTAGCTGAGGATGAATCAGGAAATAGTAAAATCAATTTACCAAATGCTATAAAAAAAATGTGGTCACCTGAGCATAAATATCAGCGAAAAAGCCAAAAATAGTATCAATAAAGTTTTCTGGCTGTTCCGTATGCTGTTGACCATGTAAATCTGGGTCTAATACCGGATCAATAATAAAATTTGGATCAGTTAAACGACTCCAACCATTCCAATAACCTAAATTATAACCTTCTTTAAATCCTCTGGAATAATCCTCATTAATCTCCTTGTAACTTGGAAGATTGTCTAATGGAGGGGAATCGTACGGATTTTTAGCACCAGATTTGTTACCATTTTTGTATCCTAAATCGTACCCATCGATAAAACCTTGGTTACTTGGTTCTTCAAATTGTTGCTGTTTCAATGCTGAATCGATTGAGTCCGCAATTACGGTTGTCTCCATTGCTAGGCTAGAACTGAAGAAGGCGAAGGCGATAGCGCCTGTTCCGATAAGTTTTTTGATTGCTTTAGATTTCATTATCATGATTTCTCCGTTTTTGTGTTTCATTTAAGGTGTTAAAAGAATCTTAGTGCAAATTTGTTGAATATAGTAGTCAAGTTTTATGGCTAATAAGTGACAGTCCTGTCAATTACAGTTTGAGGGGGATTTTTAGTGTTTACTATGATGAAAGCCAAAAGCCAAGAATCCCTCTATAATGATTCTTGGCTTTTTTGCTCCTTGGATAGCTGAGGATAAATCAAGTTAATGTGGTTTTAGAATCAGTAAGTATCTCAGCTAAAATGTTAAAGAAGTTTGCTAACTCAGTGGAGAGTGAAGCAAAACGATTATATGGATTTAATTAATGGGAAAAAACCAACTTAATACTGTCAATGCGACACCAATAATAGTGTCAAAAATTGTTGATTCAGCTTCCGTACTATTTTGTTCTGCTTCAGGACCGCTAACTTCAGGACCGCTAACTTCAGGAACTTTAGAGCCGTATTTACTTTGATATGTTGCTGTATATTCTGTCTTGTAACTGTCTCTGTAACTGCGTAGATAATTTTCGTTATCTTCATTTCTTTCATATTTAGGCATATCTTTACCTTCAGGATAAATATGTTCGAAATCGGGATGTTGACCATTGAATTTATTGTCTACAGCATCGTAAAAACCTTGAAATCCACCGTCTTCACGCCCTTTTAAAAATGGATCCTTTACCTGAGAAGATACGGAAGCTCCCTACGCCTTCACTGGTGTCCCCATTGCTAGGCTGGCGCTAAAGAAAGCAAAAGCAATAGCGCCTGTTCCGATAAGTCTTTTGACTGTGTTAGATTTAATCATAATGATTCCTCCATTTTTTATTTTAATTTTAGGACAATTTTCCTGTCTCAAAATCTTTGTCATTATACTGCAATAGCAGCTATCTATCAATACACATTTCATGAATTTGTCTATTTATTAGGTTAACCATAGACTATCTTAATATAACTTATGTTAATTTCATATTATTAAGGTTTTCTTTATTTTCTTAATGTTATTTTTAGAAAAAGAGCAGCTTGAAACTAAAGTCGGCTCGGTGTAATGTGATGCTTTATTATCAATAAATAGGAAGATATTGATAATAGTGAGGTGTTTTTTTGGGGGATGGTCAGAGAATGGCACAGCTGATCTAGCTTTTTTGTAGGTGTCATGGTTATGGTGTAAGAATATGACTGTTAACCTTTTGAATCGAACGTTGGTTTAGGAGCGATTTAGGCATTAATTTGATGACTATTGTGCTTTTCGTGCTTTTTGGGAGTTTTTGAGAGATATTGCTTGACTTTGCTAGAAAATAGTGTAGAATGAATTCTGTAAACGATTGCAGAGGAGGTGCCCCTATTTTAAAATCTGAGCGTAAACAGCTGATTATGGATAGGTTGTCAGAAGAACATTTTGTGACCTTGGAAGAGTTAGTGGGTTTACTAGAGACCTCGGAGTCAACGGTTCGAAGGGATTTGGACCAGTTGGAGTCTGAAAATAAGCTCCGCCGTGTTCATGGCGGTGCAGAGAGTTTACAGACGTTGAGAGATGAACCGAGCAACCTTCAAAAATCTGTCAAAAACATTCAAGAAAAACGACAAATTGTCACTCGAGCTCTAGAAGAGATTCATCCTAATGATGTGATTTTTATAGATGCTGGAACGACAACGGCGCTCTTGGTAGATATTTTGACAGACACGACGGTGACGGTGGTGACCAATTCGGTACACCATGCCAGTCAGTTGATTGATAAAGGCATTCGGACAATTATCATTGGTGGTTTTGTGAAGCAAACCACGGATGCTAGTGTCGGTCAAGCGACTTTGGCACAAATTAACCAGCTTAATTTTGATAAGGCTTTTATTGGAATGAATGGTGTGGATTCAGCTTACCTGACGACACCTGATTACGAGGAAGCCATGGTCAAAAAAGCGGTTATTGAAAATGCTAAAGAGTGCTTTGTCCTAGTCGATTCTTCAAAATTTGGTCATATCTCCTTTGTTAAGGTTGCAGAAATTGAAAAGGTAACGCTGCTGACATCAGAAAGTAGCTCTGCCATTTTCCAAAAAATAAAAGAAAAAACGAGGGTAATAGAAGTATGATTTATACGGTAACCCTAAACCCATCCATTGACTTTATCGTCCGTCTTGACAGTGTTGAAATTGGCGCTGTTAATCGTATGGATAGTGACGATAAGTATGCGGGTGGAAAAGGGATTAACGTTAGTCGTATCCTGCAAAAGCTAGGTTACGACAATACGGCTACTGGTTTTATCGGTGGTTTTACAGGTCGATTTGTAACAGATGGTTTGGTGGCTGAAGGCATCAAGACTAATTTTGTTCAAGTGGATCAAGACACGCGCATTAACGTTAAAATTAAGGCGGATCATGAGACTGAAATCAATGGGACAGGTCCAGTCATCACGGAAGGTCAGTTGGTAGAGCTTGAAACCGTCCTCTCACAAGTGACGCCAGATGATGTGGTGGTCTTTGCCGGTTCAGCTCCGTCAAACCTTGGTAATCAGGTTTATAACCGCTTGATTCCTTTGGTGAAAAAAGCTGGCGCAGAAGTGGTTTGTGACTTTGAAGGACAAACATTGCTTGATAGCTTAGCTTATGAGCCACTCTTGGTGAAACCAAATAACCATGAGCTCGAAGCGATTTTTGGTGTAGAGCTAAATGGCATTGATGACATTGAAACCTACGCACGTCAAATCTTAGCTAAGGGAGCTAAAAACGTTATCGTTTCAATGGCAGGTGACGGTGCGCTCCTAGTGACGCCAGAAGCGGCTTATTTTGCAAAACCAATTAAGGGTCAAGTAAAAAATTCAGTTGGTGCTGGTGACTCAATGGTGGCTGGCTTTACTGGTGAATTTGTCGCTACTGGAAATCCACTTGAAGCGCTCAAATGGGGTGTGGCCTGTGGAACAGCGACAGCTTTCTCAGATGATTTGGCAAGCATTGACTTTATTAAAGAAACTTTTGAAAAAGTAGAGGTAGAAAAACGATGAAAATTCAAGATTTATTGAAGAAAGATTTGATGTTGCTTGATCTTCAAGCAATTTCAAAAGAAATGGCGATTGACGAGATGATTACAAAACTCGTTGAAAAGGATATTGTGCACGATTTTGACATCTTCAAAAAAGGTATCATGACTCGTGAAGAGCAAATGACAACTGGTCTTGGTGATGGAATTGCCATGCCACACGCTAAAAATATTGTGGTAGCTGAGCCAGCAGTTCTTTTTGCAAAATCAAACAAGGGTGTTGATTACCAATCACTTGATGGTCAACCGACTGATTTGTTCTTTATGATTGCGGCACCTCAAGGGGCAAATGACACACACTTAGCAGCCCTTGCTGAATTGTCACAATACCTTTTGAAAGATGGTTTTGCGGATAAACTTCGTGCGGCAAACACACCAGAAGAAGTGATTGCAGTTTTCGATGCTGCTTCTGAAAAAGCAGAGGCTGAAACAGTTGTTGCTCCAGCAGAAGGTCAAGATTTCATCGTAGCAGTTACAGCATGTACAACTGGTATTGCCCACACTTACATGGCAGAAGAATCACTTAAAAAAGTGGCTGCTGAAATGGGTGTTGCTATTAAAATTGAAACAAATGGAGCTTCAGGTGTTGGTAACAAATTGACAGCTGAAGATATTGCCAAAGCTAAAGGGGTTATCATTGCAGCTGATAAAGCAGTTGATATGCCTCGTTTCAATGGTAAACCACTTGTGAGCCGTCCAGTTGCTGATGGTATCAAGAAAACAGAAGAGCTAATCAACATCATCTTAAACGGTGAAGCAGAAACTTATGTGGCTAAAGACGGCGC
This sequence comes from Streptococcus hillyeri, assembly GCF_003686955.1. GTDB lineage: Bacteria > Bacillota > Bacilli > Lactobacillales > Streptococcaceae > Streptococcus > Streptococcus hillyeri. Next base: position 15,231 of record NZ_RCVM01000002.1, read on the forward strand.
TCAAGCGGCTGCTTCAGAAGAAAAAATGTCAGCAGGTCAAGCTTTCTATAAACACTTGATGAGTGGTGTATCACAAATGCTTCCATTCGTTATCGGTGGTGGTATCATGATTGCCTTAGCTTTTCTATTTGATAACATTTTAGGTGTTCCTAAAGATCAGCTTGGAAATCTTGGATCATATCATGAAATTTCTTCAACTTTCATGAAGATTGGTCAAGCTGCCTTTGGTTTCATGATTCCAGTATTTGCTGGTTATGTGGCTTACTCAATCGCTGAAAAACCAGGTATGGTTGCAGGTTTTGTTACTGGTGCCATTGCTTCAAATGGTTTGGCTTATGGTAAAATTGCTTACGCTGCTGGTGGAGAAGCGACAGCAGGTCTTGCAGGTGTGCCATCAGGTTTCCTTGGTGCTCTTGTAGGTGGTTTCCTTGCTGGTTACCTTGTTCTTGCACTTAAAAAATACGTGAAAGTGCCACGTTCATTGGAAGGTGCAAAATCTATTCTGATCTTGCCACTCTTTGGTACTATTTTGACAGGTCTTGCGATGTTGGCAGTTAATATCCCAATGTCAGCAATCAATACAGCACTTAATGACTTCTTGAACGGTTTGTCAGGAAGCTCAGCTGTTCTTCTTGGTCTCCTTGTTGGTGGTATGATGGCGATTGACATGGGTGGTCCAGTTAATAAAGCCGCTTATGTTTTCGGTACTGGTACACTTGCAGCTTCTGTGACAAACGGTGGTTCAATCGTGATGGCGGCTGTTATGGCTGGTGGTATGGTTCCACCTCTTGCAGTTTTCATTGCAACACTTCTTTTCAAAGATAAATTTACTGATGAAGAACGTGATTCAGGTTTGACGAACATCATCATGGGTCTTTCATTTATTACGGAAGGTGCGATTCCATTTGCCGCTGCTGACCCAGCGCGTGCTATCCCAAGCTTTATCGCAGGTTCTGCGATTGCAGGTGGACTTGTTGGTCTTGCTGGTATCAAATTGATGGCGCCACATGGTGGTATCTTCGTTATCGCATTGACATCAAATCCATTCCTTTACCTTGCATTTGTCCTTGTCGGAGCAATCATCTCAGGTGTCCTATTTGGTTACCTTCGTAAAGCGAAATAAGATAAACAGTTAGAAAAGCTCGTTTGAGCTTTTCTTTTTTGCTATAATGAGGGGGATAACTTGGGATAATTCTAGGAAAGGAGAAACAATGCAAGAGATTTGGCAAAGGTATTTGCAATTGAAACGCTTTTTTAAGTTACCTTGGTCACAGCAGAGTATAGAAGAACTGAAAAATATGACCACCATTGATCCACGTCTGGGTTCATCAACTTTCAAGAAACTTTGGACTATTGAAAAAAAGCATTCTTCTCCCAAACAGTTATTAAAGCTAATCATGAGTTTGCTTGATTTTCCAGAGTTAACGGGAGATATGGCACAGACTCGTTATCTCTTATCACTGATTTCTCCTAGTTTAGCTCCAGATGATACCTTTTGGTGGGACATCGCAGAGCAGGTAGATAAGGCTTTTCCTGGAGAGAGTTTGGCTCAAGAAGGGAAGTTGGCAAGGCAAGTACACCAGCTGCGCTATCTGATCTCTTGTCACCAAGCGGAGTATGTGCGCCAGCATTTTCGCCATAAAAATCAAACAGATGCAGAGGGCTTGGCACGTTATTTGAAACACCGTTCCTACACCCTCTTAGAATCTGCTCGTCTTCACAATAAAGTCATGGTAAAAGACGGAGTGCCTTATTATCCAGACGGTAAGGTTAGTTACAATATAAAAATCCTTCAAAGGTTCCACACGGAGTTTATTCTGAGCAGTTCGGGGTGTTTTTTAAATGAGATTGATCCTGAAAAAATGACGGTGGCTGGTGTGGTTAATGGTGCGAGTTTTAATTATGCGACACGAAACAATCAACGGCACTGGGAGCTAGATGTGATGCCTGTCAGTCCCCACGACCCTGATTTTCGTTGGAAGGTGAGGAGAGGATTTGTAGCCCCTACATGGAGTGACTATAGTAAGCGGAGTTTTTTACGGACTAAACCAGCTTATCCTTGTCTGAGGTTAGTCAATAAAGAAGTCAGACGTTTTTCTCAAATGATTAGAAAAGCATAGGTGATATTGCTGTTGGTTGGCTAGTAGCGATGTTTGAGAGAAAATTTAGGGGAGTTCAAACGGATTAACGTTGGACTGACAAACAGAAGAGCTCTTTAAAACGGGGCTAGCATTTTCAAAAATCCTTAAAAAATGCTATAATGAATAAAATAGAGTGCAAAGCGCTTACTTTGGAAAGGAAATTTATGACACTTACTGTAAAAATGTTAGTGGATAAGGTCAAATTAGAAGTGATTTATGGGACCTGGGAACTTCTGAATAAGGAGATTACAACGTCTGATATTTCACGCCCAGGTCTAGAAATGACTGGTTATTTTACCTATTATTCACCAGAACGTGTTCAACTTCTAGGGATGAAAGAATGGTCTTACTTAATGAGTATGACTAGCCATAATCGTTATGCAGTCCTAAGTGAAATGTTTAAGCCAGAAACGCCAGCAATTGTCGTGGCTCGCAATTTAGAGATTCCTGAGGAAATGCTTCAGGCTGCTAAAGAAAAAGGCACCGCTGTTTTACGTGGGCGTATTCCAACCAGTAGCCTTTCAGGTGAAATGTCTTGGTACATTCATTCCTGTCTTGCAGAAAGAACCAGTGTTCACGGTGTCTTGATGGATATCTACGGAATGGGTGTTTTAATCCAAGGGGATTCTGGAATTGGTAAGAGTGAAACAGGTCTTGAATTGGTAAAACGTGGCCACCGATTGGTGGCTGATGACCGAGTTGATGTTTATGCTAAAGATGAAGAAACTCTATGGGGTGAACCAGCGGAGATTTTGCGCCATCTCTTGGAAATTCGTGGTGTTGGGATTATTGACATTATGAGCCTCTACGGTGCTAGTGCGGTGAAAGGCTCTTCTCAAATCCAATTAGCGATTTACCTTGAAAACTTTGAAGCAGGTAAGGTTTTTGACCGTTTGGGAAATAGCAACGAAGAAATTGAATTTGCAGGTGTCAAAATTCCTCGCGTACGTATTCCGGTTAAAACAGGTCGAAATGTCTCTGTTGTGATTGAGGCTGCTGCGATGAACCACAGAGCTCGTCTGATGGGCTACGATGCGACAAAGACTTTTGAGGATCGTTTGACAGCTCTCATTAGCCAGAATGGAGCTACTAATGATTGATCCAGTTGCTATTAAATTAGGTCCTATCGCCATTCACTGGTATGCCCTGATTATTATGACTGGTGTAGCGCTAGCGGTTTATCTTGCTAGTAAAGAAGGGCCCAAAAAGAAGATTTCAGCAGATGATGTGACAGATTTTATTCTCGTTGCTTTCCCTCTTGCCATATTGGGAGCAAGGCTCTATTATGTCATCTTTGAGTGGTCGTACTACAGCAAGCATCTTAATGAAATTTTTGCCATTTGGAATGGTGGTCTTGCGATTTACGGAGGTCTTCTGACCGGTGCGGTGGTACTTTTTACTTTTTCTTACTACCGTATGATTAAGCCGATTGACTTTTTGGATATTGCAGCTCCAGGAGTGATGATTGCTCAGAGTATTGGACGCTGGGGAAATTTTGTCAATCAAGAGGCTTATGGAAAAGCGGTGCAGCATCTCGATTACCTGCCCAGCTTTATCAAAAAGCAAATGTATATTGATGTGAGCTATCGAACGCCTACCTTCTTGTATGAAAGCCTTTGGAATTTCTTAGGATTTCTCGTGATTATGGGACTTCGCCGTCGTCCAAATCTGTTAAAACAGGGAGAAATAACAGCCTTTTACCTTATCTGGTATGGCTGTGGCCGTTTTGTAATTGAAGGAATGAGAACCGACAGTCTCATGTTGATGGGCTTACGAGTCTCTCAATGGCTCAGTGCTATTCTAGTGATTACAGGCGTGGTATTTGTTGTCATTCGACGTCAGAAGAATGATATTCCTTACTATCAAACGAAATGAGGTGACTTATGGATTTAGGTGGCATTGCACTTTTAATTATTGCAATTGCAGTTGTGGTTTTAGTTGTTTTCTTGGTTCTTTTTATCAAAAAATTAACGGAAACTGTCGAAGAAACGAAACAAACCATTAAATTATTGACCAGTGATGTTAATGTGACCCTTTACCAAACGAATGAAATCTTAGCTAAGGCTAATGTTTTGGTAGATGATGTGAATGGAAAAGTCGCAACGATTGATCCGCTCTTTACAGCTATTGCTGATTTATCAGTTAGTGTGTCTGATTTGAATGAACAGGCACGCAACCTTTCGTCAAAAGCAAGTAAGGGAACAGCTGTTGTTGCTAATACGGGCAAAGCTGCTTTCGCAGCACGTATGGCTTCAAAACTATTTAGTAAAAAAGATAAAAAAACGGAGGTATAAGCTCATGGGGAAATTTCTAAAAAGTGTTATTCTAGGTGCAGCATCTGGTGCAGCGGCAGCTTATTTTCTAGGAACTGAAAAAGGGAAAGAACTTGTTGCTAAAGCAAAAGAAAATTTTGACGACTATAAGGCTAATCCTGATGCTTATCATGAAGCAGCTAAAGGAAAAGTGGCTGAGTACAAAGATTTGGCAACAGAAACCTTTACTGAGTATAAAGGCAAATGGGAATCAGGTGAGTTTAGCGCTGAGAATATCGGGCAAGCAGTAAAAGCAACTGTTGAACAAGTTAAAGAAAAAGTTAGCGAGACAGTTCAAACCGTCTCAGAAGAGGATATCATTATCGTTGAAGTCCCAGAAGAAGTTGTTAAAGAAGATATTGTCATCGATTTAACTGACCAGTCTGATACTGACCTTTCAGAAGATAACTAAGTGATTAAAAATCGGTATTGGTAGTGTAAAAGCTGTGTGTAGCCAATCATTTGAAAGTGATAATAGGAAGAAGCTGGGAAAAACTTGCCCAGCTTCTTCTATTTTGCCATAATCTTTTGACCAGTAGTTGGCTGGCTTGTCTTTTACCTTGGGGATAAAGTGGATAAATAGGCTAACCAAGAGGTGTTGTGAAATTATTCAGTGAGATAAGATTAACAATTGACTAGCGAGGGAAATAAAGCATTTGAATTTTTGCGATTCTTTTTAAATGTTGTTCTTAGTGCTGATAATGATTTGGTGTAGCAGTTGACTTTATTTAGGAAAAGAGCTGATGAAAAATGAAGATGAGAAAGTTGCTCATAAAAATCATATTGTGATAATATGTAATCGGATACAAAATTGAGTAACAAAAAAGCACCGAATCGGTGCCCACTTTTTCAAGTTGGATACGGACTGGATTAAAAATCACTGCCTTATTTTAACTCGCTGTGTTGTTTCGAATGGTTCCAACACAAGTTCATCTTGTCTTACACAGATATAGATGTTTTAGAGATGTGTTGTTTCGAGTGGTTTTGAATCTAGTATTTATCATAATAAATCGTTTAAGGAAGAAAAAATAAGCATCAAGTGAATGCTCATTTTTTTTGTTGCTTGGTAAGGTTTAGTCCCCATGGGACGAGGTTTTCGGTTTTTGCTTTTATTCGAGAGATATTTTCTTTGTGTCGAACCATAATGACGGCTGCGATTAGGAGAATGAGAAGGCTAAAAAGTGGGTCGTAGGTTGTTAGGATGAAATCAATGGCAGGGAAGATAGCGATTCCTAGGATAGCAGCGGTGGCGGCAATGACGCTCGAAAGAGAAATCATGCTAAAGAGGTATAGGCTGGCTACAAAAATAATGGCTAGGTAGAGAAGAAAACTCGGTGCAAAGCCTAAGAGAACCCCAGCGCTCGTAGCGACAGCTTTTCCACCACGAAATTGAGCGAAGATGGGAAAGGTATGTCCTAAAATAGCAAAAAATCCAATCATAAGAGGTGATATGGAACTGCCAAACCAGATAGGGAGTAAGGTCGCTAGTGTCCCTTTGAGGACATCAACAGCAAGAACGACTAACCCAGCTTTGACTCCAAGGACACGGAAGGTATTGGTTGTTCCCATATTTCCTGAACCATGTTCGCGGAGATTAATCTTAAAAAATTGCTTCCCAATCCAAAGACCAGTCGGGATTGAACCAAGCAGATAGGCGATTAGAATAAAAAGTAATGTTTTCATGTTTCCATTATAGCATAAGAAGCACGATTTTTGATATAATGGACAAAAATTAGAAAGGGAGCTCAGCTAAACTAGGAGGAAAACTTATCTTTTAGTTTTAGTGCTTTTAGGAACTATAAAATGATTAGACGTGCGACATCAGCCGATATTCCTGCTATTCAACGCTTATTAGGTCAGATTCTACAGGTTCATCATGAAGCTAGACCAGATATTTTTAAAGGTAGTGGCGGTAAGTTTACAGATGAAGAGCTTGAGTTGCTTTTAACAGATGATACCAAACCTGTTTTTGTTTATGATAATGGCAAAGCTGTTATCGGACATCTCTTTTTAGAGATAAAAGAAGCTAAAGGAGCAGTTCTTGAGCCTGTAAAATCTCTCTTCATAGATGACTTATGTGTGGATAAGGATGTTCGAGGTGGCGGAATTGGTCAAGAATTGTATAGCTTTGCCTTAGCTTACGCCAAAGAAATAAGTTGTTACCATCTAACTTTGAATGTTTGGAATGATAATGTTTCGGCGCTCCGCTTTTACCAAAAGCAAGGCATGAAACCCTTACATACAGAAATGGAAATTATCTTGTAATTTTTTGAAAAAATTGCTTACGAAGAAAAATTTTTTATGGTATAGTAAAATCTAATGTTTTAGAAATGGAGTTTATAATGCCTAGAAATTTTAAAGAAGCGATGTTGTTTACAGTGATGATGTGTGGCATCATGGTGTTTGGGATGTCAATCTGGAACCTTTATATGAATACAGGATCAGTTCATTGGGGACATGTATTTGCGGGGTACTTGCCTGGATTTGCTGTTGCCTTTCTTCTGGATGTGATTTTGGTAGGGCCAATTGCTAAGAAAATTGCTTTTACGATGTTACATCATATCGGTCACCACGAGAAGCGTTGGGTGAAAATTGTGGCTATCTCAGGGACAATGGCACTCTTTATGGTGACTTTCATGTCACTCTATGGTCTGATTTTTAACTTGATTATTGGTCAGGGGCTGCCTTGGTCGGTGATTACGTTAGGGGCTTATGGCAAAGCATGGCTGACGAATTTTGTAGCTGCTATTCCTCTTAATTTCCTCATCGCAGGCCCGATATCTCGCTTTATTTTGGGACGCCTTCAAAAACCATTTCCTGGTGAAGATAAGGTTGAGGACTTTGATAATGATGATGAATTACCTGAAATTATCTAACCCAAAAATGTCGTAGCAGTTTTTTGTCTGCTACCTTTTTTTATGTTAGAATAAAGAAAATTGTACCAATCGGTCTAGTTTAAAAAAGGAGAAAATATGTCAGAAGTAAAACAATATGACTATATCGTTATCGGTGGTGGTTCAGGAGGTATTGCTAGTGCTAACCGTGCAGCCATGCATGGTGCTAAGGTCATCCTGTTTGAAGGAAAAGAAGTCGGAGGAACCTGTGTCAATGTCGGCTGTGTGCCTAAAAAAGTCATGTGGTATGGTGCTCAGGTTGCTGAAACCCTCAATCATTATGCGGCAGAGTATGGTTTTGAAGTGGAGACGAAAAACTTTGATTTTTCAACATTGAAGGCTAATCGTCAGGCTTATATTGACCGAATTCACGGGTCTTACGAGCGTGGATTTGATAATAATGGTGTGGAACGTGTGTATGAATACGCGACTTTTGTAGATGCTCATACGGTAGAAGTGGCTGGGCAACGTTATACAGCGCCTCATATTTTGATTGCGACAGGAGGTCATGCCCTCTATCCAGACATTCCGGGTGCTGAGTATGGTATCACCTCTGATGGATTCTTTGAGCTGGATGCTGTTCCTAATCGTACAGCTGTTGTAGGCGCAGGCTATATTGCGGTAGAGGTGGCTGGTGTTCTCCATACTCTGGGTTCGGAGACGCATCTTTTTGTCCGTCAGGACCGTCCGCTCCGCAATTTTGACCAAGAAATTATCGGAACATTGACTGATTATATGGCAGAAAATGGTCCTACTTTACATACGCGGTCTGTTCCTAAAGAAGTGATTAAGAATGCTGATGAGTCGTTGACTTTGGTTTTAGAAAATGGGCAGAGCTACACTGTTGATACGCTTATCTGGGCCATCGGGCGTCGTCCTAATGTAACTGGATTTGGTTTGGAAAAAACAGGTGTTGCTTTGACAGACCAAGGTTATATTGCTAGCGATGACTATGAAAATACAAACGTATCAGGAATTTATGCCCTTGGGGATGTGACTGGTAAATTAGAATTAACGCCTGTTGCTGTTAAAGCGGGTCGTCAATTGTCAGAGCGCTTATTCAACGGTAAAACGAATGCTAAGATGGATTATAAGGATGTGGCAACCGTTATTTTTAGTCACCCAGCCATTGGTTCAATCGGTTTGTCAGAAGAAGCAGCCATCGCTGCATTTGGTGCTGAAAACATCAAGGTTTACCGTTCAACCTTTACACCAATGTACACAGCTCTGGGAACACACCGTCAACCAAGTAAGATGAAGCTCGTTTGTCTTGGGGAAGAGGAAAAAATCATTGGGCTTCACGGTATTGGATACGGCGTGGATGAAATGGTACAAGGTTTCTCAGTTGCTATTAAGATGGGCGCAACAAAAGAAGATTTTGATAATACCGTTGCCATTCATCCAACAGGTGCCGAAGAATTTGTAACGATGAGATAATTAGTACTGTAATTTGAATCAAGAATAGGATGATAAAAAACATACTAATCAACTTATTCCATCTCACTCGAATAAGTTAGTATCTTGTTCTAAATTGTTATGGTAAAACACTCCATTCAACGTTGAACGGAGTGTTTTCTTGTTATTCAATTCGACTAATCAGTTCATCGGCAGTTGTTGTTGGGAACATCCGTACACGGTTAAGGGTGAGTAATCCGTTTGCTGCGCTAGCAACGCCTTCGTTTGTCGTGACACCAAGTTTATAATGCAGTTGCTGCGCGATGTTAATTGTCGTATCAGAATACCGACCAGCTGGATAGGCAACAGCGATAGTGTCTTGTGAAAAGGTTTGATCAAGATAGGTTTTTGAATCGCTGAGTTCGGAGGTTTGAGTATCTGGCGTTGAATACTCTAAATCTGGATGATTGACAGTGTGTCCCTGCAAGGAAATACCATTTGCCTTCATTTCTTGCATTTCTTCCACGGTTAAATTTCCTTCGTGATTAACCGTTCCTGTGATGACATTGTTGGTGGCTTTAGCACCGTACTTAGCAAGAATCGGATAGGCGTAGTCATAAAAATCCCAGAGGCTATCGTCAAAGGTAAGCCAGACAACCTTTTCAGCAGGGAGACTATTTTCAGTAAGGGCACGATAGGCTTCTTCAGGACTTAAAAAATAGTAACCGTCATCTTTTAGGCGCTTGATATGGCTCTCAAAAATATCTGGTGCCACGATAAGATTAGCATTAGCAGCTTCCTCAGGAGCCATGACATGGATAGCGTGATACATGAGAATTGGGATGCTGACAGGTTGCTCTTGTGTCGTCCAAGTGACGGTTTCCGTTTCAGAGGTGTTTTCGATTTGTTGGGCTTGTTCAGTTGTTTCTTGGACTTGGGAAATAGCAGAGCTGGTTTGAGTTGTTTTCTGATTAGCTTCTTTAGCGTCAGCCATTTTCCAAAAGAAGAAAAGAGCAAAGCAGCTAAGCAGGATGATGAGGGAGAGTAATACGCCTAGGAATGGCGAACGACGGTGTCTCGAACGGCGAGAGGGTCTGGACATATGAGGCTCCTTTGTTGTTTTTTGTCTATTATATCAAAAATCTGAGAATGAGAAGACTGTCAATTCAGAATTTTTTGTTATAATAGGACGTAATAAATCTTTTTAGGGGTAATAATATGACAATTAAACTTGGATTGCTTGGATTTGGTACTGTAGCGAGCGGTATTCCGTTTTTATTAGAAGAAAATGGTGAAAAAATCACAGCAGCAGCGAAACGACAGATTGAAATCGCTAAGGTATTGGTCAAGGATGATGAGGAAAAAAATCGTTTGTTAGCAGCAGGGCACGATTATCATTTTGTGACAAGTATTGATGAGATTGTCTCGGATGATTCGATTGACATTGTGGTTGAATTGATGGGACGGATTGAGCCTGCAAAAACCTTTATTACAAAGGCTTTGGAAGCAGGTAAACATGTGGTATCAGCTAATAAGGATTTGATTGCTAGTCACGGTAAGGAGTTGATTTCTCTTGCTCAAGAAAAGCAGTTGGCTTTCTACTATGAGGCAGCTGTGGCAGGTGGTATTCCAATTTTGCGGACCTTAGCTAATTCTTTAACTTCAGATAAAATTACCCGTATTTTAGGCGTTTTGAATGGGACATCTAACTTCATGTTGACCAAGATGGTTGATGAAGGTTGGTCTTATGAGGATGCCCTCAAAACGGCTCAAGAATTAGGCTATGCAGAGAGTGATCCTACTAATGACGTTGAAGGGATTGATGCAGCCTATAAGGCAGTTATCCTTAGCCAATTTGGTTTTGGCATGACGATTTGTTTGGAAGATGTGACGCACAAAGGCATTTCAACGATTAGCACGGATGATGTTGCGGTTGCGCAACAGCTCGGTTATGTGATTAAGCTGATTGTTTCGATTGAGGAAACGCCATCAGGGCTCTTTGCAGAAGTGTCACCAAGCTTTGTGCCGAAATCTCATCCTTTGGCAAGTGTTAATGGTGTGATGAATGCTGTCTTTGTCGAGTCAATTGGTATCGGTCAGTCCATGTATTACGGACCTGGTGCTGGACAAAAACCAACAGCGACAAGTGTTGTGGCAGATATTGTACGTATTGCTCGTCGTTTGAATGATGCCACTGTTGGTAAAGCCTTTAATGAATTTACCCGTGAGACAACGATTGCAGACCTTTCAGATGTTAAGAGCCGTTACTACTTTGCGATTGAAACCCCAGATAAGAAAGGACAGCTCCTTCGTTTAGCAGAGATTTTTAATGCTGAAAATATTTCTTTCGAACAGGTGCTTCAGCATAAGGCAAATGGTGAAACGGCTCGTGTGGTCATTGTGACTCATGAAATGAGCAAAACTGCCTTAGCCAATGTGACGGCTAAATTAGCAGATGTGGTTGAATTTAAGGTCTTAAATAGCTTTAAAGTGTTAGGAGAGTAAGATGAGAATTACAGTACCTGCAACGTCAGCCAACGTTGGTCCTGGTTTTGATTCGGTTGGAGTAGCTCTGTCAAAATATTTAACGATTGAGATTAAGGAGCCGTCTGATAAGTGGTTCATCAAGCATGATTTGGGCGATATTCCTAGTGATGAGAGTAACTTGTTAATTGCTACGGCACTTCACATTAAATCTGATATACAGCCACACGTGATTGAGATGACATCAGATATCCCATTGGCGCGTGGCTTGGGGTCGTCATCGTCAGTTATTGTGGCAGGTATTGAGTTAGCCAATCAGCTTGGTCATCTTGAGATGACTGCTGATGAAAAATTAGCAATAGCGACTGAGATTGAAGGACACCCTGACAATGTTGCGCCAGCGATTTTTGGGAATTTGGTCATTGCTTCTTTTGTAAATGACAAGGTTAATCAGATTGTTGCGGAGTTTCCAACTTGTAGTTTTATTGCTTTTATTCCTAGTTATGAGTTGAAGACTTCTGATTCTCGTGGGGTATTACCACTAGAGCTTTCTTATAAAGAAGCTGTCGCAGCCTCCTCCATTGCGAATGTGGCTATAGCAGGGCTTTTATCAGGAAATCTAGAGGTGGCAGGAGCGGCTATTGAGGGCGATCGTTTCCATGAAGTTTATCGCCAATCTTTGGTCAAAGAATTTCTTCCGATTAAGACTTTAGCTAAAGAAATGGGAGCCTATGCGACTTATTTATCAGGTGCAGGACCAACGATTATGGTCTTAGCCGAACAAGATAAGGCAGCCAACATGAAATCAGCTATTGAGGCATTGAAATTTGATGGTGAATGCTTTATCTTAGAAGTTGACCGTGAGGGTGTGCGTGTTGAGTGAGAGTAGAAAAGGGCTGATTTACGCCTTTTGTGCCTATCTGGCTTGGGCGCTTTTATCCCTTTATTGGAAAGCCTTGGGCGGAGTACCTGCTCATACGACTTTTTCCTATCGGATTGTTTGGACTTTTGTGACGATGTTAGCTTACTTTATTCTGACGAGACAGACTAGTAAGTTAACTAAGGAGCTCACTTATCTGAAAAACACTTCAAAGCCTTTATGGACAATGATCTTTGCCAGCCTATTTATCGCTGTCAATTGGCTAGTCTATATCTATGCGGTGGGTAGCGGTCAAGCTACGGAATCTAGCCTTGGTTACTACTTGATGCCCTTGGTATCAGTTCTTTTGTCCATTCTTTTTCTAGGGGAAAAGCTGGTGCGTCTTGAGTGGATTGCAGTTGCTCTAGCGGCTTTAGGAGTTCTTGTCTTGATTGCACTAACAGGTCAGCTGCCGCTTGTAACCTTTATTTTAGCCTTGTCTTTTGGCATTTATGGCTTATTAAAAAAACAAGTTAAACTTTCAAGTGATGTTGCGATGCTAGTAGAAGCAGGGATTATTTTGCCCTTTGCGGTAGGTTATCTTATCTTTTTAAGTCCAGTTGGCTGGTTTGATGTAAGCTTGATTGAGCAAGGCTTACTAGCTCTATCGGGAATAATCACTGCAATCCCTCTCTTATTATTTGCGGAAGCTGTTAAACGCGCTCCGCTTAATCAAGTAGGGTTCATTCAATATTTTAATCCTACCTTGCAACTTTTTATTGCAGTTTTTATCTTTGGTGAGGGGATTACTGGTGGAGAAATGGTAGGATTTGCGACAATTTGGCTTGCGGTAGGCGTCTTTGTCTTTGCGCAGCTTTTTCAAAAAAATAAATAACGAACAATCTTTCTCAATTGACAGTTGCGAGAGATTTTTTTAGTGCTATTTATGATAAAATAAAGAAAAGATAGGATGGAAGGGAAGGAATGAATGGCAAAATATGGTGAATTACAGGCCAAGTATCCCGAATTGGAAGTTTGGGGACATCCGGCAGAATACAGTGATTTGTATGACTTGACAGTCTCGGGTCAAAAATGTGCCACATCGTCTTGGTTTGCAGAGTATCGTGACTTAGAAGACTTGGATCAGCCAGGCAGTCGGTCGATTATGTTGGACAATCCAGATAATCCTCAGAGAGAGGTGTTATTGGTGACAGACAAGGTAGTTTTGGAACGTTTTTGTGATATTTCAGAAGAAACGGCTCGTTCAAATGCTGAAGGCGATGGGTCAATTGACGATTGGAAAGCTATCTTTGGAGACTTTTGGCGTCGTTACTTACCGACTGTTGGTCTAGAGTTTTCAGAAGATGGTATTGTGGTGACTGAGTTCTTCCACGTTGAGGAGGTGTAAGTAAGATGAAACATTCCACTTGGCATGAGAAAATCAAGGCAGAGCTACCAGAGCATTATTTTGGTCAGATCAATGCTTTTATGGATAAGGTTTATCAGGAAGGCGTGATTTATCCCCCTAGGGAAAAGGTTTTTGCGGCTCTAACCCACACGTCATTTGAGGATACTAAGGTAGTTATCTTGGGGCAGGATCCTTACCACGGTCCTCAGCAAGCGCAAGGGCTATCGTTTTCAGTGCCTAATGACTTACCTGCTCCGCCATCTTTGCAAAATATTTTGAAAGAATTGCAAGAAGATATTGGTTTGAAAGAAACCCATGATTTAACACCTTGGGCTGATCAGGGCGTGTTATTGCTAAATGCTTGTCTGACGGTTCCAGCTGGTAATGCCAATGGTCATGCGAATCTTATCTGGGAGCCATTCACAGATGCGGTGATTAAGGTCCTTAATCAAAAAGAAACGCCTGTAGTCTTTATCCTTTGGGGTGGCTATGCGAGAAAGAAAAAAGCTTTGATTACCAATTCCCATCATCAAGTGATTGAATCGGCTCACCCAAGTCCGCTGTCAGCCTACCGTGGCTTTTTTGGCAGTAATCCTTTTTCAAGAGCTAACGCCTATTTAGAAGAGGCAGGGCTGGGTAAAATTGATTGGCTGCAGTAAGGAGTGAGAGCAATGACAGACATGGATAAAACCGCACTCTTTTTTGAAGCGCTGGACGATAACCGTTTGGAAGAGGCAGAAGCGCTGCTAGCAAAGCTATATGATGACCTCGATAAGACTGATTATAGCGGACAATTTTGGGCTAATAACAATAGGATTTATTTGTCCGTGAAGAAGGCGCAATTACAAGAAGCAAGGCAGACTGGACAGGATAATGTGAGGCTAGCAGAAAAACTTGGTGACTTGGAAATGAAGCATATCGCTCTTCACCAGCTGGCTTATGTCGAACGAGAGGCCAAAGACTACCCCAAAGCTCTTGACTATATTGTTCAAGAACAAGCCTTAATAGCACAATTAGACTTAGATGACAGTGACTGGAAACAGGCGGAGTCAATAGCAGGCTATGAAGATGCTTACCTACATTTTTTAATGGGGGACAAAACTACTGCGGAAGCTAAGATGAGAATGGCACTCAATTTGGCATTACAGACCGATGATGAGGTAGCTAAAGCCTGCGCTTATCGTGGTCTCGGTGAAATCACTCAGGAGCTCAGCTATTTCCAAAAGGCCAAAGACCTCTTTTTAGCCATTGGAGATACCGTAGGTGTAGCTGAAGTGGAAAAGCTAATCACGCAACTGAAATAGGAGGAAAACATGCTTTTAATTAAAAACGGTCGAGTGATTGACCCAAAAACGGGTTTGGATAGGGTGACAGATGTTCTTGTTGAGGGGAAGAAAATTGTTCGCATTGCTGATGCGATAGATGTTCCCGAGGCAGAGGTTATTGATGCCAGAGGGCTTGTTGTTGCTCCAGGATTAATTGATATCCATGTGCATTTTCGTGAGCCTGGTCAGACGCATAAGGAAGACATTCACACAGGTGCTTTGGCGGCAGCAGCAGGTGGCTTTACCACTGTGGTCATGATGGCCAATACCAATCCAACCATTTCGGATGTGGAGACTTTGACCGAGGTTTTGGAGTCAGCAGCAAAAGAAGCTATCCATATCAAAACCAACGCTACTGTAACCAAAAACTTTGATGGTAAAACTTTGACGGATTTTGAAGCCTTATTAGCAGCTGGTGCAGTCGGTTTTTCAGATGATGGGATTCCTCTTGAAGATACTGGAGTGGTTCGTGAGGCCTTCAAAAAAGCCAAGGCATTGGATGTGGTTGTGGCGCTTCACGAGGAAGACCCTCAGTTGAATGGCATTCTAGGTCTCAATGAACACATCGCTAAACACCATTTTGGCTGTGGTGGCGCTCGTGGCGTGGCTGAATATAGCATGGTGGCGCGTGATGTCATGATTGCCTATGAGGTGCAAAATAAATTCCATGTGCAGCATTTGTCTAAAGCAGAGTCGGTGAAAGTGGTTGCCTTTGCCCAATCGCTTGGTGCTAAGGTCACTGCAGAAGTCGCACCGCAGCATTTTTCAAAAACCGAAGACCTGCTTCTTGAAAAAGGAGCAAATGCCAAGATGAATCCGCCATTACGCTTGGAAAGCGATCGCTTAGCCGTTATTGAAGGGCTGAAATCAGGGGTAATTTCTGTGATTGCGACCGACCATGCTCCGCACCATGCGGATGAAAAAGCGGTCTCTGATGTGACCCAAGCACCGTCAGGCATGACTGGTTTAGAAACCTCCCTCTCTTTAGGCCTGACGCATTTGGTTGAAGCAGGGCACCTCAGCTTGTCGGAATTACTGGCAAAAATGACCGTCAACCCAGCAGAACTTTACGGCTTTGACGCCGGTTATTTGGCGGAAAATGGCCCAGCAGATATTGTGATTTTCTCTGATAACGAAGACCGTATTATCTCAGAGCATTTCCATTCAAAAGCAGCTAATTCACCTTTCATCGGTGACAAACTCAAAGGCGTTGTCAAATACACGATTTGTAATGGGAAACTTGTTTATCAGGCATAAAATGGAAAAATAGAGATGTCATCTTTGAGCACAATAAAAGCGCTGGGTTTTTCCAGTGCTTTTTTAGATGATTTAGTCAGCGACAAGTCCTGTTCCGTGGACCTGTGTTGCGCCAGTAAGCTCAATCAATTTTTCATAGTTATCAGCAGTGACCCCACCACCGAGGAGAATGTCGATGCGACCATTGGCGTGGGCAATGAGCTCTTTGATGTGGTCCACATTTTCAAAAATATCTCGGCGAATGGCAGAGCCGTGAAGAAGAACACGTGTAAACCCTAACTCAATCAAGCTATCCAGCGCAGATTTTTGCTCAGCCTCTGGAATCAAATCAAAGGCCATATGGAAAACGAGAGGCAATCCTTGAGTAGCAGGTAGGAGATACTCAATACCTTCAGTATCAAGTTGGTTATCCTCAGTGAGTAGACCGAGAACAAGGGCGTCACTTTCTAGCTCAACCGCACGCAAGATATCTTCCTCCATTATACGAAGCTCAAGATCGTTGTAGACAAAATTGCCACCACGAGGACGAATCATCACAGCAGAGGTAATGTGATTCTCGTGTAAGTAGCGGTTAGCTTCTTTAATGACACCGTAACTTGGTGTTGTGCCGCCAACAGCTAAATTATCACAAAGCTCAACACGTGTGATATCAGTACCAACTAAGTGGTGTAAATCTGTTAAATTTTCAGCACAAAATTCTTTTGTAATCATGGGAACTCCTTTGAGATTTTATGAGATAAGTATAGCAAAATAAGTGATACCAAAGCAAGCATTCAAAGATGAAAAATAGTATAATAGAAAAATAGATTGTGAATAGGAGAATATCATGGAATTACGGTTAGCTCACCCAAATGAGATTGGGCGCATTTTAGAGATTATTGAAGAAGCACGTGCCTTTTTGAAAGCCTCAGGTAGTGATCAGTGGCAAGGTGCTTATCCAGCTGAAGAGGACATCTTTGATGATATTTTACAGGCTCGTGGATGGGTTGGTCTCATTGAAGGAGAGATTGTTTCATATGCGGCGGTCATTGTTGGTAAAGAAGAGGCCTATGAGAAGATTTACGATGGGAAATGGCGCCACAATCACCCACGTTATACAGTCTTTCACCGGATTGCAGTGTCAAGTGCTCACAGTGGGCAAAAAGTGGCTCAGACTTTTATCCAAGGGCTTATTGAAGGGCATGATGGCCCAGATTTTCGCTGTGATACTCATGAGAAAAATACCATCATGCAACACATTTTAGAAAAATTAGGCTATATTTACTGTGGCAAGGTCCCTCTTGATGGTGAACGTCTTGCTTATCAGAAGATTAAGACGCGTTCAGAAAAGGCACAGTATCAAGAAATTGCTGAATTTGCGATGGTAGATTAGATGTTGTCAAAATGCCGTTACGAATCCCCACTCGGTGAGATGACCTTAGTTGCCTTTGATAATCAGCTATGTGGCGTTTATTTCGATGACCAGAAGTATTTTATGGCTGGTTTTGAGGGGATGGAAATAGCAGAGCAGGACAGTGAGCTTTTGCAAGTCACCAAGCAGTGGCTGGACAGTTATTTTTCAGGAGCGCAACCAGACCTTGCCCAATTACCCCTAGCGCCTCAAGGAACTGCTTTTCAAAAAAAGGTTTGGGCAGCGCTAGCAGAGATTCCTTACGGTCAGACGATAACCTACGGACAATTAGCTGAGCAACTCTCTTGTAAGTCTGCGCAAGCTATTGGCTCTGCCGTAGGAAAAAATTCACTGAGCCTAGTGGTGCCCTGTCATCGTGTTTTAGGGGCTAAGGGTCAGTTAACGGGCTACGCGGGTGGTTTGGAACGCAAGCGCAGCTTATTAGAATTGGAGAAAAATCATGATTTTTTACGAATACCCTAAATGTTCGACCTGCCGAAAAGCTAAGGCTGAATTGAAAAGTTTAGGAATTGAAGTGGAGGCGATTGACATCAAAACCAATCCTCCTCAGCTGGCTATTTTGAAAAGCTGGCTCGATAGTGGTGTTGAGCTGAAGAAGTTGTTCAATACCTCTGGTAATAGCTACCGTGAGTTAGGGCTGAAAGACAAATTGTCAACCTTATCAGTTGATGAGGCGCTAGCATTGTTGGCGGCTGATGGTATGCTGATCAAGCGCCCTATTTTAGTGGACGGTGACAAGGTTTTACAAATTGGCTACCGTACAACTTACAGTGAATTAGGATTATAAAAGGAGAAAACCATGACATTTGAAGAGATTTTACCAGGCTTAAAGGCTAAGAAAAAATACGTTCGTACAGGTTGGGGCGGTGCTGAAAACTATGTGCAGCTCTTTGATACCATCGAAGTCAACGGCGAAAAGTTGGAAGCTACCCCTTATTTCTTGATTAACGTGACAGGTGACGGTGAAGGCTTTAGCATGTGGAGCCCGACACCTTGCGATGTGTTAGCGACCGACTGGGTAGAAGTGCATGACTAAAACTGTCCTTATCACAGGTGTTTCCTCAGGCATTGGACTGGCTCAGGCGCGTGCCTTTTTGGAAAATGGCTGCGCAGTTTATGGGATTGATAAGTCTGACAAACCAGATGTGACTCATGAACAATTCCATTTTTTACAAATGGATGTGACTGGTGATTTAGCACAACTTGATGAGTTCATATCTGATGTGGATATTTTATGTAATACCGCCGGTATTTTAGATGATTACAAGCCACTGCTTGATATTTCTGAGAGAGACTTTGAAGACATTTTCGCTGTCAATTTTTTGGCGACAGCTAAGCTTATCCGCTATTATTTACCGAAAATGGTCAAGAAACAAGCTGGTATCATTATCAATATGTGCTCGATTGCTAGTTTTCTTGCAGGTGGTGGCGGAGCAGCTTATACCAGCTCAAAACATGCCGTGGCTGGTTTAACGCGTCAGCTTGCTCTTGATTATGTCAAGGACGGTGTGCAAATTTTTGGAATTGCTCCTGGTGCGGTTAAAACAGCGATGACAGCAGCCGATTTTGAACCAGGAGGACTAGCAGATTGGGTAGCCTCTGAAACCCCAATCAAACGTTGGTTAGAGCCAGAAGAAGTTGCTGATTTAACCCTATTTTTGGCTTCAGGAAAAGCGCAAGCCTTGCAAGGCGAAATCGTTAAAGTTGATGGCGGATGGTCCCTAAAATGACAAAATTTATTGAATTTGGTATTGGCAATCGTTGGTTAGTTCGAACCGAATTTGAACATGAAGATGGCACCGAATACGAGAAAAAAGGCATTGTTGGTCCAATCAAGCCCAAGTCCATTTATTTGCGATTATGGCTAGGTGATACCGTTTTGATTTTGGATACCAAGGAAGGGTATCAGCGTCAGAAAAAGCATAAAAAAGCCTTTAAACTTATCTTTGGGATTTGTTCAGAGGAATAGCATTCTGCCTGACCGATTTTAAAGTTGCTTAGAGTTCTGTGTTCGTGTTCCAAATTGTAGTAGACTTGTTAGCGCAGATTTTTCAGTTACTCATTAGAAAAGGAAGTTTAACAGAGTGTTTAACCGTTTTTTAAAGAAACATCCTGTGTTGGAAATCATTGTTAATTTTTCTATGTTGGCGATTTGCCTGTGGGTGTCTCATCTTCTTGTCTCTGTATTAAAAGTGACAAGAGTAGAAGGCCACTACCTGTTTCCAATGTTTCAATGCGCTTTCCTTCTTTTTGCCTTATATGCTAATGTGATTACAGGTAAAGAAGAGGAATCGTTTTTAGAACGTTTGAGAAATTTTGCTCAAGTAGGGACAGTTATAGCTATTGGTTTTTCCTTATCCATGGTACGGTAGGCATTAGAAGTGTCCAAAGGGGACATTACACGCCGCCTTGGTGGACACTTTCTCCCAGTCAATGGGAACCCATAGTCCTTTTTGAAGTTTTGTTAGTCATCAGCCTTAGTCTGCTTTAGCTTTTATTACATATCAAAGAAAAGCGAAAAAATCTTTCAAATAAGATGATTGAACTAGACGAACGCAATCATGCTAATGAATAAGAAAGCTAGCAATACTGAAATAGTCTAGCAAGATGAAAATGTGAGATGTAACCGAGAAAAACTATCAGTTACCTCTTTTTTTGTTAAGTCTAAATAACTCTAGTAAGAATTTGCACAAGTTTAAACAGTTGAAAATATTACTACATAGTGATAAGATATCTCTATCATCACAAAAGAGGTAAACTTATGATTGAATTAGGCATTTCGACCTTTGGAGAAACAACAGTATTGGAAAAAACAGGAGAAGCGATTCCCCATGATCAACGGATTCGAGAATTGGTTGCAGAGATTGAGTTAGCTGACCAAGTTGGTCTGGACATTTATGCCATCGGCGAGCACCACCGTGAAGATTTTGCAGTATCAGCACCTGAGATTGTCTTAGCAGCAGGTGCAGTGAATACCAAGCACATTCGCTTATCGTCAGCTGTGACCATTTTGTCATCTATCGACCCCGTGCGTGTGTATCAGCAGTATGCGACCATTGATGCTTTGTCAAATGGCAGAGCAGAGATTATGGCTGGTCGTGGATCATTTATTGAAAGTTTTCCATTGTTTGGCTATGACTTAGCAGACTATGATGAATTGTTTAATGAAAAATTAGATATGCTTTTAGCCATCAAAGAAACGACCAACTTGAAGTGGAAGGGGAAATTTACCCAGTCAGTGGATAACCGTCCAGTCTATCCTCGTGCCGTTCAAGAGGATTTCCCAATCTGGATTGCGACAGGTGGTAATTTGGATTCGACGGTTCGTATTGCAGAACAGGGGCTTCCAATTGCCTATGCGACTATTGGTGGTAATCCTAAGCATTTTGCGCAGCTTGTTGCCATCTATAAAGAATTAGGTGCCCGTCATGGTCACCGTCCAGAGCAGTTGAAAGTCGCTGCTCATTCTTGGGGATGGATTGAAGAAGATAATCAGTCAGCTATCGAGAATTATTTTCATCCTACCAAGCAAACGGTTGATAACATTGCTAAAGGACGCCCGCACTGGAGCGAAATGACCAAAGAGCAATACCTTCATTCAGTTGGTCCTGATGGGGCAATGTTTGTCGGTGATCCAAAGGCGGTGGCTGAGAAAATCATTCGAATTATCGAAGATTTATCCCTAGACCGCTTTATGCTTCACCTTCCAATTGGTTCAATGCCACACGAAGAGGTGCTGAAAGCTATTAAGCTATACGGTGAGGAAGTAGCCCCCCTAGTCAGACAGCATTTTAAAAGATAAAAGGTCAATTAAGAACTAGTTGCTTAAACAGGCAGCTAGTTTTTCATTTTGTTAAGTATTATTACGTAAAAGGATAATTGTGAAGGAAATCACTTTGATTTGTTGACAGGCTATGATAAAATGCTAGCAGGGAAAAATCGTACGAAGAGGATATACCGATGAATAATTGTGAATGATATAAATGGGTTGAGATAGCAAACGCTTCTCAAAATGACTAAATAACTTTGAAAGGTTTATCAGATGTGCTTAGCAAATTGATTTCTAAAAAGCATTTAATCATGTATTTTATCTTTATTGCGATTACTTGGTTAGAGGCACTTATCACGCCGAGCCTGGTTTCTCGTATTGTGGCTAGTTTTGAGAAAAAATCTCTTAATGAGTTAGGGATTGCTCTAGCTATAGGGATTATTGGGAATTTTATTATTTTGATAGGACTTGCTGGAAAGCGGTATTACTATGCCAGAATTGTTGCCGATTTTACCCTAAACATGAAACGTAAGCTCTTTAATCATTTTCTTTCGGGTAATAAAATCCATACAGTAGATATTCTGTCTAACCTGGAGAATGATGTCAAACAATTGGAAAATGATTACCTTGAGCCTAGTGTTATTATCATATCATCTATCGGTTTTACGACAGTTTCCATAGCTTATGCCTTGTTAACGAATTTTGGCCTTGGTCTAATTTTTATCTTTTTTTACGCCATTCCAGCACTTTGTAGCGGGATTGGTAGTCAAAAATTAGATCGTCTTTCAAAAGCTAGAGCTAATTCTAATCAAGATTACCTATCCCAAGTGACAAATATTATTGGTGGGGAACGGGTGATTAAACATTATCGTGCAAGAGCGTTTTTCTTTGCACGGTTTGAGAACGTTCTTTCCAAAAGAGTTCATCAAGATATTTGCTATGAAAAGCAACGGACCGTAAATAATGTTATTATCCATAGCATAGATGCCTTTTGTTCGGTTGTTCCGATTATTATCGGTGGTGTGATGACTTATCATGATTATATCTCTGGTTCCCAATTTGTTGCGATTTATTTAGTTGCGCACAATATCGGTTATCAGTTTAACGAGTTATCTTACTATCTCAATACTTACAAATCAACGAAGCAGCTTAGAGATAGCTATGCTTTCTTACTTGAAGATGATGTCAAAGAAATGGTTACCAAAACTTCTCAATCACTCTTTCCGATTACCATCAACCATGTTGGGCTAAAACGGGGAAATCACACTATTTTTAAGGACTTAACATTTAATATTGAAGAAGGTGAAAAGATTGCTCTAATCGGTCCAAGTGGTAGTGGTAAAACGACTATTCTGAATATGATATATGGCGAACAGCTACCAGATTCAGGAGAGGTGACCTTTTCTCAACAGCACTTAGAAAAGGAGCAAATTTCTAAATCTGTATCTTATATCTTGCAGGAATCTTACGTTTTTGATGGGTTAAGTCTCGAAGATAATATTGCACTTGGACAACCTCTTGATGACTTAAAAATGGCAGAAGTGTTAACTTCCGTTAATCTCTTATCCTTAAAAAATCAGTTACTCTACGGCACTCAGTTATCAGGAGGTGAAAAGCAGCGCTTAGAAATTGCACGCAGTCTGTATCATGATAGCCAACTGATCTTGGCTGATGAGATTAAATCCAATCTTGATAAGGCAAATGCGACTCAGATTTCAGAGATATTGATGGCGATGCGCCAACCTCTAGTAGAAGTCATCCATCACTATGACGATGAGACATTGGCTAGATATGATAAGGTAATTGATTTATCGGATAAAATTTAAAGTCCTTGGGAGATTTTCCTAAGGACCTTTGTTTTTATTGAAACTAGAGAAATCTTGATTTTTTTGGTACAATGAAGGTGTTATGGAAAATCAAAATATCATTAAAATCTCTCAAGATTTGGGAGTGACAGAACAGCAAATTGAGCAAGTTCTCTTGCTAACCGAAGAAGGTAATACCATCCCTTTTATTGCTCGTTACCGTAAGGAAAAAACGGGAAATTTGGATGAAGTGCAGATCAAGGCTATTATTGATTTGGACAAGTCTCTGACAAGCTTAGCAGAGCGTAAGGAAACTGTTCTGAATAAGATTGAGGAGCTTGGGAAATTAACACCTGAACTCAAAGCAGCTATTGAAGCGGCGACAAAATTAGCAGATGTTGAAGAACTTTATCTGCCTTATAAGGAAAAACGTCGTACCAAGGGAATGATTGCGCGTGAAGCAGGGCTTTTCCCATTAGCGCGCTTAATCTTGCAAAATGTCTCAAATCTTGAAGCAGAAGCAGAAAAATTTGTTACAGAAGGCTTTGAAACGGTTGAGAAAGCCTTAGCAGGTGCCTGTGATATCTTGTCTGAAGCCCTTTCTGAAGATACCAAACTGCGTTCATGGACCTACAATGAGATTTGGGCAAATAGTTTACTTGTTTCTCAAGTTAAGGACGAAGAAGCTGATGAGAAACAGGTCTTTAAGGTGTATTACGACTTTAGCGATAAGGTATCGAAACTCCAAGGCTATAAGACCCTAGCCCTTAACCGTGGTGAAAAATTGGGTATCTTAAAGATCAGCTTTGACCATCAACTCGACAAGATGACGCGTTTTTATGAAGTACGTTTTAAAGAAAAGAATACCTACATCGAAAAAGTCGTTCAAGATGCGTTGAAGAAAAAGATTGTTCCAGCCATGGAGCGTCGTATTCGCACTGAATTGTCAGAAGTGGCAGAAGATGGGGCAATCAAGCTCTTCTCAGAAAACTTGCGCAATCTTCTGTTAATTGCTCCGTTGAAAGGTAAAATGGTTCTTGGCTTTGACCCTGCCTTTCGTACAGGTGCTAAGTTGGCTGTTGTTGACCAGACTGGTAAATTGATGACGACGCATGTGATTTATCCAGTGCCACCTGCAAGTGCTGGCAAGATTGCAGCTGCTAAAAAAGAATTAGCGGAGCTATTGACAACTTACCAGATCGAACTAATTGCGATTGGAAACGGAACAGCTAGCCGTGAAAGTGAAGCCTTTGTTGCAGAGGTCTTGAAAGATTTCCCAGAGGTGTCTTATGTGATTGTTAATGAAAGCGGAGCTTCTGTCTATTCAGCTTCTGAACTAGCCCGTCAGGAATTCCCAGACCTAACCGTTGAGAAACGCTCTGCCATTTCCATTGCAAGACGTCTGCAAGACCCACTGGCTGAATTGGTCAAAATTGATCCTAAATCGATTGGTGTTGGGCAATACCAGCACGATGTTAGTCAGAAGAAATTGGCTGAAAATCTTGATTTTGTCGTCGATACGGTGGTTAACCAAGTGGGGGTCAATGTTAATACGGCCAGTCCAGCGCTTCTAGCACATGTGGCGGGGCTTAACAAGACCATTTCTGAAAATATTGTCAAATACCGTGAGGAAAATGGGGAAATCAAGTCCCGTGCAGAAATCAAGAAGGTACCTCGTCTCGGTGCTAAAGCCTTTGAGCAGGCAGCTGGTTTCCTACGCATTCCAAATGCTAAGAATTTCTTGGACAATACAGGTGTTCACCCAGAAAGTTACCCAGCGGTAAAAGAGTTGTTGGCGGTTCTCGATATCAAGACCTTGGATGATGCGAGCAAGACCAAATTGCAGTCGGTAACGGTTTCTGAGATGAGTGCGAAACTTGGTATTGGTGAGGCAACGTTGACAGATATTATCGCCGACCTTTTAAAACCTGGACGTGACCTTCGTGATGAGTTTGAAGCGCCAGTGCTTCGTCAGGATGTTTTAGATGTTAAAGATTTGAAGCTTGGTCAAGAATTACAGGGAACGGTTCGTAATATTGTGGACTTTGGCGCCTTTGTTGATATTGGCGTCCACGAAGATGGGCTCATTCACCAGTCTCGTCTCGTTAAGCGTAAACGTGATAAGAATGGACGGCCGCTTCCTTATCCACACCCAAGCGAGATTTTAGCTGTTGGAGATATTGTTACTGTTTGGGTGACCGAAGTGGATTTGGATCGCAACCGCATCGGACTAAGCTTAATAAAACCACATGGACTTGACTAAGTACGTTCAGCAGGTCTCACGAGACGATTTCGGCTGGGACTTTACCCACACAGCTCATTGGAATAATCGGCTTCAAACGACTGGAGGACGATTTTTTCCAAAGGATGGTCATCTGGATTTTAACCCGAAACTGTATGCGGAGCATGGACTTGATGTTTTTCGAAAAATTGTGCGCCACGAGCTCTGCCATTACCATCTGTATTTTCAGAAAAAAGGCTACAAGCATGGGGATGAAGATTTTAAAAATTTGCTAGCCAAAGTGGATGGTTTGCGGTATGCGCCGCCGACTCAGTCGGCTCAAAAGGCTTATCGTTACCATTATGAGTGTAAAGTCTGTGGGCAAGAATACTGGAGAAAGCGTCGCATTGATGTGAGAAAATACCGCTGTGGTAAGTGTCGGGGAAAACTTGATATAGCAGAATAAGTATAATAGAAAAATGAGTGGGCAGAACGTATCTTATGGTGCCTAGAGATAACTAAAACGTTAATGTATAAAATCAGTCGTAGGACTGATTTGTTTTCAACCGAAAAAGGATAAAATATAAGTATCATTAATAGAGGAGGATTTTATGGAAACTGTTTTTTACAAAAAACGTGAAGGCCGATTTATCAGTGGCGTGTTAGCTGGTTTGTCGGATAAGTTTCATTGGGATGTATCCCTAGCCCGAATTTTGACAGCGATTTTTATGTATTTCTCCTTTGGTTTTGGGCTCTTCCTCTATATTGTGTTGGCTATTTTCCTTCCTTATAAGGAAGATATTGAAAAAGAACGCTATGGTACTGGACCAAGGAAGAGAAAAGAAGCAGAACCTGTAAAAGATGACAATGACTGGTTCTTTTAGTTGTATATTGTTTTTAGTTATCTTTTTTGCTAACAGGACAGATAAGATAATTAGTCTCCCCTTTTAAGAGGCTGGGATTCCGATATCCTAGTCTCCTATTTTTTTACTGTGGTAGATACCAACATTTTAGTGTATAATAGGTATATTAGATTATTGAGAGGATTTTAAGGTTTGTTTCACATTTCGGTTCACCCAGATCATCAAGAAACTTACGACCATGTCTTAGCGCACTTGAAAGAAAAACAGATTCGTCTGACAGAAACGCGTAAAGCAATCATTGCCTACATGATTGAAGCTCACCATCATCCTAGTGCAGAACAAATTTTTCATGACTTACAAGACAAGTACACTCACATGAGTTTAGCAACTGTTTATAATAATTTGAAGATTTTGATTGAGGAAGGATTTGTGTCTGAGGTTAAGGTAAGTAATGACAACACCACTTATTTTGACTTTATGGGGCATGAGCATCTCCATGTGGTTTGTGAGGTTTGCGGTTCGATTACAGATTTTTTGGATGCGGATACGTCGCTTTTGGTAAAACAAGCAGAGCAAAAAACGGGTTATAAGGTGACTAAAAAACAATTCTTAATTTATGGTATCTGCCCAGCTTGTTCCTAAGAATAATAAAAAAAGACTTCAATTGAGGTCTTTTTTTGCTGGCGCTACGAATAATAATATAGGAGGTCATCATGTACAGTATTCAATTTAAAGAACAGGCCATGCTTCCCAGGGAGCGATTAATAACAGAAGGAGCAGAGCACCTCAGTAATCAAGAACTGCTTGCTATTTGTCTAAGAACGGGAACAAAGAAGGAGCATGTGCTTTCTTTGGCGAATTCTATTTTAAATCGTCTCAATAGTTTAGCGGACTTACGCCAGCTTTCCCTTGAAGAGCTCCAAGAGTTGTCAGGGATTGGTCGCGTGAAGTCTATTGAACTCAAGGCTATGATAGAATTAGCTAGCCGTATTCAAACTGCAGAAATCGAAAAACAAGAGCGCATTATGTCTAGTGAACGATTGGCTAAACGTATGATGTTGGAGCTAGGGGATAAAAAGCAGGAGCACTTAGTCGCTTTGTATCTTGATACGCAAAATCGCCTCATTGCCCAAAAAACAATTTTTATAGGAACAGTGAGACGATCAGTTGCAGAGCCTAGAGAAATTCTCCATTATGCCTGTAAGCATATGGCAACATCATTAATTGTGGTTCATAATCACCCATCAGGAGTCATAGAACCTAGTGAAAATGATTTTCAGTTTACCGATAAAATCAAGCGTTGTTGTGATGATTTAGGTGTCGTTTTTCTAGACCATCTTATTGTTGGTAGAAATACCTATTTCAGTTTTCGTGAGGAAACAGACAGTATTTAGAAGTGATTAACAAGGAAATCAAAGAGCTTCTTGCTGTGCTCTTTATCGCTATAAATCAATAATTCTGGGTGCCATTGAACCCCTATATAACGCATATTAGGATTAGTTGATTCAACAGCTTCAATAATGCCATCTTCTGGAGATCTAACAATAACTTTCAAATCAGGTGCTAAATCTTTGATCGCTTGACGGTGATAAGAATTAATCATCCCATTGTTATCATAGATATCCGAAAAGATGCTTTTGTCAACAACTTCCATAGATTGAGTCGTGATATCAGAATCCTCTGTTTGCCAGTGGTTTTTGATATTTTGATGGAGAGTTCCCCCTAATACTACATTCATCAGTTGCATGCCACGGCAGACTGCAAAAATAGGTTTACCTTGAGCAATAGCTTCTTTTATGAGAGCAATTTCAAATTCATCCCGTTCAAGGAGATAGTCATCCTCAGCATTTGGATCTTTTTCCTCATTATAAAAATCAGGAGTGACATTTTGCCCCCCAGTTAAAATGAGTTTATCAATCATTGTCACATACTGCTTAGCCATTTCAGGCTTATTGATTGGAAGGATTAAAGGCATTCCACCTGCTTCAATAATAGCATTTGGAAAACCTGATGGCACATAAGACCAAGGCAAGGTATCCATTTCGACTTGACGTTGATTGGCAGCGATACCGATAATAGGTTGTTTTGACATAACAATTTCCTTTCTCATCTTTTCACTCATTAAATCTACTCACTTTGCTTGGAGCTATTGCTATTTCATCTCGAATGAGTATTATACTTATCAAGTTTATCAAATAGAGACTGAAATAACGATAACTTATAAAAACAAGTAATCTGATAATATAAAAAAAGAACCGAGGAGTCAAGTCTTTCTCCTCAGTTTTTTAGTGGGGTTAATTATTCATAAAGTAAAGTAGGGTTTGAAGTTCACTCGTTAGGTCAACATATTGCACAATGACATCTTTAGGAACTTGTAAATTGACTGGTGAAAAGCTTAAAATACCTCGGATACCAGCTTCAACCAAGATATCAGCGACTTCCTGCGCTTTAGTCGAAGGAACCGTTAAAATAGCAGTTTCAATAGGTGTTTCAGCAAGGTGCTCTTTTAGGCTAGAGATGCCGTAAATGGGAATACCATCACTTGTCTTTGTACCGACTAATTCGTTATCATCGGTATCAAAAGCAAGAGCAATTTGCATTTTGTTACGGTCATGGAAGCGGTAGTGTAACAAGGCACGCCCGATATTTCCGACCCCAATCAACATAACATTTGTTGTCGAGTGATCACCTAGGAGTTCCGCAAAGAAATTCATCAATTTTTGTGTATCGTAACCAAACCCACGACGTCCGAGTTCACCAAAATAAGAAAAGTCACGACGAACAGTAGCAGGATCAATCCCCATCGCGTCCGCGATTTGTTGAGAACTAGCTTTGACAACGTTATCTGCATTTAGGCGTTTGAAAATACGATAGTATAAGGCAAGACGCTTAGCAGTAGCATTTGGAATATTTTTTTCTAACATATAATAGTCTCTTTCTAAAATAGTTGAGGATAATGCCCCTCTTTTTCATGCTTATGATACCTTTTATTATAATGAAACTTTGTGAAAAAATCAACAAAACAGTTTCTAAAAAGACAAAATAAATACTATTTTAAAAGGATATGTTATCCAATGTAATCCCAAATAGCTTGGATTGTAGCCATGATTGGATGAGTATGAAAGAGAAAGTGAATGGGAATAAGATGATTTTATAGGAGGTAGACTACCTATTGCTACACAAGCGTTTAACCTGAATTATTCACACCTTCTTCAAGATTCTCCAACATAACAAAAAATCCTTAGAACTGAGAACCACCCCTAATCATTTCTCTGAGGATTTTAACGTTTTATTATCGTTAAGACTCGGTGAAATAGGAGAACCAGTTCCTATTTTCTAAAAAAGGGCAGGCTTCCCCCTTGGTGCGCTCATCGATTTTAAAAAATAGGTCATCTTATCCGTCGAGTAACTGCCTTCCCGCCTGAACAACGACAGGTAATCGGAGATTCAAGTTGGAAATGCAATGAAATAGGCTCCTAAACTGCTCTTGATAAGCATACAACTGTGACAATTTCAGGATCTGTTTTCTAGCAGTTTGAACACATTTTCCAGCAATCGCCACATACAGTTGACGAAAACGTTTAATGGTTAATCTCTCCACACCTCCACCAACAAGATGTTTCATATAAAGGAAAAGGTTGCAGGCGATGCAACTCAACATCATCCGAACTTTATTTTTGAGCATAGTAGAACTGTCTGTCTTATCACCAAAAAAGCCGTGTTTCATCTCTTTAATAAAGTTTTCTGCTTGCCCACGCTGACGGTAGAGTTGAAAGTGCTCTTCACTGCTTCCACCAGTCATATTGGTAACCAGAGAGACAACATCATAAAGCAATTCCCCCTCTTTTCGATGAGAGAATTGGCAGACATGACGACAAGAGCGCCAAGAACCCGCTTGATAGAAAGCCTCGGAGTAAGAAGCATGAGGAAGAATTGTTAACTCCTCATCTTCAAGGCTAGGAAGAGACAAATCCCCCAAACGACTCAACACCGTATTGTTCTTGAGTTTGAAGAGATAGTATTGGCACTGTCTTCGATCACATCATAGAGTTTTGGCGTCGCAAAACCACTGTCCATACGGAAAAGGAGGTTTTGATGTTGACTTTATCAACTCTATTTCCCACCTCCAAAGGTCTCCCAGACCTTTGGAGCGTCCGCACTTTTAAGAAAAAAACAAAAGTAATTTTTGAATTTGGTTAAGTATTAAAAAGTATTTTTTCTCCAGCTTTCCGATTGGAGGCGACAGTAATCAAGGTGACAAAGTCCCTGAGATTGGGAGTTTTCCGTTGTGGTAAAAGAGGCTGGCAAAACGTTTTAAAAATAGTAAATGGCTTAGATTAACGTCGTTAAGAAACGTTGATTCTAAACCATTTACTATTGTTCAAATGTTAAGAGAAAAACTAAAATTCGAGCTTTTGTCCAGTCTCTAGGGGAGCGCTTTCGCCTCTCACCAGCTGAGGAACAATTCCTAAAAATGTTAACAATGTACCATTTTGATTTTGAATGAGTATTAAATCTCAGTTTTGGTAAAAATATCACGCTCAACTAAGCTATCCATTAGGAAGTAGAATTTATCTTGGAGAATTTTGTGTTCTTCCTTTTTAAAGATATTGACAAGACGAAGTCCAGACTTATCTGTAATCGTCAGTTTAAATGCTGTTAATTCTTTGTTGATAGTGATTTTTAATGGGAACCCTTCGCCAGAGTTTGGAACGATTTCTAAAAGACGATTTAGCTCGTAGTTCCCAACTTTATTTTGCATAAAAGTGGTGTCACGTAGGGTGTATTTTTTAATATTTGGACTAATCGCATATGAGAAGCGACAGTCAGTCAAGTGGATTTCTTTTTCAAATGCCATAATAAGTTATCAGAATTTGATTTATACAACCGTGGTACAGACCAAGTTCAGTTCCTTTCCTATTTTTAGAGTTTATGTTAATAATTCTTTTAATTTTTGTGCTAAAAGCTGAGCTTCCTCAACTGTATTTTGTTCTCCAAAACTAATTCGGATAGATTCGCGAAGTTTAGGCGATTCTGGTCCGTAGTAACTTGTTAGCACATGACTCGGTGTAACGGCGCCAGCTGTGCAAGCAGAGCCAGTGGACACAGCAAAGCTAGCCAAATCCAGTAGGGTGAGAAGAAGTCCGTTATTTCCATTGGGAAAACCGATGTTTAAGACATGAGGAAGCGTCTCTGAGCCAGCATTGATATAGTAGTCTAATCCTGATAATTCATTTAAAAAGGCTTGACGGACATCGCTGATATGCTGATAATTCTCTTCCACATGGTTGATACTTTCACTAAGGGCAGTTGCCATACCAGCTAGGGAAATCATATTTTCGGTAGAAGCACGGCGTTTCTCTTCTTGGTCGCCTCCGTGTAACAACTTATCGAAGTAGTGTTCTTTGGCAAACAGCAATCCGACGCCCTTAGGTCCATGAAATTTATGGGCAGAGGCAGACAAGAAATCAACATGCCATTCTTCAGGAAGGACTTCGATTTTTCCAACCGTTTGCACAGCATCAACATGAAAAACAGCCTGATGGTCAGCCAAAACTTGACCAATTTCAGAAATGGGATGAATGGTCCCAGTCTCGTTATTAGCATGCATAATTGACACTAAGATTGTATCAGGACGCAGGGCTTCTTGCACCTGTTTGGCTGAAATATTGCCATCAACAGGAGACAGGTAAGTAATCTCAAAACCGAAACGATTTTCAAGATATGTCATCGCGTGAAGGACAGAATGGTGCTCAACAGCTGTTGTGATGAGATGTTTGCCCTTATCTTGATTCGCAAGAGCGTAACCAATAATGGCAGTGTTGTTACTTTCTGTACCACCTGAGGTAAAGATAATATGACGGTCAATGGTTTTAAGACTTTGGGCAATAGCAGAGCGAAAGGCACGTAACTGCTGATTAGCCTGTCTACCAAAGGTGTGGAGACTAGAAGGGTTACCGAATGTTGTCTCCATGATTTCAGTCATCGCTGAAATAACTGAGGGGGTCAGCGGAGTTGTCGCTGCATTGTCAAAATAAATCATTTATTTTCCTGGTTTGTAAGTAAAAAGTGGGCTGACTGGTTGGTGTTCGTGAATACGTTCAAGGGCCTCACCGAGCAACTCGCTTGCAGAGAGATAAAGAATTTTTTCAGGCTGACGTTCTTTAGTTACAACTGAGTTTGTGACGAGAATTTCTTTGATTGGAGAAAGGTCAAGAATGTCAGCAGCACCGCCTGCAAAAAGTCCGTGACTAGCAACGGCATAAATATCAGTTGCACCATCACGCTCTAAAATTTTAGACGCTTCAGCAAAGGTTTTACCAGTATTTAAAATGTCATCGATAAGAATGGCTTTTTTCCCTGCAACATCACCGATGATATACCCCTCTTCACGTTCTGAATCGTCTTGAGCATAGTCAATAATAGCAATCGGGGCATCTAAGTATTCTGCGAGGCTACGAGCACGTTTGATACCTGAGTTTTTAGGACTTACGACAACAACGTCAGAACCTGTTAAGCCTTTATCAATATAGTGTTTAGCAAAAAGTGGAACAGTAAACAGATTATCTACTGGAATATCAAAAAATCCTTGTACTTGGACAGCGTGAAGGTCAAGTGTCACGACACGTTCAACACCAGCTTTGACGAGCATGTTAGCTACCAATTTTGCAGTAATTGGTTCACGTGTTTTAGCAATACGATCCTGACGTGAGTAGCCAAAGTAAGGCATAACGACAGTCACACTAGATGCACTGGCACGTTTACAAGCATCGATAGCGATGAGCAATTCCCAGAGATTATCATTTACAGGATAGCTCGTTGATTGGATAAGGTAAACATCAACTCCGCGCACGCTTTCTTCCAAATTCACCATAATTTCACCATCAGCAAATTGGCGTGAAGATAGCTTGCTTAGTGGGACACCAACAGCTTTAGCAATCTGCTCAGCAATCTCATGGTTAGATGAGAGGGAGAAAAGTTTCATTTGTTTGTCGGACATTTTTAAGCTCCTTCTTAAATTGACATGAAAGTTTTACGTTTATTATTTTACCAAAAAATCTGATAAAAAGCATTAATGGAACCGATAAAATCACTATAAAAGCATGAAGCCATTGAAAATAGTTATTACTTTAGAGATTTGATTGCACAAAAAAAGAAACTGATGTTTTTCACCAGTTTCTAGTGTATGATGGATAATGTTATTGTCTTTAGCTTATCAGTGTGCATTTTTTAAGGTAGCTGAAAAGCGGGCGACCTTACTTTTGGCGTATTTGAACGAGATGTTATGCTGCTCTAGGAAGTTGTCAAAATCGATTTTTCCTTGAGTAGCATCTGAGACTTCTAGTTCTAATTCATAATCTTTGAGCCCTGCATATTGGTTATAGTCTAAGGCTAAAAGGCCGATTGGTGTCTGTGTTTCTCGACGGACAGTAGTCAAGTGTCCCAACACTTTAAGGTTTTCTAATGGGATATTTTCATTGGTTAAGATATTGAGAATCTCGCCTTTAGGGAGTTTTTCCTCTTTGATGGCTTTTTTGGCTTCGGATAAAAGCAGAGCTTGGTTATATTCGACGTTCCCTACTTCTTGAGGGATTTTAAGCGTCAGCTCAGCCTTGTCTGAAAACGTGCGAATACGCAAAGACATCCGGTGTGCTTTAAGGTCAAAATTGGCGGTATCAAAATAATAATTGGTCTGTGTGACAGGTTTGATGTGGGATAAGCGACTCTCTAAACGATTAAATTCATCTTGGTTGAGGAGTGTCTTGTATTCGATTTCAAGGGTTGTCATGATTGCTATTTCTTTCTCTAAAAATTCTGAATTTATGGTATAATTAAGTGTTATGTTCATTGTAGCTAAAAGTTAGCTTTTTGACAAGAAAGAGTGGAAGAGTTTATACGGCAACACTAGAAAGGAATGTTCAGTTTCGTCGCGACATGTGGCAAACTGAGCATGGGATGTAGTGCTAAAATGATAGTGGTCCTAAGTGGCTATTGAATTTGTTTTAATTTTCTATAATCTAGCTGACCATTAGACAGAATCATTGTCAGAGATATTTGGTAGGCTAAGGCATCCTGAGGTAGTTTAAAGATGAATTTTGATTGGGAAAGTTTTCTTGATCCCTATATCCAGACGGTTGGGGAATTAAAAATTAAGTTACGTGGCATTCGTAAGCAATTCCGGAAACAAAATAGGCATTCACCTATTGAATTTGTTACGGGGCGTGTCAAGTCTATCGAAAGTATTCAAGAAAAATTAGTCCGCAGAAATATTGCCTTTGAAAATATGGCTGAGGAAGTTGAAGATATTGCGGGACTTCGTATTATGGTTCAATTTGTGGATGACATCGACGAAGTCCTAGAGTTACTTCGTCATCGAACGGATATGACCATTGTGCGTGAGCGGGATTATATCAATCATATGAAAATGAGTGGTTACCGTTCGTATCATGTTGTTATTTCATATCCTGTTAATACCATTGACGGACCTAAGACAGTTTTAGCAGAGATTCAGATTCGTACCCTTGCAATGAACTTTTGGGCAACGATTGAGCATTCTCTAAATTACAAGTACCGTGGTGCCTATCCAGATGAAATTAAACGTCGTTTGGAGATTACGGCAAAGATTGCTCTTGAGTTGGATGAAGAAATGCGAAAAATTCGTGAAGATATTCGTGAAGCGCAACTCTTATTTGACCACGATAGTCGAAAATTAAGTGACGGAATAGGAAATAGTGATGACACAGATGAATTATACCGATAGTACCAGAGTCGCAATCATCGCCAATGGTAAGCCACAGAGCCGTCGGGTTGCTGACAGGATTTTTAAAGCTTTGCGTGACGATCCTGATTTTTATTTAACAAAACGTAATCCCGATATTGTGATTTCCATTGGAGGAGATGGGATGCTTTTATCGGCTTTTCATGCGTATGAAAAAGAGTTAGAACGTGTTCGTTTTGTAGGTGTGCACACCGGGCATTTGGGATTTTATACCGATTACCGTGATTTTGAAGTGGAAGAATTGTTACGTAATCTTCGTGAAGATCGTGGTGAAAAGGTTTCATATCCCATTTTAAAGGTTTCCTTAACCTTATCTGATGGGCGGATAGTGACCTCTCGTGCTTTAAATGAAGCTACGATTAAGCGTCTTGAAAAAACAATGGTAGCAGATGTTTTGGTTAACCACGTCCTTCTGGACCGATTCCGTGGCGATGGTTTGGCTGTCTCTACACCAACTGGTTCAACAGCTTATAACAAATCTCTTGGGGGGGCGGTACTTCATCCGACGATTGAAGCTCTGCAATTAACAGAGATTGCCAGTTTAAATAACCGTGTTTATCGCACGTTGGGAAGCCCAATTATCGTACCTAAAAAAGATCTGATTGAAATTGTTCCTAAACGTGTAGGGGCTTATGTATTGACCGTGGATAATAAAACCTATCACCATCGCAATGTGCAGCGTGTGACTTACGAAATTGATCAGGCTAAAATCAGTTTTGTAGCGACTCCACGCCACACGAGTTTTTGGCAACGGGTCAAGGATGCCTTTGTTGGAGAAGAACATGAGATTTGAGTATATTGCCCATAGACCCTGCCAAGTAAAAAGTCTTTTAAAAGAGCACGATGTGTCTAAAGCATTGTTGGCTAAAATTAAGTTTAAGGGTGGAAATATCTGGGTAAACGGTAAGGAAGAAAATGCTATCTTTGTTTTAAATGTTGGTGATGTGGTAACCATTGAAATTCCTGATGAAGAAGATATCAATGGCAGTCTTGAACCAATATATGAACCTTTAGAGATTGTTTCAGAGGATGACCATTTTATCATCCTCAATAAGCCTCATGGCATTGCCAGTATTCCCAGTGTTCTACATTCTCATACCATGGCGAATCGTGTTAAGGGCTATTATTTATCGCAAAATTATCCTAATAAGCAAGTTCATATTGTGACGCGGCTTGATAAGGATACCAGTGGTTTGATGCTTTTTGCCAAGCACGGCTACGCCCATGCCAGACTGGATAAGCAGTTACAGAAAAAGGTCATTGAAAAGCGTTATTATGCCTTGGTAGCAGGTGAAGACGATTTACCGGATGAAGGGGAAATTATTGCTCCGATTGCTCGACCTGAAGACTCCATTATTACACGCTGTGTTCATCCTTCTGGGAAATATGCCCACACGTCGTATAAGGTTGTTGCGCGTTACGGAAAGGTGAAGTTAGTTGATATTCAGCTTCACACAGGCCGGACTCATCAGATTCGAGTTCATTTTTCTCATATTGGGCAACCGCTTTTAGGAGATGATCTTTACGGTGGTTCAATGGCGTATGGTATTGAGCGACAAGCGCTCCATTGCCATTACCTCTCTTTCACAGATCCCTTCACAAGAACACAAAGAATACAAACGAGTTCCTTGACAGCTGACATGGAAAGCGTTATCCTAAAGTTACAACAAAAAATAAAAGAAAGTTGAGAAATTATGCGTAATTTATTTGGCGATTTACGTGCAAAAATTGCTGGAAAACAAGTTAAAATTGTTTTTCCAGAAGGTATTGATGAACGTGTGGTGCGTGCAGCAGCTCGTTTGAAATTTGAAGGTTTGATTGAGCCGATTATTCTTGGTGAGCCAGATGCTGTACACAATCTTTTAGTCTCATTTGGTTTTGCAGACCCAGGTATCACAGTTTTAGATCCAAACAACTATGATGGTTTTGAAGAAATGAAAGAAAAATTTGTCGAGCTTCGTAAAGGGAAAGCAACTCTTGAAGATGCTGATAAACTGCTTCGTGATGTGAACTACTTTGGTGTGATGTTGGTGCAACTAGGTCTTGCTGATGGTATGGTATCAGGTGCTATCCACTCAACAGCAGATACTGTTCGCCCAGCTCTTCAAATCATTAAAACTAAACCGGGTATTTCTCGTACATCAGGTGTTTTCTTGATGAACCGTGAAAATACCAACGAACGCTATATCTTTGCAGACTGTGCTATTAATATTGATCCAAATGCACAAGAATTGGCTGAAATTGCAGTCAATACTGCTGAGACAGCAGCCATCTTTGATATTGAACCAAAAGTAGCGATGCTCAGCTTCTCAACTATGGGAAGTGCAAATGCGCCTCAGGCAATTAAAGTCCAAGAAGCGACAGCTATTGCTAAAGAACTAGCTCCTAATGTTGCGATTGATGGTGAATTGCAGTTCGATGCTGCCTTTGATGAAATTACAGCGAAAATTAAAGCGCCATTTAGCCCAGTTGCAGGTAAAGCAAATGTTTTTGTTTTCCCAGATTTACAATCAGGTAATATTGGTTATAAAATTGCTCAACGTCTGGGTATGTTTGAAGCGGTAGGACCAATTTTACAAGGTCTCAATAAGCCTGTCAATGACTTGTCACGTGGTTCATCAGCAGAAGATATTTATAAATTGTCAATTATCACTGCTGCTCAAGCTTTGGATAATTAATAAAAAAACTCGTTCAATTCTGAGCGAGTTTTTTATAGTGTGTACGACGGGCATGTTGTCCATCTGAGGTGGAAGTCCTCTGTGGGCACCCGATATCGGTGAGCCTATTGGGGATTCTTAAGTCTGACGTTGGAAATCATGACCGTCAAAGGAAAGGATAGCGAAATAGTGACGCTCGTTTTTACCACTGCGTCAATCTGCTATTACTATAGTAATTTGAATCAATAACAGTACGCAAAATAGGAGATGGGAAATAGAATTGTTTTCTATATTTTTATATATTTGTTCCCTATTTTTAATTCATTCCACTATCATATAAAAAGAAGGCTGAGATATTTACGTCTCAACCTCTAAAGTATGTTACAAGTTTTTCCAAAAGTTGCGATAAATATAAATTTGGAATGAAAGAGCGATAATGATAGTCAGAATCGTGAGAACTGTGCTGACTGTTAGGGCACCAAATTGATGGGCGAGGATAACAGAAAACACAACTAATGCGATAAAACCGATAATAAGTACAATACCTAGTAAGGCAGTGAGAAAGTTGCGATTGCCTCTTGTCATCAGTTGATTAACATTTTGCCAATTGAGCATCAAGTGTTTGAGGTCTTTACGGTAATCAAATTGTCCTGGGACAAATGACCCTAAAAGAATACCGGTAGCAAGTGAGATGACAAGGATTGGATGAAGTCCAATGAGACTTCCAACAAGGCTGTACACTAGAGCAGGAATCCCAGCTTGAATCGCAAATAAAATCCAGAATTTTGTTACTAGGAACCGTTTAAAGTTAATAGGTAAGGTCCTGATAAAGGTGTAATTATCTCGTTCGAGAGAGATTCCGACCATTGTCAGTGCAGTTGACGTCATGCCGACTAAGATGCCAAAAATCAACAAGATACCAAAGAAATCAGGGGTGATGCTAGCGAAATTAAGTTGCCCACTTGTCAACATTCCAGCTAAGAAGAAAAGGTACAGAAAAGCTGTCAAGAAAACTGTAGACCACAAAGCAGGAACTTTTAGAGTGCTGAGATGGTGGCGGAACAACAGATTGTTGGTTGTTCGGTTTACCTTTGTTTTCCGCTGGCGGATAGTTTTGGGTCCGTTATCAATTTGCCAAAGCTGACGATAATAGCTTGGAATAACGACTTTAGCGATAATAGCGATTAAAATGGCTAGAAGTAGGAACCAAGCACCATAATTGATGATGCTAGCCATAGAGAATGGGGCATCTGCAATGTGGTAAAAACCACTAAATAATGGTAATTCTGGCAAGGCAGTCAGATTGCCACCAGACTCCCTAACTTCTCTGGAATTATTGGTGTTGATAAACATAATCCCAATAAAGGCAATGATTTGTGATAAGACCAATAGCGTACTTGATATTAGTTTTTTATGTGGGCTTTTGATCAAAATGCTGCCGAGACGATTCACCAAAACCACAGAAATCCCAAGCACTGCTAGGGTGATTAAAAGGAAATTGAATAGCCCTAGCAGAACTGCAATGACTGGGTTACTGAGCTGGAGGTAACACAGAATAAGCAACCCAAGTGCAGGGACAAGGTATCCTAAAATCATGCCCAATGTTGATAAAGTTTTGGCAATAAGCAACTCTCCCGGTTTGATAGGCAAAGGAAGATAGAGTTGGCTATCCTTGCTATCATAGAAAACTGTAAAGACAGCCGGGAAAGCATTTAGGATAGAGATTCCCATGAAGGTCAATAGGTAAACGGTGAACAGCCCTGGTGTCTTGGAGAAGTCAATGCCGATGAAGAGAACACTATAGATGAGCCCTAGGAAAAGTGCCAGAAAAACTTGCTGACGCAACATGCTCTTGTAGGCTGAAATCTTTTTGGTTGGCCGTTTTGATTGTTTTTGACGAATAGCCCCTAAGGCCTGAGGATTAGAGTAGAGCAAGTTGATTTTAACCAACTCCCAAATAATTGCCCAGTTCATTAAGCCTCACCTGCCTTTTCCTCTGTTTTCCGACCGGCTAGTTCCAGATAGATGGTTTCTAAATCTTTGTCTGGATGGTCTGCTTTGAGTTCTTCCAAGGTTCCAACGAAAATTAGCTTTCCTTGACGAAGAATACCAATACGGTCACAGAGTTGTTCAGCAACAGCTAGAACGTGGGTTGAAAAAATGACGGTATTGCCATCGCTAGCGTGCTTTTTCATCATTTCTTTCAAATCAAATGACGCCTGTGGATCTAAACCAGTCAAAGGCTCATCTAAAATCCAAATATCAGGATTTGGCACTAGGGCACCGATAATGATAGCCTTTTGTCGCATACCGTGTGAGTAACTGCTAATGGTTTCAAAGCGACGATCATAGATGTCAAAAAGATTAGCAAGTTCTTCGATACGTTTTTCAGTCTCTTCATCTGAAACACCATAAATTTTTGCTAAAAAATGCCAGTATTCATCGGCAGTTAAATTCAAGAAAATATCTGGAGAATCAGGTACATAGGCAATTTTACGTTTAATCTCATCACGATGCTCAGTTAGTTTCATACCGTCAACACTAATCTCACCGTAGGTTGGCTCAATAATAGAGGTCAGCGTAGAAATTGTCGTGGTTTTACCAGCACCATTGTGCCCAATGAGCCCAAAAATTTCCCCATTATCAATGGTTACATTAAGGTCACTAAGGGCAAATTTATCTCCATATTGCTTAGAAACATGGTCAAATGTAATCATCCTAAAATCTCCTTTAATCTTTTTGTTTATTATACTACTTTAGTCACACAAAAGTAAAGCACTTACATGATTTTTTTTACAAAAAGTGATATGATAACTAAAAAGGAGGATGAGATATGACAAAGACGGTATTGCTTACAGGAGCTTCAGCTGGTTTTGGCACGGCGATGACAGCAAGTTTTATTAACAAAGGTTATCGAGTGATTGGTGCTGCAAGGCGCTTTGAGAAACTGATGAACTTAAAAGAGCAGTATGGGGAGAATTTTTACCCTTTGATGATGGATATGACAGATTTGACATCTATTGACACAGCGCTAGCTAGCTTGCCTAGAGAGTGGCAGCAGATTGATATTTTGGTTAATAACGCTGGCCTTGCTCTGGGACTTGATAAGGCTTATGAGGCCAATTTTGCAGACTGGCAGACCATGATTATGACCAATATCGTAGGTCTGACATATTTAACGCGTCAGCTTTTACCCCAAATGGTAGAAAGACAGTCCGGTCACATCATCAACATCGGCTCAACAGCAGGAACTTACCCATATCCAGGGGGCAATGTTTATGGAGCGACAAAGGCCTACGTTAAGCAGTTTAGCTTAGAGTTGCGTGCGGATTTGGCAGGAACTAAGGTGCGCGTGACCAATGTTGAACCAGGACTTTGCGGAGGCACGGAGTTTTCAAATGTCCGTTTTAAAGGGGACAATAGCAGAGCAGAAAAGCTGTACGAAGGGGCTAACAGTATTCAGCCAGAAGATATTGCTAATACCGTTCTATGGATCGCAGAGCAACCAGAACATGTCAATATTAACCGCATTGAAATCATGCCAACTTCACAAAGTTTTGGTCCACAGCCAGTTGAGAGAGACTAGGAGGACAATGTGACAGAATTACAAGCCCAATGGAACTTTTTTAACGAAGTCGAAAAACTTAAAACCATTACGCGTCAAAATCAAACCTTGGACAAGCGATTTGAAAATTCGGCAGAGCATTCTTGGCAATTAGCGCTGATGGCGGTCACACTACGTCAGTATTTTTCAGAAACAGTTGACATGGAAAAAGTGATGACCATGTTACTCTTGCATGATGTCGGTGAAATTGGAGTAGGTGATACTTCTGCATTTGATGAGATTGGAAA
Organism: Streptococcus hillyeri; assembly: GCF_003686955.1. GTDB lineage: Bacteria > Bacillota > Bacilli > Lactobacillales > Streptococcaceae > Streptococcus > Streptococcus hillyeri. The sequence continues at coordinate 56,663 of NZ_RCVM01000002.1, forward strand.
GTTAGACTCTTATGAACGAGAGTTGGCATCAGTAACACAGACCTTTTCTTTTTTACCAATGGAACAAAAAGAATATTATCTAAATCTTTGGCAAGAGTTCGAGAAAGGTCATTCGGTTGAGGCTAGATATGCAAGATGTGTTGATGCCATAGCACCGCTGATGAACCATCTTTTAATTGCAGAAGAAGGTGATAATCCAGACGGACTGACTAAAACTCAGGTCTTAGCTAAGAAAGCCTTCATTGAAGCTGAGAGTCCAGATTTGTGGCAATGGGTACTTGATATGATTGATCAAAGTGTCGAAAAAGGATTGTATTTGCCCTAGAAGATATGAAAAAAGGCTAGAACAAAGGGTTCTGCCTTTTGGTTTACTCTAAACTACTTGCCCAGCTTTTGGCTAAGTGGCGGGAGTAGCTTGAAATGGCAAAATTGATGAGGAAGTAGGTTCCTGCAACGATAGCATAAAGGGTAAATACTTGTCCTGTTTCAAAGTATTTTCCCATGAGAATTTGACTTTTTCCGAAAAATTCTTGCAGGGCGATTACGGTGTAAAGGAAGGAGGAGTCTTTAATAACCGTGACAAATTGGGAAATAATAGCTGGTAACATTTTCCGAAAGGCTTGGGGGAAAATGATATAAACAAAGATTTGGATATGGTTAAATCCTTGAGCGAGTCCTGCCTCTGTCTGCCCAGTAGGAATAGCGTTTAGCCCTCCGCGAATAATTTCTGCTAGCGCAGCCGAGGTAAACACTGTAAATGCGATGATACCTGCTGGTGTTGATTTGACTTGAAAGACCAGAAAAATAATGAAAATCCACAAAAGATTTGGGACATTTCTGACAAACTCAATGTAGATGCTGGCTGGGATGCTCAGCCATTTTTTCTGATGATTACGCATGAGCGCCAAAATGCTACCAAAAAGCGTTGATAAGATAATGGCGCAGAAAGAGATATACAGGGTCAGTCCTAAACCGCTTAATAAAAAGCTTAGGTTGGTTAATGTGAAAATATCAGACATAGCATTCTCCTTTTAGAGGTGATAGGCTTTCTTGTTTTGAGCTTCAATACGACGTCCCCAAGCCGCAACTGGGAAGCACATGATGAAGTAAAGAAGAGCAGCAGAAGCAAAGGCAGGGACGTAGTTTGTTGTATCATAGGCCCAGTTTTTGGCGGTAAACATGATATCTGCTCCTGAAATAATGGCAACTGTTGCCGTATTTTTAATCAGGTTAACCACTTGATTAGTCAGAGGTGGTAAAATAGAGCGAACCGCCTGGGGAAGAATAATCAACCACATTGTCTCTTTTTGAGAAAAGCCCTGCGATAAGGCAGCTTCTGTCTGACCTCTTGGTACAGATTCAATACCAGAGCGAATGACCTCAGCAATGTACGAACCGTGGTAAAGCCCAACACAGATAACAGCTGTGAAAAAGGTGTTAATGCGAATAGCACCCTCGGTCACAATGGCTAGTCCATAGTATAGGAAAACAAAGTGAACTAGAAGGGGAGTATTTTGAAAGACCTCGACATAAATTCTAGCGATTAAACGGACGAGAGGGAGGCGGTGGCGATTTAGCATAGCAAATCCTGTTCCTAATGCAAGTGCTAAAATCAAGGCGCCAGCTGCCGTACCTAAAGTGTATAAAAAACCAAAGGCAAATTCGTCAAGATGGTCTAGCAAACCAGTCCAGCGTTCCAAAGCCCAAGGGCTAAGAGGTGCAGTTGTTAATATCATATGCGCTCCTTTCTTAGTTGGTTGGCTCAGCTGGTGTCAATTCAAATTTATCGTAGATTTTTTGAAGACTGCCATTCTGACGCCATTTCGTTAATTCTTGGTTGATAAAGTCAGTGAGATCGGTATTTGTTTTTTTAGTTGCAATGCCGTAGGCTTGTGTGTTAAAACCATCATCTAGCATGCGATTACCTTTATGGACATAGCCTGATAAAAGAGATTTATCAACGGAAAAGGCATCGATACGTTTGGCTTGAAGAGACATGGTTAATTCAGGATAAGAGCCTAGCTGAACAAACTTAAAGGATAAGCCATTTTCTTCTGCGTAGGCTTTTAAATTCGCCTTAGTTGTTGCCCCTTGAGCAACGCCGATGGTCAAACCATCTAAATCATCCATAGTTTGAATTTTACTTTTTTTGCGGACGAGAAAACCAATTTGGTCATAGTAGTAAGGATCGGAGATGCTAAAGCTAGCCTGACGTTGCTCTGTTATGGTGTAAGTGGCAATGATAATATCAACTTGTCCGTTATCCATAAGCGGTTCACGAGTTTGGGTGGTTACAGGAGTGTACTCCACCTTAACTCCAAGGGATTTTGCTAATTTTTTGGCAATATCAATTTCCATGCCTTCAAATTGATTAGTCTCAGCATTGAGGTAGCCAAAATTTGGGACATCTTGCTTCACACCGACACGAAGGACGCCAGCTTTTTTGATCGCATCAACCTTATTGGTATCGGCTGAGACGCGGGTAACACCGATAGTTGTTAGAAGTAAAAGCAGGGCAGAAAGAAGCCATTTTTTCATAGAATCACCTAGCCTTTCTTGCTGACTTTTTCAGAAGTGTGATTGATAATTTTGCTGAGAAATTGCTGGGCGCGTGGTTCGGTTGGGTGTTCAAAGAAAGCGTTGACGTCAGTAGTGTCAACCAGAACAGTTCCTTGATCCATAAAGATAATACGGTCAGCAACTTCACGAGCAAAGCCCATTTCATGAGTGACGACGACCATGCTCATACCCTCAGTTGCCAAGTTTTGCATGACGGTAAGAACATCACCAATAGTTTCTGGGTCGAGGGCAGATGTCGGTTCATCAAAAAGGAGAAGTTCAGGTTGCATGGCAAGACCACGAGCAATGGCGACCCGTTGCTTTTGTCCACCAGACAGGGTGGCAGGGTAATAGTCTTTTCTGTCCCACATATTTACATAGGTTAGGTATTTTTCGGCTAAAGCTGTCGCTTCTTTGTCAGAGAGTCCTAAAACCTTTTTTGGTGCAAGTGTTACATTTTCTAACACATCTTTGTGCGGATAGAGGTTGAAATGTTGGAAAACCATACCAACTTCTTTACGAAGTGTTTGGAGTTCTTTAGATTTAATCTGAGAAACTTCGTGCCCATTGACAAGAAGGTTTCCAGAATCAATCGTTTCAAGAGCATTGATCGTGCGAATAAGTGTTGATTTTCCAGACCCAGAGGGACCAAGAAGTACAACAACCTGTCCTTTTTCAATGGATAAATTAATATCACGTAGGGCGTGATAGTCACCATAATATTTATTGACGTTCTTAAATTCAATCAATGCCATAAGACACCTCCAAAAATGATTTATGTTATATAATATAACATGAAAGTAAGATATCACAAATAGAAAACGGTGTCAAGTATTTGTGTGGAATTTTTAGAAAATTCTAATCTTTCATTGATTTTGGATGACTGTCAATTATGCTTATACTCATTCAAAATCAAAATTAGAATTTTAGAACTTCTAATATCATTGAGATAGTGACGAGCGTAGCGAGAAAAAATGTTTCTTTCGCTATAGTGGTATTCTTAGCAGTGAAATTGTCCAGTGGACAGTTTCACCCCCACGAGGTTGGGACATAAATATCTCAACCTTCTATTTTTAATGGTAATAACAGATTGACGCAGTGGTTGATTGGAGGTCCTAAACCCTTGCTACGCAATCGTTAGCGGCCATCCTAATCAACTGTGCGGAGGTGGGACGACGAAGTCAATTTCTTCGAAATCATGACTTCTGTCCCACTCTCTATCACCACTGCGGAAAGTGCTAGTTGTGGCGACTTCGTCGCTCGTAATGATTGCAGAAAATACCAGTAATAAAATATTATAAAACAACCATATATTGAAGAGGAATTCATTGTGACTGAGACATTTTATCTTAACGAGTTTACTATTTTAAAGCTAAAACACTATATCAACCGTTCAATCGTTTTCTTATCTTAATTACTAACAGATTGCAAGACATGTGGTATAATAGTGAGGATTGATTTTATGGAGAGAAATAGATGATTTATTTTGATAATGCAGCCACAACGCAGCCTTATCCTGAGGCACTTTATACTTATCAAGAAGTGGCAACTAAAATTTTCGGAAATCCGTCAAGCCTACATAGTCTTGGCGACAAATCAACACGAATTTTAGAAGCCTCTCGCCGACAAATTGCAGAGCTTTTAGGGAAAAAACAGGAAGAAATCTTCTTTACCTCTGGTGGGACGGAGAGTGATAACTGGGCGATTAAGGGTGTGGCTTTTGAAAAAGCACGCTATGGCAAGCATATTATCGTTTCTGATATTGAACATCCTGCGGTTAAGGAATCAGCGACATGGTTAAAGACACAAGGATTTGACATTTCCTACGCTCCGGTTGATAAGGATGGCTTTGTAGATGTTGACCAATTGGCAGGGCTTTTGAGACCAGATACGATTTTAGTATCTATTATGGCTGTTAATAATGAAATTGGTTCTGTTCAGCCAATTCAAAAGATTTCAGAGCTGTTAGCGGATAAGCCCACAATCACTTTTCATGTGGACGCCGTACAGGCTATCGGTAAAGTTCCAGTAGAGGTTTTCTTGACAGAGCGTGTTGATTTGGCATCGTTCTCAGGTCATAAATTCCATGCTGTCCGTGGTGTTGGTTTCCTATATAAAAAGTCAGGTAAGAAAATCGCACCGCTTTTGACAGGGGGAGGGCAAGAAAAAGACCTGCGCTCAACGACTGAAAACGTGGCAGGTATCGCCGCCATGGCAAAAGCTCTGCGTTTAACCTTAGATAAGGCAGAAACAGCAACTGTTAAAATTGCAAAAATGCGAGAGGTTATTCGCGACGAATTGCTGCGCTATGAAGATATCACGGTCTTTTCAGGAAATGAACAGTTTGCTCCTAACATTTTGACCTTTGGGATTAAAGGGGTGCGAGGAGAGGTTGTGGTTCATGCGTTTGAAGAGCATGAAATCTACATTTCAACGACGTCAGCCTGTTCATCAAAAGCTGGTAAACCAGCAGGGACTCTGATTTCAATGGGAGTTTCGACCAAATCTGCACAAACAGCTGTTCGTATCAGTCTTGATGATGATAATGATATGAGCCAAGTGGAACAATTTTTGACCGTTTTTAGACAAATTTATGACAAGACAAAGAAAGTGAGATAAGAAATGACCTTAGTGTATTCAGAAATTATGGTTCGTTACGGTGAACTATCAACAAAAGGGAAAAACCGTATGCGTTTTATCAACAAATTAAAACGCAATATTCAAGATGTGTTATCCATTTATCCAGAGGTCCACGTCACTGCTGACCGCGATCGTTGCCACGTTTTTCTCAATGGTCAGGACTATGCACCGGTTGCAGAAAGCCTCAAGCAAATTTTTGGTATCCAAGCCTTTAATCCGGTTTATCGCCTTTCTAAAGACGTCGCTGTTTTGGAAAAAGCGGTGCAGGAAATCATGACTGGTTTGTATAAGGAAGGATTGACTTTTAAGGTAGCAGCGAAGCGTGCGGATCACAGCTTTGAGTTGGATAGTCGTGAACTTAACCATGCGTTGGGAGACGCTGTTTTTCGTGCTCTGCCATCCATCCAAGCCCAAATGAAAAAGCCAGATGTGACACTCAAGGTTGAAATCCGTGACGAAGCAGCTTACATTTCCCACGAAGAAATAAAAGGTGCTGGTGGTTTGCCAGTTGGTACTTCTGGTAAGGGAATGCTGATGTTATCAGGTGGTATTGACTCTCCTGTGGCTGGCTACCTTGCCCTCAAACGAGGAGTAGATATTGAAGCTGTTCACTTTGCAAGCCCACCTTACACCAGTCCAGGTGCCCTCAAGAAAGCCCATGATTTAACCCGTAAGCTAACGAAATTTGGTGGAAATATCCAATTTATCGAAGTTCCTTTCACTGAAATTCAAGAAGAAATTAAAGAAAAAGCCCCTGAAGCTTACTTGATGACCTTGACGCGTCGCTTTATGATGCGAATCACAGACCGTATCCGTGAGGAAAGAAATGGCTTGGTGATTATTAATGGTGAAAGCCTAGGACAAGTTGCCAGTCAAACCTTGGAGAGCATGCAGGCGATTAATGCGGTGACTAACACGCCAATTATTCGACCAGTTGTTACGATGGACAAATTGGAAATCATTGACATTGCCGAAAAAATTGACACCTTCAATATCTCCATCCAACCGTTTGAGGATTGTTGTACTATTTTTGCCCCAGACCGTCCAAAAACAAATCCTAAAATAAAAAATGCCGAACAGTATGAACGCCGCATGGATGTCGAAGGGCTGGTTGAAAGAGCTGTTGCAGGAATTATGATTACAGAAATCACACCACAAGCCGAAAATGATGACGTTGAAGATTTGATTGAAGATTTGTTGTAATTTTTATAGAAAAAATGATAAATAAATGTTATAAATCGCAACAAATTTCTTGAAAAAGATAACTAAGAGTGTTAGAATAGTAACGTTGACTAAATGCACATCCTGTGCAACCGCGCGAGTCCCGTTTTAAGTGGTTTGTCCCACGGTACAAGGCGAGTCTTCACAGAGGGAAACCTCACATTAAAAATTTATAGGAGGTGCATCATGAGCACATACGCAATCATCAAAACTGGTGGTAAACAAGTTAAAGTTGAAGTAGGTCAAGCTATCTACGTTGAAAAAATCGACGCTGAAGCAGGCGCAGAAGTAACTTTTAACGAAGTTGTTCTTGTAGGCGGAGAAACTACTAAAGTTGGTACTCCAGTCGTTGAAGGTGCAACAGTTGTTGGTACTATCGAAAAACAAGGTAAACAAAAGAAAGTTGTTACTTTCAAATACAAACCTAAAAAAGGTAGCCACCGTAAACAAGGTCACCGTCAACCTTACACAAAAGTTGTTATCAGCGCTATCAACGCGTAATCTGGCAACTGATTTATAGGAAAGGACAAATATTATGTTGAAAAATCTTGAAAACTTGCAACTTTTCGCCCACAAAAAAGGTGGAGGTTCTACATCAAATGGTCGTGACTCACAAGCAAAACGTCTTGGTGCTAAAGCAGCTGATGGACAAACTGTAACTGGTGGTTCAATCCTTTACCGTCAACGCGGAACTCACATCTACCCAGGTGTGAACGTAGGACGTGGTGGAGATGACACACTTTTTGCAAAAGTTGAAGGTGTTGTACGCTTCGAACGTAAAGGTCGCGATAAAAAACAAGTTTCTGTTTACCCAATTGCGAAATAATTTAGTTTAACTAACAGAAAAAGTAGGATTTCCCAAATGGGAGGTCCTATTTTTCTTGAAAAAAATTTGATATACTACGTACATCAAGTATTGACCAAATGCTCAATACTCATACTGAAAGAAATAAACACGATTAGATAATAGGACTCTAATACTCATCCAAAATCAAAATTAGCATTTTATAATCTCGAATGTCATTGATAAATCACCGAACGAAGTGAGGCTAACATGTTTCTTTCGCTATAGTGGTATTCTTATTAGTGAAACTGTCTGGTGGACAGTTTCAGCCTGAGGTTAGAAATCAAAAAGCGAGGGTAATTGGCTTGATAAGAACGGATTTTTGGGAGAACTACAGAAATTGAAAGTCAATTTCGTAGTAGTTCTCCCGCAAGGATGTTTAGGGGGGGCGCTGTCTAGTAGTCGACAAGTACAGCCAATCATCCACTGCGAAAAACAGGCTCAAAAAATAGCAATGAAACTCTCTAAGAGGTTTTGTTACTGACTTTGTCAGCTTCATTTCCCACCTCAAAAGGTTCCCCAAATCTTATCGACTGTGACGAACTCTGTTCGTCTTATTTCCCACCTCCAAAGGTCTCCCAGACCTTTGGAGCGTCCGCACTTTTAAGAAAGAAACAAAAAAGGAATTTTTGAATTTGGTTAAGTATTAATTCTAAGTATCTACACAAGGAGAAATCATGAAAATTATTGTAACGAATCAGTTATCAAAACAGCAGGAGCAAGAAGTGCGCCAATTAATTGCTGAAATTAGGGACTATGATAACTTTACACGCGAGCCATATCTTTCAAATATGCTCAATTTTGATCAAGACATGCCCGCCTTCTTTTTAGTTTATGAAAAAAATGAGCTTCGTGGTTTTTTGACCGTGTATGCAGACGACCCTAATGAAGTGGACTTATTTATTTGGGTAGCACCAGCGTATCGTCGTCAGGGACTTGCGCGCCAGCTTTTTGAAAATTATAAGGAGTCAACAAGAGATTACGGCCTTGGAAAACCAAGTTTTAATATTGAGCGTCATTTTTTGACTAATAATCCTTGGTTGCTATCTGCTTGGCAGGTCAATGAGACTAATGAAAGTGAATTTTGGATGAGCCGCGGTTGTGATAAAGTAGCGCTAGAGGAAAGGTCTGATATTAGGGTGTGTCAGGCTGACTTACAACATCTGGAAGCGATCGCAAAGTTTCAATCTGAAACCTTTGAAGAAGACTTGGAGTTGTGTCGTCAGTATGCGCGTGAGGCGATTGAGGATGAAACGAGTCTTCTTTATGTTGTTTTGCGAGCTGAAGAGGTTATCGCCTCTTGTACGGTTGATTTATCATCAGGCGATCAACTTTTATATGGATTGGCTGTTAAAAATGCTGAGCAAGGCAAAGGTATTGGGACTTACATGACTAAGTATATTCTTAATGATCGTATTGAGAATGATAGTCGTCCTTTTCAAATTGCAGTGGAGGCTGACAATGTTGTTGCTAAACGTTTGTATGAAAAACTTGGCTTTGTTATTGCCTCAGAAATTACTTATCTTAGATAAACTAAGCCTGCATTGTGCAGGTTTTTTTTTGTAAAATTTGCTATAATAGTTCTCATGAATATTCAACAATTACGATACGTTGTGGCGATTGCAAGCACGGGGACTTTTCGTGAGGCAGCGACCACACTTTATGTTAGTCAGCCTAGTTTGTCAGTTGCTGTCAAAGACCTTGAGGAAGAGCTTGGTTTTAAAATTTTCAAGAGAACCACTTCGGGTGCTGTTTTGACGACACGTGGGACGATTTTCTTTGAAAAAGCACAGCGCTTGGTGGCGAATTTTGATTCCTTTGAAAATCAGTACACCTATAATAAATCTGGTCAAAAAGAGTTTTCGATTTCGAGTCAGCATTATGATTTTTTGCCTCCTGTGATTACCAAGTTTTCAGAGGCTTATCCAGAATATGCCCACTTTAGGATTTTTGAATCAACGACGGTTCAGATTTTGGATGAGGTGGTAGAAGGGCATAGCGAGCTTGGGATTATCTACCTCAATGAGCAGAACCGCGATGGCATTTTACGTAAAATGGAAAAGCAGGGCTTAGAATATGTGGAGCTCAGCCATTTTCAAACGCACATTTACCTACGAAAAAAACATCCGTTGGCGGTTAAATCGAGTCTAACGATGGACGATTTAGCGGGTTTTCCGTCTGTTCTCTTTACACAGGAGAAGGATGAGTACCTTTACTATTCTGAAAATTTAGTTGACCGAAGCGATTCGACTACTGTTTTTAAAGTGACCGACCGCGCTACTTTGAATGGTATTTTAGAACGTACGGATGCTTATGCCACAGGTTCTGGTTTTCTTGATAGTGCCAGTGTTAATGGGATTACTGTTATCCCATTAGAAGGGGCTACAGATAATCAGATGGTTTACGTCAAGCGTGCAGAAATGGATTTATCAGCATGTGCAGAGAAATTTGTCTCTGTCATGAAAGCCTACTTTAATGATTTAGAGGAGGACAAGTCATGAGAAAATATGTGATTCCAACAATGATTGCTATGTTGATTGCTCTGGATCAGTTGAGTAAATTTTGGATTGTGGAACATATTGCGTTAGAAGAGGTTCAGTCTTTTTTACCTCCGATTTTTAGCTTGACCTACGTCAGAAATTATGGCGCAGCTTTTTCCATGTTGCAAAATCAGCAATGGTTCTTTGCTCTCGTCACAGTTGTTGTGATTGGTGCAGCTATTTATTATCTGATTAAAAATATTAAGGGAAATTGGTTGCTGTTGCTTGGTTTGATCCTTGTGATTTCAGGGGGACTAGGTAATTTTATTGACCGTGTACGACTAGGCTATGTGGTCGATATGGTACATTTGGATTTTGTGGATTTTGCGATTTTCAACGTGGCGGACTCTTACCTAACGGTCGGAGTAGCTGTGTTGGCATTAGCATTGTGGAAAGATGAGGAAGCATGGAAGTAGTTGTAAAAGAAGGTGGTCATCGTCTTGATAAGACAGTGGCAGAGTTGACGGAATTGTCACGCGCTCAAGCTAACGAAGGCATTAAGGCTGGGACGATTTTGGTCAATGGCAAAGCTGTCAAGGCAAAATATGCTGTCAAAGCAGGTGATATCATCACTTATGAAGTACCAGAAGAAGAAATTTTAGAGTACGTGGCAGAAGATATTCCTTTAGATATTGTTTATGAGGATGAGGATGTTGCTGTGGTTAATAAACCACAAGGCATGGTCGTTCACCCATCTGCAGGTCACACAAGAGGAACTTTAGTCAATGCCCTTATGTACCATATCAAAGATTTATCGTCTATCAATGGTGTGGTTCGTCCAGGAATTGTGCACCGCATTGACAAAGATACCTCTGGCTTGTTAATGGTTGCTAAAAACGATGTCGCTCACAATGCCCTAGCAGAGGAATTAAAAGCTCAAAAGTCACTTCGTAAATACCTTGCTATTGTGCATGGCAATTTACCTAATGACCGTGGTATGATTGAGGCGCCGATTGGCCGTTCTGAAAAAGACCGTAAAAAACAAGCCGTTACTGCTAAAGGAAAACCAGCAGTGACACGTTTCCAAGTCTTGGAACGTTTTGGGGATTACACGCTAGTAGAATTGACGCTAGAAACAGGTCGCACCCATCAAATTCGTGTTCACATGGCCTATATTGGACACCCTGTTGCTGGTGATGAAGCCTATGGACCACGTAAAACCCTTAAAGGTCACGGTCAGTTCTTACACGCCCAAACCCTTGGATTTACCCATCCAAGAACAGGAGAATTGGTGCAATTCACCGCACCTGTACCTGCCATTTTCCAAGAAACCTTGGAGCAGTTAAGAAAAGGATAGCGAAAGCTTGTCGGCAAATGCCGATGAGTTTTTGTTTGGGCTGATTGGTTTATCTATCAAGAATACTGATTATACTCCTCCAAAATCAAAACTAGCAGTTTAGAACCTCTAATATCGTTAATAGGCCACCGAACGAAGTGAGGCTAAAATGTTTCTTTCGCTATAGTGGTATTATTATTAGTGAAACTGTCCAGTGGACAGTTTAGCCCAAGCTTAGAAATCAAAAAGCGAGGGTAATTTGCTTGATAAGAACGGATTTTTGGGAGAACTACAGAAATTGAGAATCAATTTCGTAGTAGTTCCCCCGCAAGGATGATTAGGTTGGACGCTGTCGAGCCGTCGACAAGTTCAGCCAATCATCTACTGCGAAAAACAGGCTCAAATCTAGCAATGAAACTCCGTAGGAGGTTTTGACGCTGAATTCTTCAGCTTCATTTCCCACCTCAAAAGGTTTCCCAAACCTTATCGACTGTGACGAACTCTGTTCGTCTTATTTCCCACCTCCAAAGCTCTCCCAGACCTTTGGAGCGTCCGCACTTTTAAGAAAGGAACAAAAAAAGTAAATTTTGAGTTTTGTTAAGTATAAAATTCAGAATGAAATTGTTTTTTTACTTGCTATTGTTCAGTTTTTTGTCTATAATAGGGATAATTAAAAATCCTTTAACATCGTCCCGTGAGGCGATTAAGGAGAGCTTAAAAAAACAGGCAATAGCGGTGGGTTAATTGTCTCTATTTTTCAGTGTCTCCTTGGAAACAAGGGGATTTTTTGTATCATTAGCGCTTCATTTATCAGGAGGGATTATTATGAAGAGTAAAGAAATCATCGATGATGTGACGATGAAACGTGCCATCACGCGCATTACTTATGAAATTATTGAACGCAATAAGAACCTAGATAATATTGTCTTAGCTGGTATCAAAACACGTGGTGTTTTTATAGCCAAACGTATTCAAGAGCGTCTATCTCAACTTGAAAATTTAGATGTTCCATTAGGAGAGCTTGATATCAAGCCTTTCCGTGATGACATCAAGGTTGAAGAAGATACCACTGTCATGTCGGTTGATATCACGGATAAAGATGTTATCTTGGTTGATGATGTGCTCTATACAGGGCGTACCATCCGCGCGGCCATTGACAATCTTGTTAGTCTCGGTCGTCCTGCGCGTGTGAGTTTAGCGGTCTTGGTTGACCGTGGGCACCGTGAATTGCCAATTCGTGCCGACTATGTTGGGAAAAATATTCCGACCAGCAGTAGTGAAGAAGTCATTGTTGAAGTGGTCGAAGTGGATGGCAAAGACCGTGTCACTTTAGTTGAGGAGGCATAAGCATGCCCATTGTAGATGATAAGGTAGTGCTAAAACATTTAGTGTCGATGGAGCACTTAAGTGCAGAAGAGGTTCTAGGTTTAATTTCTCGAGGGATTTCTTTAAAAAATGGCAGAGCTTCACATGCATTGGAGCATCAGGTATTTGTTTCGAATCTCTTTTTTGAAAATTCGACGCGCACCCATAAATCATTCGAAGTCGCAGAGAAAAAACTGGGACTTGATGTGATTGATTTCCATGCTGAAACAAGCTCCGTTAATAAAGGGGAGACCCTCTACGATACAGTGCTGACATTAGATGCTCTAGGTGTTGACATTTGTGTGATTAGGCATTCAGAGGTTGATTACTACAAACAGCTCATTGGGAGTGCTACGATTTCAGCTTCCATTGTTAATGGTGGTGATGGATCTGGTCAGCACCCAAGTCAAAGTTTACTTGACTTAATGACGATTTATGAAGAATTTGGTCGTTTTGAAGGCCTAAAAATTTGCATCGCGGGAGATATTACGCATTCTCGTGTGGCAAAGTCAAACATGCAAATTTTAAAACGCTTGGGAGCGCAGCTTTATTTTGCAGGACCTGTTGAATGGTACTCAGAAGAGTTTGACAGCTACGGTCAGTACATTGCTATTGATGATGTCATTGAAGAACTTGATGTGATGATGTTGTTGCGAGTGCAGCATGAGCGTCATGATGGTGATGGGACCTTTTCAAAAGAAACATATCATCGTCAATTCGGTTTGGATCAAGAGCGTTATCAACGTCTTAAAAGCTCTGCTATTATCATGCACCCAGCCCCAGTAAACCGTGATGTGGAGATCGCTGATAGTCTGGTCGAAGCTGAAAAATCACGGATTGTGAAGCAAATGACTAACGGTGTCTTTGTGAGAATGGCGATTTTAGAAGCGATTATGAGAGGGCGGAAAGAACAATAGCAAGGTTCTCGGTTAGTTTTTAGATATTTAATGTTGTCCTGTGAGGCGACAAATAGAAAGACCTACCACTTTCCAAGGGCTACTAAAGTAGCTCCTTGTCAAACGCCAATCACTATGGTGACTTGGCTATGTCAGGCACTAGCTCGAAAACAACTGAACGATCGCAGTTGTTTTCTCACATCGGAGTGACTCATTCACGCTATTTAGACAGAAGTATTTATTTAATGCTGTCCAGAGAGACAGCAAATAGAAAGGAGAAGCTTGTTAGCGATGCTAGCGGGCGGGGATTAAGCTGAGTAACATTAGCATCCCTTAAAGTAAAACAATGGCAAAACGATTATTGATTTTAGAAGACGGTACTGTTTTTGAAGGAAAAGCCTTTGGTGCGGAATGTGATGTGACTGGAGAGATTGTCTTTAGCACAGGTATGACTGGCTATCAGGAGTCAATCACCGACCAATCTTATAATGGACAGATTTTAACCTTTACTTACCCATTGGTGGGAAATTATGGGGTTAACCGTGATGACTATGAATCCATTACGCCGACTTGTAAAGGGGTAGTAGTTTCTGAAGCAACACGACGAGCAAGCAACTGGCGTAATCAGATGACCTTGGATGACTTTTTAAAGTCTAAAAATATTCCTGGTATCTCTGGCATCGACACACGCGCCCTAACTAAAATTATCCGTCAACACGGTACAATGAAAGCGACGCTTGCTAATGGTGGTGAGTTAGCACATTTACAAGAACAGCTTAAAGCTACGGTTTTACCTACAAATAATATCGAGCAAGTTTCCACTAAAACTGCTTACCCTGCTCCAGGAGTTGGTAAAACGATTGTCCTTGTTGATTTTGGTTTAAAACACTCAATCCTACGTGAGTTTTCAAAACGTGATTGTAATGTGACGGTTGTTCCTTACAACACAACGGCAGAAGACATTTTACACCTCGATCCAGATGGTGTCATGTTGTCAAATGGTCCTGGGGATCCGACAGATGTTCCAGAAGTTTTAGAGATGATACGTGGTGTTCAAGGTAAAATTCCGATTTTTGGTATCTGTATGGGACATCAGCTCTTTAGCCTAGCAAACGGCGCTAAGACTTATAAGATGACATTTGGCCACCGTGGTTTTAACCATGCGGTGCGTGAGATTGCGACAGGTCGTGTTGATTTCACCAGTCAGAACCATGGGTTTGCAGTTGATAGAGACAGCTTACCAGATTGTCTAATGGTTACGCACGAAGAAATCAACGATAAGACCGTTGAAGGGGTTCGCCACCGTGATTTTCCAGCCTTTTCAGTCCAATTCCACCCAGATGCAGCACCTGGTCCACATGATGCTAGCTATCTCTTTGATGAATTTCTTGAGATGATTGATGCTTGGAAATTGGATAAGGTAACGGAATAGGATATCCAGAAGTTATGATGATAGACAGTCTTTAAGCTCCTACGAATTGAAACAATTTGGAACGGTTTGTCGAAGTTGTTTTCTTGTGTCGGAGCCACTATTTAATTCTATCCAGAGAGATAGGAAATACGAAAGGAAATAAGATGCCTAAGAGAAAAGATATTAAAAAAATTATGGTGATTGGGTCTGGTCCGATTATTATCGGTCAGGCAGCTGAGTTTGACTACGCTGGAACACAGGCCTGTCTGGCTTTGAAAGAGGAAGGTTATAGCGTTGTTCTGGTCAATTCAAACCCTGCAACCATCATGACGGATAAAGAAATTGCGGATAAGGTTTATATTGAACCGATTACCTTAGAATTTGTCACACGCATTCTCCGTAAGGAGCGACCTGATGCTCTTTTACCAACCCTTGGTGGACAGACTGGTTTGAATATGGCCATGCAACTTTCAAAAGCTGGTATTCTTGATGAACTTGGTGTTGAGCTTTTGGGGACAAAATTGTCTGCTATTGACCAAGCTGAGGACCGTGACCTCTTTAAACAATTGATGGAGGAGTTGGAGCAGCCGATTCCTGAATCTGAGATTGTTGAAACAGTTGAAGAAGCGGTAGCCTTTGCCAACAGCATTGGTTACCCTGTTATCGTCCGCCCTGCCTTTACCCTTGGTGGTACAGGTGGTGGGATGTGTGCCAATGAAGAGGAACTTCGCACCATTGCTAAAAATGGCTTGAAGCTCTCGCCTGTAACCCAGTGTTTGATTGAGCGTTCCATCGCTGGTTTCAAAGAAATTGAATATGAAGTGATGCGTGATGCCGCTGATAACGCCTTAGTTGTGTGTAACATGGAGAACTTTGACCCAGTTGGTATCCACACAGGTGATTCGATTGTATTTGCGCCAACGCCGACGCTGTCTGATATTGAAAATCAAATGCTCCGTGATGCCAGCCTAAAAATCATTCGCGCCCTTAAAATCGAGGGAGGCTGCAATGTTCAGTTAGCACTCGACCCTCACAGCTTCAAATACTATGTCATTGAAGTGAACCCGCGCGTGTCTCGTTCATCAGCGCTAGCTTCAAAGGCAACAGGTTATCCGATTGCCAAATTGGCAGCCAAAATTGCAGTTGGTTTGACGCTTGACGAGATGATTAACCCTGTTACAGGGACGACTTACGCTATGTTTGAGCCAGCACTTGACTATGTGGTGGCAAAAATTCCACGTTTCCCATTTGATAAGTTTGAACACGGTGAACGCCGCCTTGGGACACAGATGAAGGCGACTGGAGAAGTCATGGCAATTGGTCGTAACATTGAAGAAAGTCTTCTGAAAGCCTGCCGTTCTCTGGAAATTGGTGTTCATCACAATGAAATGCCAGAACTAGCAGATGTGACAGATGATGCTTTGGTTGAAAAAATTGTTAAAGCTCAAGATGACCGTCTTTTCTACTTATCAGAAGCCATTCGCCGTGGTTATACGATTGAAGAATTGGCAGAGCTGACAAAGATTGATATTTTCTTCCTAGATAAGCTCCTTCATATCTTTGAAATCGAACAAGAGCTGGCAACACATGCTGGTGATGTAGCGTTGCTCAAAGAAGCCAAACGTAATGGTTTTGCAGATCGTAAAATTGCAGAGCTTTGGAACATGGTGACAGCAGAGGTACGAGCTCTTCGCCTAGAGAATAAGATTGTCCCTGTTTACAAGATGGTAGATACCTGTGCGGCTGAATTTGAAAGCTCAACGCCGTACTTCTACTCAACCTATGAGTGGGAAAATGAGTCTGTCAAATCAGATAAAGAGTCAGTGATTGTACTTGGTTCAGGTCCAATCCGTATCGGACAAGGTGTCGAGTTTGACTATGCGACGGTGCATTCTGTCAAAGCCATCCAAGCAGCAGGTTACGAAGCGATTATCATGAACTCAAATCCTGAGACGGTATCAACAGACTTCTCAGTCTCTGATAAACTCTACTTTGAGCCACTCACTTTTGAAGATGTGATGAATGTGATTGAGTTGGAACAACCAAAAGGCGTCGTGGTACAATTTGGTGGTCAGACAGCGATTAACCTCGCAGAAGCGCTATCAAATGCAGGTGTAACTATTCTTGGTACCCAAGTTGAGGATTTGGATCGTGCCGAAGACCGTAAGCTGTTTGAAAAAGCTCTGAAAGACTTAGGCATTCCACAACCACCTGGTCAGACAGCAACCAATGAAGAAGAAGCTGTTGCAGCGGCTCGCCAAATTGGTTTCCCAGTATTGGTACGTCCATCTTACGTTCTCGGTGGACGTGCCATGGAAATCGTCGAAAATGAAGAGGATTTGCGTAGCTATATGCGTACAGCTGTAAAAGCAAGTCCAGAACACCCTGTTCTCGTTGACTCATACCTCGTTGGTCGTGAGTGCGAAGTAGATGCGATATCTGATGGGAAAGATGTCTTGATTCCTGGTATTATGGAGCATATTGAGCGTGCCGGTGTCCACTCAGGTGACTCAATGGCTGTGTACCCACCGCAAGGATTGTCCAAAGAAATTCAAGAAACCATTGCTGACTATACCAAACGTTTGGCTATTGGGCTTAACTGCATCGGGATGATGAACATTCAGTTTGTCATCAAGGATGAGACGGTTTACGTGATTGAGGTTAACCCACGCGCTAGTCGTACGGTTCCATTCTTGTCTAAAGTGACCGATATTCCAATGGCACAAGTGGCGACCAACTTGATTCTTGGCAAATCATTAGCAGAGCAAGGTTATGAAGATGGACTTTATCCAGAAAGTCCGCTGGTTCACGTCAAAGCACCAGTCTTCTCCTTTACAAAATTAGCTAAGGTAGATAGCCTTCTTGGACCTGAGATGAAGTCAACAGGGGAAGTCATGGGTTCTGATGTGACCCTTGAAAAAGCCTTATATAAAGCCTTTGAAGCGAGCTACTTCCACTTGCCAGAATTTGGAAATGTGGTCTTCACCATTGCTGATGATACTAAGGAAGAAGCGCTAGCCTTGGCAAAACGCTTTGATCGTATTGGTTACAATGTCCTTGCGACAGAAGGAACAGCTAAATATTTTGCAGAAAATGATTTAGAGGCACAACTTGTTGGTAAAATTGGCCAAGATGATACCGACATTCCAAACCTTGTTCGTCAAGGGAAAGTACAGGCAATCATCAACACCGTAGGTACCAAACGTACCGCAGATGAAGATGGACAAGTTATCCGTAGCTCTGCCATTGCCCAAGGCGTGCCACTCTTCACAGCCTTGGACACCGCAGAAGCTATGCTTCAAGTCCTCGAAAGCCGTGGCTTTACAACACAGGCGATATAAACTATCAGAAGATGGGCTAAAGTCTTAGTTCATCTTCTTTTTTATGGCTAAATTAAATCTAAGAATGGTATAATAATAACAACTCAAGTGGTAGTGAGGTGCTATAATGAAAAAATGTTTTACCAGTAGTACGTTGAAAATGGTAGCTGTTGTAGCAATGGTGTTGGATCACTTTAGTCAAATTATATTGGAACAGGGGATTATATTAACAGCACCGTATTCAATGCTTACGGATGCACAATTTTCAATTCTGTTATTCGTTTCTGAATTGTTTCATATTTTGGGTAGAGTGGCTTTTCCTATTTTCTGCTTTTTGTTAGTAGAAGGTTTCTTGTGTACTCGAAGCTTGAAAAGGTATTTTTTAAATTTAGGGGTATTTGCTGTCCTATCAGAACCTATCTACGATTTAGCGTTAACTGGGAAACTTTTTAGTCTCCGTCAGCAAAATGTGCTATTTACCCTGTTATTAGGTTTAGCAGTTTTGACAGTTATTCAACACTATAAAGGAAATGTCATCAGGAGTAGTTTGGCTGTATTGTTAGGAGCTACCTTGTCGTATATTTTTTCATTTGACGGCTGGTATTATGGCATTTTTCTGATTTCTGTATTTTATCTTTTTCGTGATAAACCTGTATTAAAAACAGTTTTAGCGGCTTTGGTTATGTACATTTGTGGCTTGGATTTTTCAATACAAGGCCTTATGGAGCCAAATTTCTTATTATCGGTGTTTTCGTTATTATTTATTAATTTGTACAATGGCGAGCGGGGACTACAATCAAAATATTTCTTCTATTGGTTTTATCCAGTGCACCTATTACTACTCATACTTATCAATACATATATTATTATCCCGATTATTAGTAGGTAGGTAAGAATATGGATAGTTTAACTTGTTCAGATAAGTTGACATAAGGTTGGATGATATCCAGCCTTTTTGACAGTTGTTGAGTTCAAGGCTAATGAATTACTCATTATTTTATGAAGTTTTTTTCTTAAAAAATCTTAAAACATCCCAGAAACATTAATTTAAAATAAAGATTATAAAGATAACGTTTAGATAACATTAGGAATAGATTTGATTTTAGTATTGCTATTGAAAGGTGTAAATAATTTCTGTAAGATTGAGGTACGATAAGAATTTGGAGGATTTATTTTGAAACATCAGTCTTATAAGAAACGTAAATGGATGGGAGTCACTTTGATGGCTACCAGTGTTTTGTTGTGGCATAGTGGTGTGGCTTCGGCCAATCAGATTTCGGAATTGGGAACAGAAGAAGTCTCACAGCCAGTATTTTTACCTGTTCCAGAAAAAGCGGAAGTAGAAAACTCAGAAGCTGCTGTTTCAGAAAGCGCTTTGGTATCTGAGGAGTCATCTGATACTGCTCAAGAAAAAGCGTCAACTGTTCAAGGAGTGACACCTGAGGTTAATGATCTATGGCAAGCAGCAGGAAAAGGTGCTGGAACAGCTATTGCTGTGATTGATGCTGGGATTGATTTATCTCATGAAGCTTTTCAAGGTAACAGTTCAGAATCAGGTCTTTACCCAACAAAGGAAGCTCTAGAAGCGAAGAAGAAAGAAGCTGGCATTGACAGAGGGCAATGGCATAACGAGAAAATCGTTTACAGCCATGATTACAGTAGCAATGTCAAAGTGACAGATACGGATCATGGGACACATGTGGCAGGTATTGTCGCAGGTCAGTCTAAGCATGCTCTTGGCAATCAATTTGTTGTTGAAGGCTTATCACCTGAAGCACAACTTCTTTTTATGAGAACCAAGTTAGCAGGACGTTCTCAGCGTTTGGAAAATTCTAAACAATACGCTCAAGCGATTAAGGATGCGGTAGCATTGGGTGCGACAGCTATTAATATGAGTTTTGGAAATACGGCAGAAGCTGAGCAAGAATTATCAGAAGAAGCCCTTCAAGCCATTAAAGAGGCTAAAGAAAAAGGTGTTGCTATTGTTGTATCAGCAGGAAACGATGGTGCCTTTGGAGGCTATGATCGTAAACCGAGTGCTGAAAATCCTGATTTTGGGATTATTGGAACCCCGGCAACATCAGAAAATGTGCTAACCGTAGCTTCTTACGTTCCAGAAAAACTCGTTGCAGAAGTGGTTACAGTAACAACTCCTACTACTGAACCAAAACGTTTGGCCATTCAATTGACAGCACCATTAGATAATCAAAAGGCGTATTCCTTTGTTGTTTTGAAAGAAGGAGAACAGGCTGATTATAGTAATCAAGATGTTGCAGGAAAAATAGTCATTGTTAACCGTGGAGGCGCACTCTCATTCGCAGAAAAAATGGCAATGGCTGCTAAACATAAGGCAGCAGGTATCATTATTGTTAACCACTTGGAAGGACGTTCGTTAGAAAGTTTGCCACAAGGGGATATTCCAGCAGGATTTATGACCTTCGAAGATGGTGTAATCTTGAAAGGTATGACCGATGCTAAGCTCACCTTTACAGGTGATTATGGCCAATTTACCTTACCTAAAGGTGCCTACATGGATGATTTTTCAAGTTGGGGATTGACTGCAGATGGTCATATGAAACCGGATATCGCTGCACCAGGTCATGGGATTTATTCATCAATTTCTGGTAATAAGTACGAACCTTGGTCAGGAACAAGTATGGCAACACCGCATGTGACAGCTGTAATGAACTTATTGCTCAAACATGTGGAAACAAAATTTGCACATTTAAACCTTACTCCAGAAAAACGTTTGGAATTGGCAAAAGCTTTATTGATGTCAACGGCAAATCCAATTAAAAATGTTAAAGCTGGAACCTTTATTTCCCCACGTCAGCAGGGTGCAGGTGCACTTGATCTTTCAAAAGTTGTGAAATCAGATACCTATGTTACAGGTAATGGTCAACAGACTAAAATCCACTTAAATGATGTGGCAACCACATTTGAAATCCCAGTCATGGTGCACAATCTTGGTGACACACCAAAAACGTTTGATTACCATGCAACAGTGATGAGTGATCAGGTTTCTGATAAAGCCTTTACGTTATCACCTCAGCATGTTCTCGATACAGCTAAACAACGTGTCATCGTTGCGCCGCGTAGCAGTCAATTGGTGACGCTTAAGGTTGACGTATCGTCAGCAGATCAGAAATTGCAAGCTGAGATGCCAAATGGTTACTTCCTAGATGGTTTTGTACAGTTTAAAGCCGTTGATGCTCAAGGAGTAGATATGAGTATCCCATTTGTTGGCTTTAGAGGAAACTTTGCAGATTTACCTGCTGCTGAAGAAGCTATTTATAACCGTCTTGAAGGCACATTCTATTACCAACCTCAAGAAAAGACTAATGAATTTGATTTAAAATATGGTAATTTTGTAGAAAAAGGCTTTACTGCTTTAAAATCACACTATAAACCATGGTCTGCTGTAGGAGCTGGTTTATCAGATGAAGATGCTCCAGAATCAGAAGTGAATACGGTTTTAGGGTCATATGAAAAAATAGATGATGAAAACAAACGTCTTTTAATTCATCAAGGTGATAAACCTTATCTTGCTATTTCTCCAAATGAAGATGGTAATATGGATACCGTTACTTTCCAAGGAACTTTCTTTAGAAATGCCAAGGGCTTAAAAGCTCAAGTGCTTGATAAAGAAACAGGTGACGTGATTTGGGAAAGTGATAACGAAGCAATCGCTCATAAAAACTACAATAAGAGTGATGAAGTTCAGGGAGCTGTTGAATATACCAACACGAGCTGGGATGGCACGAATAAGGATGGCGAAACTGTAGCGAATGGTACCTACATTTATCGTGTCCTCTACACGCCAATGACAACAGGTGCTAAAGAACAACATATGGATTTTGAAATCATGGTCAATGTGACAAAACCAGCTCTTCCTCAAGTCGTGAATTATAACAAAGAAACACGTCAATTGACTGTCAGTCAACCAGAAGTAACAGGCTTGCCAATTTACCGTCAGCGTCTAGCATTCCTTTCACTAGACGAGGAAGAAGGTCTGTATAGCGTGGTTTATTTACCAATCGCTGAAGATGGTACCGTTACAATTCCAGAGATGACTGAAGACGATATTGAAATCACATTAGAAAATGTGAGCTATGTTGTCGAAGACATGGCTGGAAACTATAATCAAATGCCTTTGCTTGAGTTGATTGAAAAAGGCAAAGCTCCAGAGATTATGGACGAAGAGAAAGAACCAGAAGTTGAGTTTCACAGAGCTCCAGAAGTTTCTCCACATCCAGAAAGCAAGGGTGAAACACAGCCAGAAGCTAAGGATGACAAACCATCTGAAATCGCTCCAAAATTGGACGATAAAGAGACGAAGCAAGAAGATAAATTGTCGTCAGAAGTGAAATCTCTTGAGACAGGTTCAGTTCACTCAACGTTGGCAACTACTGTTTCGAAAACTCCAAATCAGTTTTCACGAGTAGCTAAGAAGCAATCGCTAACTTCTAAGACAGCAGCATTGCCAAAAACAGGTGAACAAACAGCTATCGGAGCTATTTCAGCTGGCTTATTGGCAATCGGTGGAGCTATTCTTAGCATGGCTTATCGCAAGAACACTCGCAAGCGTTAATGGCTAAAAATGTGATTTTCTCTGTGACAAAGAGAGAACCAATTGACTGTTTTCTACAATCTATAATATTGTGAATACATTCTAAGTTTGATTGGTATAGAATTTAGTGTCAAAAGCCAAATATCAAAGAAGTTGGGAATATTTTTCTCAGCTTCTTATTTTTAGTATGAATAAATATCATTGATACCGTGAACCAGCAGTCATATCACTTATAAAAACTAGCGACTGCGAGACATTAGAAGTGGTGATTAATACTTGTCAAAAATCAAAAATTACTTTTTTGCTTCTTTCTAAAAAGTGGCGGACGCTCCAAAGGTCTGGGAGACCTTTGGAGGTGGGAAATAAGACGAACAGAGTTCGTCACAGTCGATAAGGTTTGGGGAACCTTTTGAGGCGGGAAATGAAGCTGACAAAGTCAGCGTCAAAACCTCCTTTGGAGTTTCATTGCTACTTTTTGAGTCTAGGTCTCAAAAAGCCCGCTATAATCAGGAGTTTACTCTTGATTATAATACCACCATGGCGAAAGAAGCGCTTGGGAAATTGATACCTTTATTGGTCCTTGAGTTTGCTCAATATGCTAATTTTGATTTTGGTTGAGTATAAAATTAAAAAATATGGCTAAAAACTGCGAGCGGTTGTAGTATCTTCTCTGTTTCATTTCTAGCTTTCTGTTCAGCTGGAAATGACTTTGATATTTAACCCGTTCCAATATCTTGTGATTGCTGTATTGACTTTTTACCATATCTTGTGTTAAGATAGTTTCTCGGAGGTGAGAACAATTGTGATAATATTAGCTGGCATGATTGGTGTAGGAAAGACAACTTATACTGCCCGTCTGTCTGAGGCCTTAGGTACAGAGGCATTTTATGAGCCTGTAGAAAATAACCCTATCTTGGATAAATACTATGAAAATCCTGATAAGTATGGTTTTGCTCTACAAATTTATTTCTTAAATAAGCGATTTAAGTCAATCAAAGAAGCTTATTATAATAATGATAATGTTTTAGATCGTTCGATTTACGAGGATGCGCTCTTTACTTACATTAATTCGCTGGAAGGAAATATTAGCCAGGAAGAGTACGAAATTTACCTAGAGCTTTTGGATAATATGATGGAAGAGCTCGAAGGTATGCCTAAGAAAGCACCAGACTTGTTAGTCTATCTTGATGGTAGTTTTGATCATATCATGGGCAATATCAAAAAACGTGGTCGTGATTTTGAGCAACCTACAGATGAAAATGGTCTATTAGATTACTATCGCCTCTTGCATGGACATTATGGTGACTGGTATGATAATTATGATTACAGTCCAAAAATGAAGATTGATACAGATCATTTTGATGTGACCAATGATGAAGACTGGGAAAAAGTATTTGCACAGATTAAAGAAACGTTAAGTACTTTAGAGAGATAAATACAAGAAAATACAAGGTTTTGTGCCTTGTACTTTGTTTTTAGATATGGAAAACTAAAACCACCCGTTTTTTAGCGGGTGGTTTTGATGTCATAAAGTGTGATTATTTCACAAAATCATTGATTTCTGTTTCAATGTTAGCAATTTTTTCCTCTGCTTCGGCAAGTGTTTCACCGACTGTTGCGATATAGAATTTAATCTTTGGTTCTGTTCCTGATGGGCGAACTGCAAACCAGCTGTCATCGGTCAATGTGTATTTAAGGACGTCAGATGGTGGTGTTGTCAATTCAGTTGTTGTACCATCAAGGGCGACAGCTTTTTGAAGAGCAAAGTCTTCAAAGAGGGCGATGTCTGTTTTGTTGAACTGTTCTGGTGCATTGTCACGGAATTTAGCCATGATTGCTTTGATTTGTTCGGCACCGTCTTTACCTGAGAGGGTAACAGAGATAGTTTTCTCAGCGAAGTAGCCGTATTCTTTGAAGATTTCATCAATACCGTCTGCAAGTGTCAGGCCACGAGAGCGGTAGTAGGCTGCAATTTCAGCCACCATTAAAACAGCTTGAATAGCATCTTTGTCACGAACAAATGGTTTGATGAGATAACCGAAGCTTTCTTCAAAACCAAACATGTAGGTGTGGTTGTGCTTTTCTTCAAATTCTTGGATTTTTTCAGCGATGAATTTGAATCCTGTCAACACATTGAACATGGTTGCGCCGTAGCTTTCAGCAATCTTAGTAACCAATTCAGTAGATACGATTGATTTAGCAAGGGCTGCATTTTCAGGTAATGTTCCTGCTTGTTTGTGGGCTTCAAGGATATATTTGGCGATGATTGCACCGATTTGGTTTCCTGAGAGGTTCCAGTATGAACCGTCAGTTTGACGAACTTCAACACCGACACGGTCAGCATCTGGGTCCGTTGCTAAAAGCACATCAGCTCCGATTTCACGTCCGAGTTCTTCAGCGAGGGCAAAGGCAGCTTGGCTTTCAGGATTTGGTGATGCAACGGTAGAGAAATCAGGGTCAACGGTTGCTTGGCTTTCTACGACTTGAACAGACTCAAATCCAGCTTCAGCAAGGGCACGACGCGCTAGCATTTCCCCAGTACCATGAAGAGGTGTGTAAACAATTTTCATGTCTTTGCCATGCTCGGCAATGAGTTCTTTATTGATGTTGATAGCCTTGAGTTCATCGAGGTAGAGGCGGTCTGTTTCTTCACCAAGAACAGTGATGAGACCAGAGCTTTTGCTTTCTTCAAGGTCAGCGAGTTCAACGGCAAATGGATTGTCAATGCCACGGATAAAATCAGTCAAAGCAGAAGCGTCTGCTGGTGGCATTTGGCCACCGTCTTCACCGTAAACTTTGTAGCCGTTAAATTCTTTAGGGTTATGACTAGCTGTTACCATGATACCGGCAACAGTACCGTAGTGGCGCACTGCAAATGATAGTTCTGGTGTTGGGCGTAGGCTTTCAAAAACATAAGATTTGATACCGTGTGCTGCTAGGACTTGAGCAGATTCGAAGGCGAACTCTGGTGAGAAGTGACGTGTGTCATAGGCAATAGCTACGCCACGTTTTTTAGCATCCTCACCTTTGCTTTCTACTAATTTTGCAAGGCCTTCAGTTGCTTGGCGTACCACATAAATATTGATACGGTTTGTACCAGCTCCGATATAGCCACGCATACCTGCGGTACCAAATTCAAGGTTTGTGTAGAAGGCATCTTCTTTTGTTTTTTCATCCATAGATTCTAATTCAGTACGAAGGTAGTCGGGCAGTTCAGAAAAATCCACCCATTTTTGGTAATTTTCTTGATAGGTCATTGCATTCTCCTTTAACTTTTATTAACCGCTTTCATTATATCATTTTCATGTAAAAAAATCACGAGTTTTCGTGATTTTCATTATTTTTTTAAATTTTCGAGGCGTGGGGCTTTTCGAGGCGTGGCACAATGATAAAGGTTAGGAATGACGAAATCACCATTTCAGCGATAGCATTTGTTCCTAAAACAGTAGCTAACATCGCTTGGACATTACCGTTGTAAACATTTGAGAAGAGGATGAAGATACCACCGAGTACAAAGATGGTGTTGGTCATTGATCCTACAGCACCTGCGATAAGAAGTCCACTACGGTTTTTGATTAATTTATAGACAAAGTAGGGTGTGATACCAATTAGTATTCGTGGGACCATTGCAATAATGAGCGAATAGATATTACCATTTTCGACAAAGGGTGAGAAAAGGTAGCTACTTGGGATTTGGATAACAGTGTTAGTAACGACACTGATGAGTCCCATTAAACCGCCAAGTGTTGCTCCTACACGTGGTCCATAGAGAATGGAGGCGATGATAACTGGAATATGCACCAAAGTTGGTTTAATTGGAAGCGGCAGAACATTAAAAATGATAGACGTCAGAAGATGGATGACAATCATTGTCGCAAAGAACATTGAGATGGTTGCAACAGTAGTAGAGTTTTTGTTTTTCATTTATTCTCCTATTTTGCTATGATAAATTTTCGTTAATGGTTTGTAGAATGGTATCTAGATCAGCTAGAGCGCCTCGTCCGACATCACCGCAGGCTAAGAGAGCTGATTTTGGTGTGATTTCTTTGTACCCCACCTCTTTTAAAATAGCGAGATTGCGCTGGGTTAAGGGATTATCATACATTTTTGTATTCATAGCTGGTGCGATGAGCTTTGGAAGGTCTGCTGGCAAAGCCAGTGCGGTTGCTGTGACCATATTATCTGCTCCGCCATGTGCCAAAGTAGCAATCGTATTAGCAGAAGCAGGTGCTAGGATAAAAAGATCGGCTTCTTTTCCTAGGTCGATATGGTTAATCCGCTCTGCTATTTTTTCTTCCATCACATCCAAGTGAACAGGATTTTTAGACAAGACCTGCAAGGTTAGTGGTGTGATAAATTGAGTCGCCGCTTCCGTCATGAGGACATGGACGTCATAGCCGCGCTTGGTGAGTTGGCTAGTCAAGTCGGCAGCTTTGTAGGCAGCGATGGAACCTGATACAGCTAGTAGAATGCGTTTAGTCATGAGCAGTCACCTTTTCATACAGTTTTTCAGCAATTTCTAGTTTGGTATGAGCTTTAATGTCATTTGTCTCATCAACGAGATAGGCGATGTGTTGGTCACCTGTAATCTCATTAAGGTCATTGGCGACAATAAGCTCAGCTTGATTTTTGACAAGGCTAGCCCTCGCCACGTCAAACAGCTCTGCTTTTGGAACATTCACCAAAAGTTTAAAACCGATGAGACGGATATTGGGATTCCACTCTTTAACCTGACTAATAACCTTTGGTGTTTTTTTCAGGAAAAGCACTTGGTAGTCAGATTTGGATGAGATTTTAGTTTCACCATTTTTTTTGGACAAAAGCTGAGCAGGAGAGTTTACTTGCTCCAGTTCTTCTAAGTCTGTCATGTAGACTGGCGTATAGTCTGATACCGCCATGCTGTGAATGAGGACATCGTGTGACTTAACGAGAGGCTCCAATGTCGTGAGCAGGCTTTCTACATTACTAATGAGTTGGATTGTCAAATTTGCTTGTTCAAGAGGTTTGACAGCTTGTTTTGTCGTTACTAAAGTGACTTGATGGCCTTTGGATAAAAAAGTTTCTGCTATTATTTTTCCAAGGTAACCGGTAGAGTGATTCGTAATCCCGCGAACACTGTCAATGTTCTCTGTGGTACCACCAGATGTAATCAAAATTTTCATAGGCTGATTTTACACTAAAATACTGATTTTGTAAATGATTTGAGTTATAATAAGAAGATAAAGAATAGAGGAGAAAATTGTGGCTAGTCAAGGTATTGACATTGAAAAATATCATCAATTAGCGTTGCAAAAACAGGGAGAACATCGTAAGTTTTTGGCGAGTTTAAAGAAAAAAGCTCCGAAAAATTTGGATAAAGTTGTCCAAGAGGTTCATCGTGAGGTTTTTCTTGAGATTGATTGTACCAAGTGTGCTAATTGTTGTCGTAATCTGGGGCCTCTTTTTACGGAGGCAGATATCACGAGGATTGCAAAACATTTTCGCATGAAATTGCCTGCTTTTGAAGAAGCGTTTTTACGGACAGATGAAGATGGGGACAAGGTTTTTCAATCGATGCCGTGTCCGTTTTTAGGGGATGACAACCTTTGTAGTATTTATGATGTTCGTCCCAAGGCTTGTCGTGAATTTCCCCATACAGACCGCAAGAAGATTTATCAAATTAATAATTTGACGATTAAGAATACCCTCTTTTGCCCAGCAGCTTATCTCTTTGTTGAAAAACTACAAAAGAGATTGTAAGGGAGTGATATTGCCTTAGACTACGCGTGTGGTGAGAGATAACAACCACTGGAAAATATATAAAACGATTACAAAAACGGAGGTGTTTTATGATTATAACAACAACTAATGGTGTTGATGGCGCTCAAGTGAGCGGTTATAAAGGAATTGTTTTTGGTGAAGTCATCACTGGAATCAACATGTTTAAAGATATTGGTGCCGGTTTGCGCAATATCTTTGGAGGTCGTTCAGCAAGTTATGAAAATGAATTGACTGAGGCGCGTGAAACAGCTCTCAAAGAAATGGAGAGACGGGCAACTGAGTTAGGAGCAGATGCTGTTATTGGTGTTAAGATGGATTATGAAGTCCTAGGAGCAGACAATGGCATGCTGATGGTGACTTGCAGCGGTACAGCAGTAACCCTAACCAAGTGAGAATGAAACAGTTGATTGGGATATTTTAAGTCTGAGCTCGGAAACAATGAAGCAAGGAAGCAGAGGGTATTTGAAAAGCTGTTCAGTTACAAATGTTCAATCTGTCATCGCATCAAACTGTCATTATTACAAAATTTAAGTGGTGAAAAGACGTTTCCTAGTCCCAGTAAGTTGTCTTAAAGAATGATTTTTAGTGAACAAAAGCTGCGCTTGTCAAAAATGATAGGTGCAGTTTTATATTTGTTTTACTAACTATCAATAACTATTGACAATAAGGTATTAGCAGATTAAAATAGTATTAGATTAATGACACAAAGGAGAATCTTATGAACAAGCGCATCTTGCAAGCTCCCACAGAACTTTATCAAAAAATGCCTACTTGGCTTGTGGCTATCTTGACACCTGTAATGGTTGAAGGATTCTTTATAATAGGTAGTGTCTTATTTGGGATTATTTTTGGTCTTGCAGCTGTCTTTTTCATCATAGCCAATGGTAATTTTGACGCCTTCACAGAAGGAATGACCTTACCTCTCCATGTGGAATTATTGAGTTTTTCCTTTGTATCAGGCTTACTTTTTATATGGGTCAAATGGGTTGAGAAACGTTCAATTTCAAGTCTAGGCTTTTTTAAAAAGAACTGGTTTAAGGAGCTAGCACTAGGTTTTCTGGTTGGTTCTCTTCAATTCAGTTTGGCTATTGGTTTGGTTTATCTATTGGGAGGTGTGCGATTTTCTGGCGTAGATTTTTCTGGTTTAGCATGGCTATATGTTCTATCAACTATTCCTTTTTGGTTGTTGCAAGGTGGTACCGAAGAACTACTGACTCGTGGCTGGCTCTTGCCAATTTTAAATAAGCGGACCAATCTTGCTATTGCTGTTGGGATTAGCAGTTCCCTCTTTGGTTTGATGCACCTTGCAAATAATCATATCACTTTCTTATCTATTCTCAATATCGTATTATTTGGTATTGCGATGGCGCTTTATATGCTGAAACGTGATAACCTATGGGGAGTTATTGGTATCCATGGGGCTTGGAATTTCGTTCAAGGAAATGTCTATGGTGTAGCTGTTTCAGGTCAAAGTGTCGGTGCCTCTTTGTTTCATTTTGTGGAAAAAGCTGGCGCTCCAGAATGGATTTCTGGTGGCGGCTTTGGAACGGAAGGGAGCTTAATCACATCACTGGTTGAACTTCTTCTCATTGTGTATCTCTACTATGGGATTAAAAAAGAAAAGGCATAAGCGGTTTGGTTTAGTCACTAGACCGTTTTTCTTATCCATAAAAATAACAAAATTATGATAAAATAAGAAAAAACTGAGAAAGAAGAAAGACATGATTGATAGACGAGACGATAATCAGTTTGAACTGGTGTCAAAATACGAACCATCTGGTGACCAACCGCAGGCGATTGAGCAGCTGGTGGATAATATTGAAGGTGGTGAAAAGGCGCAAATCCTTATGGGGGCAACAGGGACTGGTAAGACCTATACCATGAGTCAGGTGATTGCCAAAGTCAATAAACCAACCCTCGTCATCGCCCACAACAAGACCCTTGCTGGTCAGCTTTATGGGGAGTTCAAGGAATTTTTCCCAAACAATGCCGTGGAATACTTTGTTTCCTACTATGATTATTATCAGCCAGAGGCTTATGTGCCCTCATCTGATACTTATATCGAAAAAGATAGTTCAGTCAACGATGAGATTGATAAACTCCGCCATTCTGCGACATCATCACTCTTAGAACGTAATGATGTCATTGTGGTGGCGTCGGTGTCTTGTATCTACGGTTTGGGTTCTCCAAAGGAATACGCGGATTCAGCGGTCAGCTTGCGACCTGGTCAGGAGATTTCAAGGGACAAACTGTTGAACCAATTGGTGGATATTCAGTTTGAACGTAACGACATTGATTTCCAGCGTGGGCGTTTCCGTGTGCGTGGTGATGTGGTGGAAATTTTCCCTGCCTCTCGTGACGAGCATGCCTTCCGTGTGGAATTTTTTGGCGACGAAATTGACCGCATTCAAGAAATCGAGAGCTTGACTGGGCGCCCAATGGGAGAAGTGGAACACTTAGTGCTCTTTCCTGCCACTCACTTCATGACCAATGAGGAGCATATGGAACATGCTATCAAAAATATTATTGATGAAATGGAAGCTCAGGTTAAAGAGTTTGAAGCAGAAGGCAAATTGATTGAAGCGCAGCGCATTCGCCAAAGGACAGAATACGATGTAGAGATGCTCCGTGAAATGGGCTACACCAATGGTGTCGAAAACTATTCTCGCCATATGGACGGCCGTTCAGAGGGCGAGCCACCTTACACCTTGCTGGATTTCTTCCCAGAGGATTTCCTCATCATGATTGACGAGAGCCACATGACCATGGGGCAGATCAAGGGCATGTATAATGGCGACCGCTCACGCAAGCAGATGTTGGTGGATTACGGGTTCCGCTTGCCGTCAGCCTTGGACAACAGACCGCTGCGCCGAGAAGAATTCGAGAGCCATGTTCACCAGATTGTCTATGTGTCAGCGACACCTGGCGATTACGAGATGGAGCAGACCGACACCGTGATTGAGCAGATTATCCGCCCGACAGGGCTTCTTGACCCTGAGGTGGAAGTTCGCCCAACGATGGGGCAGATGGATGACCTCCTTGGTGAAATCAATAGCAGAGCTGAAAAAGGTGAGCGTGTCTTTGTCACCACCTTGACCAAGAAAATGGCGGAAGATTTGACCGACTACCTCAAGGAAATGGGAGTCAAGGTCAAATACATGCACTCGGATATTAAGACGCTAGAACGGACAGAAATTATTCGTGACCTCCGCCTCGGTGTCTTCGATGTGCTGATTGGGATTAACCTGCTCCGTGAAGGTATTGACGTACCAGAGGTGAGCTTGGTTGCCATTCTTGATGCAGATAAGGAAGGCTTCCTCCGCAATGAGCGTGGACTGATTCAGACCATTGGGCGTGCGGCTCGTAACAGTGAAGGTCATGTCATCATGTACGCGGATAAGATTACTGACTCCATGCAACGTGCCATGGACGAAACGGCACGCCGTCGTGAGATTCAGATGGCATACAATGAGAAGCACGGCATTGTCCCACAAACCATCAAGAAAGACATCCGAGACCTCATCGCTATCAGTAAAGCCACAGAAACCGATGTGGCAGAAGAAACAGTTGACTACTCAGCTATGAACAAAAAAGAGCGCCAAGACGCCATCAAGAAACTCCAAAAACAAATGCAGGAAGCTGCCGAGCTCCTTGACTTTGAACTGGCAGCACAAATCCGCGACTTGGTGTTAGAATTGAAAGCGATGGATTAGGGGGAGATTATGCAAAGATATCTTCTGTTATTACGAGGCATCAATCTTGGCAAACAGAACAAGGTGATCATGCCTGAACTTCGTGAGCAGTTAGAGAAGATTGGATTAGAGGAGGTCTCTTCTTATATCAATACAGGAAATTTATTCTTTTCATCTGAAGAAAATCAGTCTGATATTGAGAAAAAGATTACTGATGTTCTTTCTCTTCACTATGATTTTTCAATTCCTTTTGTAGTGATAGAAAGGAGTCTGATTTTGACAGAAAGCCTACCTATTTGGTGGGAAGATTCTGCCAAACGTAAAGATGCTTTATTCTATTTACCGGGAACAACAAAACAAACGATAGAAGCATTGATAGAGGATTGGGAATTGGTAGACGAAGATTTTTTGATTGGTGAAACAGCCTTGTTTTGGCGAGTGAGAGAGGAAGCTAATGCTAAACAAACAGCTCATTCTAAGAAAATCATGACCAAGCCTTTCAATCAAATGGTGACTCTACGAAATGCCAATACGTTCAATAAGCTAATATCTCTGGCAAAGGAGAAGTGATGAAGTTATATGTCTCTCAAAATCATAGAGGTGAAGGGAAGTTTCCGACATTTCCGAAAGGAACAAGAGTGGTCAATCTTTCTCCCTGCTCCAATTATCCTAATTGGTTTTCTTGTGAAATAGTAGGTATGAAAACCTATGTATCTGCCGATTTTTTAGAGGGGAATGCACTGAATAGAGATTACAATCCTACTGAGTTAATGGTGCAAGTAGGAGATAGCGTCGAACTATTGGAAGTACATTTTCAATGGGCTTTGGTTCGCTTCCAAGAAGAAATTGGCTGGTTACCCTTCTCTATCCTTCGCTCGTCATCATGATAAGGAAAAAGTTATCGTTAGTTGAAACATGGACAGGATAAAACATAGGTATTTCATGATATTAGTGTTGGTTAAAATGAACCAATAATGTCCTAAACTTAATTCAAATTACTGATATGTTTCATTGACACTAATAACAGGACTTTTTGCAGTAAAGTAGAGAAATACAATGGAGACTTGAAGAAGTTGAAGCATTGGAGTTTGATTGATGTGAAAACTTTAGAGTTATTGAAAACCCCATTATCAAGCAAGAGACAGTTAATCTGTCTCTTTTTTAAATTCCACAAGTGCTATATTTTTCTCTTTATGGTAAAATAATAAGGATACTATGTGAAAGTGGGAAGTGTGTTTTGGCACAGTTATATTATCGCTACGGCGCTATGAATTCAGGGAAATCCATTGAGATTCTCAAAGTTGCCTACAACTATGAGGAGCAGGGGAAACCTGTTATCCTGATGACGTCAAGTCTAGATACTCGCGATGGTGTTGGTTACGTTTCTAGCCGAATTGGGATGAAACGTGAGGCTTATCCCATCAGTGAAGATACGGATATTTTTGGTTTTATTCAATCGCAGAGCCCACAACCGTATTGTGTTCTGATAGATGAAGCGCAATTTTTAACACGAGCAAATGTGTATGATTTGGCTCGTATTGTTGATGAATTGGATATTCCAGTGATGGCTTTTGGTCTTAAAAATGATTTCAGAAATGAGCTCTTTGAAGGGTCTAAGCACCTGCTGTTATTAGCAGACAAAATTGACGAAATCAAAACCATTTGCCATTACTGTAAGAAAAAAGCAACTATGGTTCTTCGTATGGAAGATGGGAAGCCAACTTATGACGGAGCACAGGTGCAAATTGGTGGCAATGAAAGCTATACCTCAGTTTGTCGGAAACATTATTTTAACCCGCCGATTAGTGAAACAGAATGAATAATGCAATAAGGCATTAATATCATAGAAAAGAAACTGAATACGGGCTAAAAGCGTCGGAAAAAAGATAGACCTTCCTTGTGTGCGTGCACAAAGCGTCAGTCTCCTATTTTTCTCTAACTTTCTTAACGCCCTTAATATCTTAGAAAGGAACTGAATATGCCTACAAGGCTGAGGAAAAAGATAATTCTTCCTAGAAGCAGGAGCTTCTTCGTCAGAATTCCTATTTTCCGTTGCCTTGCTTAACGGCATTAATATCTTATTATTATGAACATTTATGATCAATTACAGGCGGTGGAAGACCGTTA
This sequence comes from Streptococcus hillyeri, assembly GCF_003686955.1. Classification (GTDB taxonomy): domain Bacteria; phylum Bacillota; class Bacilli; order Lactobacillales; family Streptococcaceae; genus Streptococcus; species Streptococcus hillyeri. The sequence continues at coordinate 90,884 of NZ_RCVM01000002.1, forward strand.
CGAAGAACTTGGAGAGCTTTTATCGGATCCTGATGTGGTGAGCGATACGAAGCGTTTTATGGAATTATCGCGTGAAGAAGCGAACACGCGTGAGACAGTGACAGCTTATCGTGAATACAAACAAGTTATCCAAAACATCGCTGACGCAGAAGAAATGATTAAGGATGCTGGTGGCGACCCTGAGTTAGAAGAAATGGCTAAGGAAGAGCTTAAGCAATCTAAGGCAGATAAAGAAGCCTACGAAGAAAAATTGAAAATCCTTCTCTTGCCAAAAGACCCTAACGATGATAAGAATATCATCCTTGAAATTCGCGGTGCAGCTGGTGGTGATGAAGCAGCCCTCTTTGCAGGTGACCTTTTGACCATGTACCAAAAATTTGCGGAGAGCCAAGGCTGGCGCTTTGAAGTCATGGAGGCTTCCTACAATGGTGTTGGTGGTATCAAGGAAGTGGTTGCCATGGTATCAGGTCAGTCAGTTTATTCTAAACTTAAATACGAGTCAGGTGCTCACCGTGTGCAACGTGTTCCTGTGACAGAAAGTCAAGGTCGTGTTCACACCTCAACGGCGACAGTTCTTATCATGCCTGAAATCGAAGAAGTTGAATATGATATTGACCCGAAAGACCTTCGTGTGGATATTTACCACGCTTCAGGTGCTGGTGGTCAGAACGTCAATAAGGTTGCGACAGCCGTTCGTATCGTTCACTTACCAACCAATATCAAGGTTGAAATGCAGGAAGAACGGACACAACAGAAAAACCGTGAGAAAGCGATGAAAATCATCCGTGCGCGTGTGGCTGACCATTTTGCCCAAATTGCCCAAGATGAGCAAGATGCCGAGCGTAAATCAACTATCGGTACGGGTGACCGTTCTGAACGTATCCGTACTTACAACTTCCCACAAAACCGTGTGACCGATCACCGCATTGGCTTGACCCTTCAAAAATTAGATACCATTTTGTCTGGTAAAATGGATGAAGTCGTTGATGCGCTAGTGCTTTATGACCAAACACAAAAATTGGAGAAACTAAATAACTAATGACTTACGCCAACCTTATTGCGCAACTAGAAGAGCGCCTTGAGCAGCTTGGTGAGGAGAGAGAAGGTCTGGTCTATGTCTTTCAAGCCTTAAAGGGATGGACAAAGACCGACCTTGTCTTGCATTTACGGCAAGCTGTTACGGCTGCTGACGAGGGACTGTTTCACCGAATTTTTGAGCAACTAAGCCAGCAGATTCCCCCTCAGTACATCACAGGAAAAGCTTATTTTAGAGATCTTGAGTTAGCGGTTGATGACCGTGTACTGATTCCTCGCCCTGAGACAGAGGAACTTGTTGATTTGATTTTAAGGGAAAATAGCGGAGCAGACCTGCGAGTTTTAGACATTGGAACAGGAAGCGGTGCGATAGCTTTATCCCTCAAAAAAGCCCGACCAGAATGGGAAGTCACGGCAAGTGATATTTCATCAGAAGCCCTGAGTTTAGCCCAGAAAAATGCGCAAGCCAATCAACTTGAGGTAACTTTTGTTCAATCAGATGTGTTTGAAAAGGTGTCGGGTTCCTTTGATATTATCGTGTCTAATCCGCCATACATTGCTTACGATGATAAAGATGAAGTCGGTGGCAATGTCTTAGCATCGGAACCCCACCTTGCCTTGTTTGCGGATGAAGATGGCTATGCCATTTACCGTCAGATTATTGAGCAGTCGTCCTCTTATTTAACAGCTAAAGGAAAACTATACTTTGAAATTGGTTATAAGCAGGGGAATGGACTGACTTCGCTACTTAATAAGGCTTTCCCTGAAGCTCGCGTGCGTGTAATACAGGATATGTTTGGCAAGGATAGGATGGTGGTGCTAGATGGCAGAATGTGATTTCATCAAAATATTGGAAGATGGCGGAGCGCTCGTTTTACCGACAGAAACAGTCTACGGACTCTTTGCTAAAGCACTTGACGAATACGCTGTTGAACGTGTCTATGCCCTGAAACAGCGTCCAAAAGACAAGGCCATGAACCTAAATGTCGCTGATTTTGAGACGATTTTAGCTTATTCTAAGAATCAGCCACCCTATCTCAGAAAACTCTATGACGCCTTCTTACCAGGCCCTTTGACTATTATTTTACAGGCGAATGCTGAGGTACCAAATTGGATTAATTCAGGTTTAGCGACAGTTGGATTTAGAGTACCCAATCATCTCAGAACATTAGAACTTATTCGTTCACAGAAAGTTTTGATTGGACCTTCTGCCAATATTTCTGGTAAGAGTAGTGGTACTGTTTTCAAGGAAATTATACAAGATTTTGACAATCAAGTGACGGGCTATGAGGATGATGGTGTTTTAACTGGTCAAGATTCAACCATCTTAGACTTATCTAGAGAAAAGGCTCGTATTTTAAGACAAGGGGCGATTACTAAGGAAGATTTATTAGCTGTCGTACCAGAATTACGATTTTAAGGAGTATATATGTCTGAAATTTTATTTTATCGTGTCAATGACCCATATGGAGAATTCTCAAATTTTTCGGCTTATCCTTTTTCTGATGGCGAAAGGATTTGGCCAACTTCTGAGCATTATTTTCAAGCACAAAAATTTTTGGACAGAGATATTCAAGAGAAAATTAGAAATATTGTTTCTCCGATGGATGCTGCCTTAGAGGGAAGAAATCGGTCTAATCCTCTGCGTGAGGATTGGGAAGAGGTTAAGGATGATGTGATGCGATTCGCTGTGCTAGAAAAATTTAAACAAAATCCTGTTCTTAAATCGTTGCTTCTTTCAACCGGTGATGCTACTTTGATTGAACACACGACAAATGATGCCTATTGGGCAGACGGTGGTGATGGACGTGGCAAAAATATGTTAGGTCTTATTTTAATGGAGACTCGAGAATTATTAAAATAAAGAATTATTGAAGCGTTGATATGTAAGCTATGATTTTTCTGTTAGAAAAACTTAAATTTTGTTTTTGAGGATAATGCATGAAAGTCATTTTGGTTACCCCATTTAGTTCAAAAGCGAGAGACGTTAGAAATCTATATTTTGCCTCTTTTCCCAAGGAAGAACGGTTGCCCTACTGGTTTTTACTCTTGAAACAGGCAGAATTTTTTGCTTACCTTGACCAAGAAAAGCTGGTTGGTTTTTCCTACACTGTAAAAGGTCAGTCTTGTGATTTCTTACTGTTTCTGGCTGTTGCTGAAAGTCATCAGTCACACGGCTATGGCACCGCTATTTTACAAAAGGTAAAAGAAAAAGCTGGTGGAAAGCCTCTGATTGTGACCATTGAACCTCCTTTTGAGGTTTCAGAAAATGCAGAGCAGAGATTACGACGACTAGCTTTTTATGAGAAAAACAGTTTTACATTAACAGACCATTTTTATCAGGAAAATACAGAAACCTATCAGATCATGACAACTAAACAGCCTTTTGATAAGAAAGGTTTTTCAAAAGATGTCAGCCAATTTTTCTTAGGAATGGTCAAAACAAAGGTGAACTAAATGAGAGCAAGTGTGATTTTATTGGATAAGACAGGCCAATTTATAGTTCTGATTAAGCGAATAAAGCCAGATAAAACTTACTTAGTTTTCCCTGGCGGTGGTATTGAGGCTGGTGAGACTCCTAGACAAGCTGCCCTAAGGGAATTGTCGGAGGAATTAGCTATCCAAGTTCCTTCGGAAGCGATTAGGGCTGAAATGCAACAGCAAGATGGTTGGCTTTTTCTCATTCAGTCGCAAGAAAGTGTTGGTCCTTTGGCTATTCATGGTGAAGAAGCGGAGCGTTCAACTCCTAAAAATCAATATCTACCCCATTGGATTTCTTTGGAAGAAATGGCAGAGCTGAGCATTTTTCCTGAGATTGACAGAGAATGGCTCGCCAGACAACTGAATTAAAGGAGCAAGTAATGACAACGCAAGTAACCCTCAGACGATTAACTCTATCAGACGCCCCACAACTTCAAGTGATTAGTGAAACAGCGCTTGGTTATCCTTTTTCTTTGGAAGAAACGGAGAAGCAGCTTGAGAGATGTTTAGCCAATGACAGCCATTTCTTGATTGGTGCAGTAGATGAAACTGACCAAGTGATTGGTTATGTTCAGGCACAAATTTATGAAGCCATCTATTCGGAAAGAGGACTGAATGTCTTAGGTTTAGCTGTGTCATTAGACCATCAAGGACAAGGGATTGGGCACTTACTAATGGAAGAACTAGAAAGACAAGCTCTTGAAGCTGATTTAGCCTTTATTCGCTTAAACTCGGGATCCCATCGCTTAGAAGCGCATGCTTTTTACCGAAAAATCGGCTACAATGGTGATAAAACCCAAGTGAGATTTATCAAGGAGTTAAGATAAGTAAAGGAGAGTCTCGTTATGATACAAGATAATCATTTGCATACTAATTTTTCTTATGATTGTGAGGAGGATTTCGATAACTATTTGCCAGTTATGGCAGATGGATTCGTGACTACTGAGCATTTTGATTTGTCAAATCCTTATTCTGGAAATGATGATATCCCAGATTATCAAGCTTATTGTAAAAAAATTTCAATTTTAGAAGAGCAGTTGGGTGTTAGGATCAAAAAAGGCATTGAAATTGGTTATTATCAGCCACGAGAGAATGATATTTTAGATTATTTATCTGATAAGCAGTTTGATTTAAAACTCCTGTCTGTTCATCATAATGGTCAGTTTGACTATCTACAGAGAGAATTTGTTTTTCCACTAGGTAAAGACAATATTATCCCTAGGTATCTTGAAGCGCTAGAATATGCTATTGGACGTGTTGAGGCGGATGTACTAGCACATTTTGATTATGGGTTTAGACCGTTTGAAATGACTATTGAGGAATTAAAAGAATATGAACCACAGTTGATTCGTATTTTTGAGAAAATGATGCGGTTTGGTTTAGCTTTTGAAATTAATAGTAAAAGCATGTACCTTTATGAGCATGAACATCTTTATCGCTATGCTTTAGATTTGTTGAAAAAACTTGGATGTACCTCGTACTCTATTGGTTCAGATGGTCATAAATTAGAGCATTATGCTTTGTATTTTGATAGGGTGTCAGATTTATTGGTCGAATACGGCATTACTTCTGAAATGTTAATTCATTAACCTTATAGAAAATTATCAAGGAGTTTTAAATGGTTAAAATAGCTGTTTTAGGGGACATTCATGGAAATACCACGGCATTAGAAGCCGTACTGGCTGATGCTAAAGAGCAGAGCGTAGAAGAGTATTGGATTCTTGGGGATTTATTGCTGCCAGGGCATGGACGAATGGAGCTCTTCAATTTACTTAATGAGGTTAATTCAACTATCAAGGTTCGAGGGAACTGGGATGATTGTCTCTTGGAAGTTTTGAATGGTGATGTTGGTATTGAGGATTGTGAGGAAATCTACCTCAATCGTCTGGTGCAATACGCCATGGAAGAGTTAACGTCTGAATCTGTAACGAGTATTCGAGAAACTCCCATGCATGTTATGACTGATCGAGAAGGGATTTCTTTTAGTCTCTCCCACCAATTACCTGAAAAAAACTATGGCTGGGAGCTTGGTCCGACAGCAAGTCAAGAAACGATTGATGGCTTGTTTGAAAAATATCCCTGTGATGTCGCCATTTATGGCCATACTCATATTCCTGTTTTAAGATACAGTAGTAAAGGGCAACTCTTGTTCAATCCAGGTTCGGTTGGGAACCCTTTTTTTCCTTGGGAAAAGTTGCGACATGACCTACGTGCCCAGTATGCGATTTTGACGGTAGATGAACATGGCGTTTCTATTGACTTCCGTAAGGTTACTTATGATGTTTCTTTGGAGGTTAAACGTGCCAAAGAGAAAAAACTCCCTTTTGTTGATTTGTACCAATCACAGGTTGAAACAGGCGTTAATCGCGTACACGACAGAGAATGGATTACAACAGTGATTGAAGAAAATCATTATTTAGACGATGTGAAAGGTTTTAAAGAGAAGTTATTAACCTAAATGTTTTATACTCATCCAAGATCAAAATTAACATTTTAGAACCTTTAATATCATTGATAGACTTCCTAACGAAGTGAGGCCAAAATGTTTCTTTCGCTATAGTGGTATTGCTATCAGGAGTTTACTCTTGATAGAAACGGATTTTTGGGAGAACTACAGAAATTGAAAGTCAATTTCGTAGTAGTTCCCTCGCAAGGATGATTAGGTTGGACGCTGTCGAGTAGTCGACAAGTACAGCCAATCATATATTGCGAAAAGAAGGCTCAAATCTAGCAATGAAACTCCGTAGGAGGTTGAGATACTGACTTCGTCAGTTATATTTCCCACCTCCAAAGGTCTCCCAGACCTTTGGAGCGTCCGCACTTTTTAGAAAGAAACAAAAAAGTAATTTTTGATTTTTGTTAAGTATTAATAATATTATTGGCAAAATTTGGCATAAAATAGTAGTATTACCGTATACCTCTGTTAGATAAAAGGAGAACAAAAATGATTTTTGACAAAGAAGATTACAAGGCATTTGACCCAGAATTATGGCAAGCTATTGAAGCTGAGGAAGACCGTCAGCAGCACAATATTGAATTGATTGCCTCAGAAAATGTGGTCTCTAAGGCAGTTATGGCTGCGCAAGGCTCTGTTTTGACCAATAAATATGCCGAGGGCTATCCAGGCAAACGCTATTACGGTGGGACAGACTGTGTTGATGTGGTGGAAAATTTAGCCATTGAGCGTGCTAAAACCATCTTTGGTGCTCAGTATGCCAATGTGCAGGCGCACTCAGGTAGTCAGGCTAATGCAGCAGCCTACATGGCACTTATCGAACCAGGCGATACGGTTCTTGGTATGGACTTGGCAGCAGGTGGTCACTTGACTCACGGTTCTCCAGTGAATTTCTCTGGAAAAACTTATAACTTTGTAGGTTACTCTGTCAATCCTGAGACAGAGCAATTGGACTATGATGCTATTTTGGAACAGGCTAAAGCTGTGCAACCCAAATTGATTGTTGCAGGTGCGTCAGCTTATTCACGTACCATTGATTTTGAGAGATTCCGTGAGATTGCGGACGCAGTAGGGGCAAAACTCATGGTAGATATGGCGCACATTGCTGGTCTTGTCGCAGCTGGTCTGCACCCAAATCCTGTGGCTTACGCTGATGTGGTAACCTCAACCACCCACAAGACCCTTCGTGGCCCTCGCGGTGGCTTGATTTTGACGAATGATGAAGAATTAGCGAAGAAAATCAATTCTGCGGTCTTTCCAGGTCTGCAAGGTGGCCCTCTGGAACATGTAATTGCGGCTAAGGCAGTTGCCTTCAAAGAGAATCTTGATCCTGCTTGGAAAGACTATGCTCAGCAAGTCATTGCCAACTGTCAAGCTATGGCAGACGTTTTCAATCAACATGACAAGTTCCGAGTCATTTCAGGTAGTACAGATAACCATGTCTTTCTGGTTGATGTGACAAAGGTGATTGAGAACGGTAAGAAAGCGCAAGATTTACTTGATGAGGTCAATATTACCCTCAACAAAAACAGCATTCCTTTTGAAACGCTATCGCCATTTAAAACCTCTGGTATTCGTATCGGAACAGCGGCGGTGACCAGCCGTGGTTTTGGTGTTGCAGAGTGCCAAAAAGTTGCCGAGCTCATTATCAAAGCTCTTGAAAACCATGATCAGGAAACAGTCCTAGCCGAAGTGCGTCAAGAGGTTCGTGCTTTGACAGATGCGTTCCCATTGTACTAAGGTGAGTTATGCTAGATTTATACATCAAAAAAATTATCATTCACCAATTTACCCCAGACGATACTGAGCTGATTTTAGCTGAAAATCCTTTGGTTTTGACCCCTCGGATTGATGACTATTTCAGAAAGAAATTATCTAAAGTTTTTTCAGATGAGGCTAAGCGTGGCCAATTTGAGGCTGACAATGTCTTCTTGTCTTACTTGACCGACGATTTGATGGCAACTTCAGTGAAAATAGCAGAGCTCTGGAAGGAAGAATTTGTGATTTCCGAGGATCAAAAGACCAACGACTTGGTCTTTATCCAGTTTGATCGAGATGGCGAGGAATACTTTGCCTTTCTTCGAGTCGGACTCAAAGAGAACTTCACGCATATTTCAGGCGACAGCGAAAGTCCTATCAAGGTGACTCAGAATAATCTCCCATCAGCTGCCCAGACACCAGATGAAGCCCTGCTCATTAACCGAAAAACACACCAGTATTATTTAATCGAGAAACGGATTAAGCATAATGGGTCTTTTGCCAATTATTTCTCTGAAAATCTCTTGCAGGTCAAGCCTGAGCAGTCTGTCAAGAAGTCCATTAAGCAAGTGGAGCAGGTGGCACAGAAGGTGGCGGATAGCTTTAATAAGGATGATTTTGCCTTCCAATCAAAGGTTAAGACAGCCATCTTTAACAATTTGGAAGAGCAAGAATTGTCTCCAGAAAAATTGGCTAACCAGCTCTTTGACGATAATTTGACGGCGCGTTTGACCTTTATTGACGAGTTAAAAGAAACCATTCCAGAGCTAATTAAAATATCGGATATTGATAGTTCACGTCAAATTAAGAAACTGGAAAGTCAGAAACTCTCCTTGTCAAATGGCATTGAGCTGATTGTTCCAAATAATGTCTATCAGGATGCGGAAAGTGTGGAATTCATCCAAAATAATGATGGTACCTACTCCATTTTAATCAAGAACATACAGGATATTCAAAATAAATAATGTTAAAAAAATTAAGACGCTTGACAGTCCTGTTGCTACTGATTGGTATTGTAGGATGGGGGTATCGGACAAATCAGGCTGTTCAGACAGTTCTTTCCTACCGTGGTATGGTCAGAGAAGTGTTAGCTGAAAATGATACGCTGGCCAATGAAAATCTTGTTCTAGCAATGATTTACACTGAAACCAAAGGGGAACAGCAAGATGTCATGCAGTCCAGTGAAAGCTCTACTGGGCAGACCAATACCATCACCGATAGTCGTGAGAGTGTTCGTCAGGGCGTATTAGTCCTATCAGAAAATTTGCTTTTGGCAGAGGATTACCATGTCGATGATTGGACCGCAGTGCAGGCTTATAATTTTGGTTCGCCTTATATTTCTTACGTTGCTGAGCACGGTGGTCAAAATAGTATCGAACTGGCTAAGGTCTATTCACGTGATGTTTTAGCTCCTAGTCTTGGAAATACAACTGGAAAGACCTATACCTACAATAGCTTTCTCTCAATCATTAATGGTGACAGGGAGCTTTATCAAAACGGTGGCAATTTTTACTATTCACGGCAGGTTCAAGTCAATTTAAACCTCATCAAATTCTTTAGCCTTTTTTCTAACTGAGAAGGTATGAGAGTGTTATGATTACTTGAAATAATTGCAGCTGCGAAAACTCGAGTTCAGCTTATCACTGACTTAAAAGGAAACTTATGAAAAATCTACTTGCCTATTTTAAAGGCTATCTCAAGGAAACCATTTTAGGACCAGTTTTCAAGTTACTAGAGGCTTCTTTTGAGCTTCTAGTACCACTGGTGTTAGCACAAATTTTAGACCAAGCCATTCCACATCAAGATAAAAATCATCTGTATATGATGATTTTTCTGCTTTTTATTCTGGCTGTTGTTGGTTGTGTCGTTGCGATAACAGCTCAATATTTTTCAGCAAAGGCTGCGGTTGGCTATACTCAAAAATTAAGTCAGGATTTATTTGCTAAAATCATGACCTTACCTCAAGAGGAGCGTGATAAACTAGGAACGTCTAGCTTGATTTCACGGATGACGAGTGATACGATGCAGGTTCAGTCAGGCATCAATATGTTTTTACGTCTCTTTTTACGTTCTCCGTTCATCGTTTTTGGTGCTATTTTCATGGCTTTGACCATTGATCGTGGCATTACCCTTTGGTTTTTGCTAATGGTGGTCGTGCTTTTCCTCATTGTAGGCATAATGAGTCGACTTCTTAGCCCAATGTATCTGCGTCTTCGCCAGCAATTAGATAGTATTGTGTCTTTGACTAGGGAGCAAATGCAGGGCATAAGAGTGATACGTGCCTTTAATCAGACGGAGCGAGAGATCGTTGATTTTAGTCAGGCTAACGCAGGTTATACTCATCAGCAACTCAAAACAGGCAATCTTTCTATTCTTGTTACCCCTTTAACCTATCTTGTGGTAAATGTGACCTTAGTCATTGTGATTTGGCATGGTGGCGTTAAAATCGGAACAGGTTTACTGTCTCAAGGAATGTTAGTTGCCCTTGTTAATTACCTGTTACAAATTTTAGTTGAATTGATTAAATTGACCATGTTAGTGACAACGCTTAACCAATCCTTTATCTCAGCTCAACGGATCTCCTCTGTTTTTGACTTAACATCAGAGGAAGTAGAGGCCGAATTAGAACGGGAAACCTCCTCACACGCTTTAGTTGTGGATGAGGTCACCTTTACCTATCCAAATGCATCTGAACCTTCTCTACATCAGATTCATTTAAGGTTAGCGAAGGGCCAATTTTTGGGTATTATTGGAGGGACTGGTTCTGGGAAGTCCACTTTTGTCAAAATGATTAATGGTCTCTACCGTCCAACTCTAGGTAGCTTTGCTATTTTTCAAAATGGACAAAGTCCAAGGTCACTAGGTGAGTGGCGTGATTGGGTTGCCCTTGTTCCACAAAAAGCAGAGCTATTTAAAGGAACGATTCGTTCAAATCTTACCTTAGGCTTACATCAGCCTGTTAGTGAAGATGAGCTTTGGCAGGCACTAGAAATGGCGCAAGCGAGTGATTTTGTCCGTGAGAAAGATGGACAGCTAGATGCTGAGGTAGAGGCCTTCGGACGAAACTTTTCTGGAGGTCAAAGGCAGAGGCTGACAATTGCAAGAGCTATTTTGAGGAAAGCACCATTTCTTGTTTTGGATGATGCGACCTCGGCTCTTGATTACCTCACAGAAAGCCGTCTCTTATCTGCTCTTCGTGAACAATTATCTGATACCACTGTAATCTTAATCTCGCAAAGACCAGGGAGTCTGTCTCAGGCAGACAAGATTTTAGTTCTTGATAAGGGACAACAATCTGGACTTGGAACTCACCAAGAATTATTGTCAGAAAATGAGATTTATCAAGCCATTTGCAAATCACAGGAAAAGGGGGAATAGCATGTTTAAACGATTGATGAAAGATTTACTGGCTAATCCTTGGTTAGTATTTGCCATTCTCCTATTGACCATTGCTCAGGTGGGATTGACCATTTATTTACCGATTTTGATTGGTGAAGCTGTTGACAGCGTGGTTAAGCCAGATGCTTTGTCTCTTTTATCTGGCTTGATCGTGCAAATGTTATGTGTGATAGTTGCCAATACTTTGGTACAATGGCTATCTCCGATATTGTATAACCGCTTGATTTTCTCTTATATTAAAAATCTTCGTCAAGCTGTGATGACGAAACTTCATGAGCTACCAATTGCTTACTTAGACAAGCGTGGTGTGGGAGATATGGTGAGTCGATTAACAACCGATACGGAGCAATTGAGCAACGGTCTCTTGATGATTTTTAATCAGTTTTTAGTTGGTGCTTTAACGATTGTAGTCTCTATCGTAACCATGGCAACATTAGACTTTGTGATGTTAGCCTTGGTTTTAGTGTTGACTCCCTTGTCGCTCTTTTTAGCCCGCTTTATTGCTAAAAAATCATATCGCCTATATCAGAATCAAACGCAGTCACGTGGCCTACAAACGCAGCTCATAGAAGAAATGATTGGGCAAGAAAGTCTTATTCAGTCTTTCAATGGTCAAGCGCAAGCCATTTCCCAATTCCAAAATATCAATGATCGGTATGCTAAGAACTCACTAGGAGCTATTTTCTACTCCTCAACGGTTAACCCTTCGACGCGATTTGTCAATGCTCTTATCTATGCTCTGTTGACCGGTGTAGGTGCCTATCGCATTATGTCAGGAACGTTCACGGTTGGTCAACTGACAACCTTCCTTAATTATGTCAATCAATATACCAAGCCGTTTAACGATATTTCTTCGGTTTTGGCAGAATTGCAGAGCGCTCTAGCCTGTGCGGAGAGGTTGTATGCTATTTTAGATGAGCAAAGTTTAGTAGATGAGGGACAAGCAGAGCTAGGTCAGAACTTACTGAAAGGTCATGTTAGTTTTGACAAGATTTCGTTTGGTTATCCTGATAGCCAACGCACCTTGATCAATGACCTTTCCATTGACATTCCAGCAGCAAGCAAAGTAGCAGTGGTAGGTCCAACAGGAGCTGGAAAATCAACCCTAATCAATCTATTGATGCGCTTTTATGATGTGACAGGTGGACAGATTTTATTAGATGGGCAGCCATTGACAGACTATAAACGTGCCGATTTCCGTAGTCAGATTGGTATGGTCTTACAAGAAACCTGGTTAAAAAATGGCACCATACATGATAATATCGCCTATGCCAAACCAGATGCGACAAGAGAAGAAGTGATTGCAGCAGCACAGTCTGCCAATGCTGATTTCTTTATTCGCCAATTGCCAAAAGGATATGATACCGTACTAACTGATGGTGGTGACTCCTTATCGCAAGGTCAGCGTCAGCTATTAACCATTGCCAGAATCTTTGTCAAGTTACCACAAATGTTAATCTTGGATGAAGCGACATCATCTATTGATACGCGAACAGAGATTTTGGTACAAGAAGCTTTTGAAAAGTTGATGGAAGGCAGAACCAGCTTTATCATTGCGCACCGATTATCAACCATTCAATCAGCTGATATTATCCTTGTTATGGTGGATGGCAATATCGTTGAGCATGGCAATCATACCACACTCATGAGCCAAAAAGGTGTTTACTATCACATGCAGATGGCTCAAGCAAGTTAGAAATCTAACAGAAAAAGTGACCTCTCGAACATTCGGGGTCACTTTTCAAGTTATGTGACTTTAAGTCCGTTTCGCTCCGTAGGTGCGAAACAAATAAACCACCCGCTATGCGGGTGCGCATCGTTGGTTATACCCAAAAAACTCCAAACGCGATACAATAAAGGTGTTCAAGCCTGAAGTAAAGCGAAAGGAGCAATATATGGCACAAAAGGCACATAGTTTATCACACACAAAGTGGATGTGTAAATACCACATTGTGTTTACACCTAAGTATAGACGAGAAGTAATCTATAATCAATATCGAAGCAGTCTAGGCGAAATATTTCGACGTTTATGTAGTTATAAAGGAGTCGAAATAATAGAAGGACATTTAATGCCAGATCATGTTCATATGCTAGTTAGTATTCCCCCAAGAATCAGCGTTTCAAGTTTCATGGGCTACTTAAAAGGTAAAAGTGCTCTGATGATGTTTGACAAACACGCTAATCTCAAATACAAGTTTGGGAATCGCCATTTTTGGGCAGAGGGTTATTATGTGAGCACAGTTGGACTGAATGAAGCGACTATTAAAAAATATATCCAAGAACACGAAAAACATGATATTGCTCTGGATAAATTGAGCGTAAAAGAATACGAAGATCCCTTTAGGGATGATGGCAAGTAATACCAGCGCCTCTTTAAGAGGCAAGTGACGAGTCAAAAGCGATTAGGCTTGAACAAAGTGAAAGCCAGCGTCTTTAGGCGCTGGCTGGTGATGTGGGCTTATAGCCCCTGTTCAAACCACCCGTTTGACGGGTGGTCATGATTCTTGAAGGTAATCTTCAATTTTAAGGAGCATGATGTGATTACCATAAATGCTAAACAAATCCCTTGCTTGTAGATAGTAGCCCTTAACTTTTTCAACGTCCATAAAATGCCTACCAGCATTTCCAACAATAATCAGTAAGAGAGCAAGTTGATGACTGGTCTCTTTTTCTTTACAGATAGCAATCGTTTCTAAAGCAAGCTCAGCAGCTTCCATGTATTGCGCTTTTAATTGTAAATGATGAGCATAGTTGTAACGTGCCTTAAGATAGCCAAAAAGATATTCTTGATTAGTTAGATCTTTTTCTTGATAGAGCTTCATTAGCCTATGATAAATCTCTTCATAATCTTCACGTCGTTCAACCTCATCATAAAAATTTGCCAAAGTATTTAGGATTTTCAAGTAAATATCTGTTTGATGATTGATCTGTTTAGACAAGGTTTCTAGGGTATCTATAGCCTCATCTTTCTTATTATTGGAGTAAAAATCAATCATTGCGACCCATAATCCATCAATCTGGGAAATGGCAGATGAGGTGATTTCAGTGGATGACTTTTAAAAATAGGATGAAAAGTTCTCACGTTTTGGGAACTTTTTTCATTTTGTGCAACTTTTTTGAATTTTCAACTTTTCAAGCACTGGCTATTGTAGTATAATGAAATTTATATAAATTGTTAGAATATTTTGAAAGTAGCTCTGCTAGTGTTCAAATGAAGGAGAAACCATGGGATATACAGTAGCTGTCGTTGGTGCCACAGGTGCCGTAGGAACACAAATGATTAAAATGCTGGAAGAGTCAACGCTTCCGATTGACAAGGTACGCCTATTGGCGTCTGCGCGTTCGGCTGGTAAGACCTTGACGTATAAAGGGCAAGAAATCGTTATTGAGGAAACGACTGAGACGGCTTTTGAAGGTGTCGACATTGCCCTCTTTTCAGCTGGTGGTGGAACGTCTGCTAAGTTTGCTCCTTATGCGGTAAAAGCTGGCGCTGTTGTGGTTGATAATACTTCTTACTTCCGTCAAAATCCTGATGTACCATTGGTGGTTCCAGAAGTTAATGCTCACGCCATGGATGTTCACAAGGGAATTATTGCTTGTCCAAACTGTTCAACCATCCAAATGATGGTGGCGCTTGAGCCGATTCGTCAGCGTTGGGGACTGGACCGTATCATCGTATCAACTTATCAAGCGGTATCAGGTGCTGGTGCAACAGCTATCCAAGAAACGCTTGGTCAATTGCATGAAGCAGTTGTTGATGGTGTTGCCCCTAAACATTTGACGGCTAAAATTTTACCATCAGGTGGTGATAAAAAGCATTACCCAATCGCTTTTAATGCTCTGCCGCAGATTGATTTGTTTACAGATAATGACTACACTTATGAAGAAATGAAAATGACAAAAGAAACCAAGAAAATCATGGAAGATGATGCCATTAAGGTTTCTGCAACTTGTGTTCGTGTCCCTGTTTTGTCAGGTCATTCAGAGTCAGTCTACATTGAAACGATTGATCCAGCTCCAATTGCTGATGTCAAAGAAGCGATTGCCAACTTCCCAGGGGCAGTGTTAGAAGACGATGTCGCTAACCAAATCTACCCTCAGGCTGTCAATGCTGTTGGCCGTCGTGAGACATTTGTTGGTCGTATCCGTAAAGATTTGGATGCTGAAAATGGTATCCATATGTGGGTGGTTTCTGACAACTTGCTAAAAGGTGCCGCATGGAATTCAGTCCAAATTGCTGAAAGCCTTCATGAGCGTGGGTTGGTACGTCCGACAAAAGAACTTGTTTTTGAATTGAAATAAGTGCTTTAACTGAGATTAAGAGAAGTCTTAGTCTCAGTTTTTTGCTAGAAAAGGAAAAGATAGGAGTCCAAAATGTCTATTGAGCAATTACGTCAAGCCAAAATTATTACTGCCATGATTACACCATTTCACGAAGATGGGTCTATTAATTTTGAAGCTTTGCCTGATTTGGTAGAGCATTTGTTAGCCCACCATACAGAAGGGATTTTATTAGCAGGGACAACAGCTGAAAGTCCAACCTTAACCCACAAGGAAGAGTTGGAATTGTTTGCTGCGGTCCAAAAGATTGTGAAGGGGCGCGTGCCTTTGATTGCAGGTGTGGGGACCAATGATACACGTGACTCGATTGAGTTTGCCAAAGAGGTTGCTGAATTTGGCGGCTTCGCTGCAGGTCTTGCCATCGTACCTTATTACAATAAACCGTCTCAGGAAGGCATGTATCAGCATTTCAAAGCGATTGCGGATGCGAGCGATTTGCCAATTATCATCTATAATATTCCAGGGCGTGTGGTTGTGGAAATGACTCCTGAAACCATGCTTCGTTTAGCAGAGCATCCTAATATTATTGGCGTTAAAGAGTGTACCAGCCTTGCTAATATGGCTTATCTGATTGAACATAAGCCAGAAGATTTCCTTGTTTATACTGGGGAAGATGGGGATGCTTTCCATGCCATGAACTTGGGTGCTGATGGGGTTATTTCGGTTGCTTCGCACACCAATGGTGACGAGATGTATGAGATGTTTCAAGCCATTGAGCAGAGTGATATCAAGAAAGCGGCAGCTATTCAGCGTCAATTCATTCCGAAAGTCAACGCTCTTTTCTCTTATCCAAGTCCCGAGCCTGTTAAAGCGGTATTTAACTACCTTGGCTTCGATGTTGGTCCGTTGCGTCTCCCTCTTGTACCAGCGCCAGCAGAAGATGCGAAACGTATTGTCAAAGTTGTCGTTGACGGTGATTATGAGGCAACTCGTGCAACTGTAACAGGGGTTGTGCGCCCAGACTACTAAGGCTAAGGAGAAGCTAGCATGATTATCAGGCGTGCAGTATTAAAAGATGTCCCCCAGATTATGGCTGTTTGTAGTCGAGGTTGGCGAGAGACCTATAAAGATTTGGTGCCACAATCCTATATCAACCAAGTGATTGAAGACTATTATAACGAAGCGCGTGTTACTAAGGATGTTTTGGACGATAGTCCTTATTATCACGGTTATTGGGTTGTTGTAGAAGACGACAAGGTTCTGGGTTGTATCGGTGGTGGTATTGATGAGCATAACGAAGGACACATCTATGTTCTTTATGTTGACCCTGAGTTGAAACGACAAGGTATTGGTAGTCAGCTAGTCGATGCTTTCACAGCCTATCAAAAGGAAACCTATGGTATTGAGAAACAATGGATTACCTCTGCCATGGAGGGCAATCGGATTGGCTTGTCTTTTTATGAAAAGCAGGGCTTTATCTTCCAATACGCTACTGAAAGTAAGAAATCCCCCTCATTTCCTCGAAGTTTTCATCTAAAACGCTCAGTTTAACAAAGAAAAGCTTGACAAATCATGAAAACACTTGCATAATGTAAGTAAAGATGAAAACGAATGAAAAGAGGTGTTCTTATGCAGATTATCAAACGTGATGGTCAAGTCGCTAACTTTGATCCTGAAAAAATTTATCAAGCGATTATCAAGGCAGCACAAACAGTTTATGTGATTGATGATACGTGGCGTCAAAACCTTGCCCAAGTGACTAAAAAGGTGACGATTGACCTTGAAGAAGCCCATGTTGAACGACCAACGATTAGCATGATTCAGTCTTGTGTTGAAAATCGTCTCATGGATGCTGGTTATATCAATATTGCAGAGCATTACATTTCTTACCGCCTGCAGCGTGATTTGGAGCGCAATGGCTACGGGGATAGCATTATCGTGCATTTACGTTTTGAACAGACGAAATAATGTTTTAGGAGCTTAGGTTCCTTTTTGACTACTATTTAGACAAGGTGTTACGATAAATACGCTTGAGTTAACGATACCCATTGCAGAAGTCATTAAACGCCATAAAATATTTTGATTGAATTTGGTTTTAAACCACTAGCAGCCCAACCATGTTAAATACTGTTGGAAAAGTGACCAGTTTGAAAGTTGGTTCTAAATTGATTAGCCTTCCTGTTGAGCTCTGCCATCCACCCAAAGTCCTTGATAAAGTTTAAATGATTTTTCAACTGTTACGAACAGGTCAAAAAGACAAGGTAGCCATGTGGTTCAAATCAGAAAAACTGGGTAAGTTTGTTCACATGACTTATGTAGCTGTATGTGATGAATCTGGTGACTTTCAAGGCGTTCTGGAATATATCCAAGAAATTCAGGATTTCTTTGAATTAGATGGAGATATTATGCGTGCTATTAAATAGGTCTTATTCTTCATCATATGCTGTTAGGATAATAATTGTGGATTTCTAAAAAGCTTTATCGTTTTTAAACATAGTAAAATCTCGCCAATTGGTGAGATTTTTTGTTATAATAAATGTTATGATTTCAGGAATTATTAATTTGAAAAAAGAAGCGGGAATGACTAGCCATGATGCTGTTTTCAAGCTTCGCAAACTCTTAAAAGAAAAAAAGATTGGTCACGGGGGGACTCTTGATCCAGATGTGACGGGTGTTTTACCTATTGCCGTTGGAAAAGCGACGCGTGTTATTGAGTACATGACTGAGGCTGGAAAAGTCTACGAGGGTGAGATAACGCTTGGTTTTTCAACCACAACAGAAGATGCTTCTGGTGAGATTGTTGAGACAACACCGGTATCAGATTTATCTGAGGAAGCTGTTGATCTCGCCATGTCTGCTTTTGTTGGCAAAATCACTCAAACCCCACCCATGTATTCTGCGGTCAAAGTCAATGGACGCAAACTTTACGAATATGCGCGTGCTGGTGAAGAGGTTGAACGCCCATCACGTCAAGTGACCATTACGGAATTTGCACGTACCTCACCGATTTCTTTGGAAAATGGCAGAGCGGTATTTACCTTTCGAGTGGCTTGCAGCAAGGGAACGTATGTTCGAACCTTATCTGTTGATTTAGGCGCAGCGCTTGGCTATGCCAGTCATATGTCTGCTCTTCAAAGGACAGCTTCGGCAGGATTGGAATTAAGCTCTGCTTTGACTCTGGAAGAAATCAAAGAAAAGGTCAATGACGATGATTGGAGCTTTTTGCTGCCGATTGAGTACGGTGTTGCTGACTTGCCGCACGTTGAACTGACTTCAGCGGACGTCACTGAAATTTCCTATGGTCGTCGTGTCAAGCTGGAAACTTCTGCAGAATTAATAGCAGGTTTTCATGAGGGCAAAGTGATTGCCATTTTAGAAGCGCGTGACGACTTATATAAACCTAGAAAAGTATTGATTTAACGAACATGAACATCATAACGATAAAAAATCATCACGATTTGTTAACTACACAACCGACAGTCTTGGTTTTAGGCTATTTTGATGGTCTGCATCTGGGACACAAGGCTCTTTTTGATAAGGCACGAGAAATAGCAGAGCAAAAAAACTTGCCGATTTCAGTGTTGACGTTTCATGAGTCTCCAAAGCTGACCTTTGCTCGTTTTAGTCCAGAATTGCTGTTGCACCTGACTTATCCTGAAAAGCGCTACGCAAAATTTGAAGAGTATGGTGTCGATTACCTCTATTTGACCAACTTTACCAGTGATTTTGCGAAAACCAGTTCAGACAATTTTATCAAGCATTACGTCGAAAAATTACAGGCTCAGGACATTGTTGTCGGCTTTGATTACCAATTTGGTCACAATAAAACAAACAGCGACTATCTAGCTCGTAATACTAATGCTACTGTGCACACCGTAGAAGAAGTCCAACTAGATGGTGAAAAGATTTCCTCAACACGTATCCGTGAAGCGGTAACGAAAGGCGATATCGGGTTAACCAATCAATTGCTGGGATATACGTTCACGACACGAGGCATTGTGGTCCATGGTGATGCGCGTGGTCGTACCATCGGATACCCAACAGCCAATCTAGCTCCGATTGATCGGACACATTTACCCTCAGATGGGGTTTATGTCACAGACGTTCGTGTCAAAGGAAAAATCTATCGCGCAATGACTTCGATTGGTCAGAACGTCACGTTTGGTGGAACAGAGTTACGACTGGAAGCGCATCTTTTTGACTTTACTGGGGAAATATACGGTGAAGAAGTTGAGATTTTCTGGTTGCATAAAATTCGGGACATGGTCAAATTCTCTGGCATTGATGATTTGATTACACAATTGGAAAAAGATGAACAATTTTCAAAAAAATGGGCTTAATTATGAAAAAAGTCTAGAAATATGATTTACTTTTTTGTATAATAAAGTGTAAATAGTTAAGGATAGAGGCGGTGTTGACATGATTACGCTATATTTATCGCCTAGCTGTACCAGTTGTCGTAAAGCGAGGGCATGGTTATTAAAGCACGATGTAGAGTTTCGCGAACATAACATTATAACAAGTCCGCTTTCACGCGAGGAATTGTTAGATATTTTATCTTACACTGAAAATGGGACTGAGGATATTATTTCAACACGCTCTAAGGTTTTTCAGAAGCTTAATATTGATGTGGACGAATTGTCTATTTCGGAGTTGATTAAGTTGATTGCTGAAAATCCTAGCCTTCTTCGTCGTCCGATTATTATGGATAGCAAACGGATGCAGATTGGTTTTAATGAAGATGAAATCCGTGCCTTTTTACCACGCGATTATCGTAAACAGGGCTTGCGACAAGCCACTATTCGAGCAGAGATTGAGGGAAGACATGCATAAGAGTTATTCTTATCCACTTGATTTGACTTGGAGCACTGATGAGATTACTTCAGTGCTTTCTTTTTTGAACGCCGTAGAGCTTGCCTACGAGTCTAAAATAGACGCCGAAAAATTGTTAAGTAGCTATGCTATTTTTAAAAGCATTGTGAAAAGTAAGGCTCAAGAAAAGCAGATTGACCGTGAATTTGAGGCAACCAGTGGTTACTCGACTTACCGTGCTGTGCAAGCAGCAAAAAATAAGGGGAAGGGTGTGATTTCGCTTGGAAAGTAAATTTACCTTTGCTCAAAATGTAATCAAAGAAGCAGGCAAATTACTTCTTCAACAAATGGAAGACATCTTTGATATCACCGTTAAATCGACAAATGATGACATTGTAACGTCGGTGGATGTTGCTATTCAAACCTTTTTAATGCAGAAGATTACGGTTTCCTACCCCAAGGATCATTTTTTGGCTGAGGAATCAGATAATCAGCAAGCGATTTCTGATGGTAATGTCTGGGTGATTGACCCGATAGATGGTACGCTTAATTTTGTCACACAAAAATCCGATTTTGCCATTATGTTAGCTTATTTTGAGCAGGGTGTTGGTCAATTTGGATTGATTTATGATGTGATGGCAGATAAACTCTACGCTGGTGGTGGCATTTTTCCAGTAACTTGTAATGGCAGAGAACTTCCTGTTTTTGACGGTCGCCCACTAAATCAATCTCTTGTAGCGTGTAATACAGGCATGATTGTGCAAAATGATCATAATATTCTAGCGGTTTTACAGAATGCTTTAGGGATTAGAAATTATGGCTGTGCTGGTCTGAGCATGGCTAAGGTTCTCAATAATCAGCTTTGGGCATATTTTTCAAATGTTTATCCTTGGGATTATGCCGCAGCTAGTATTTTAGGCCAATCATTGGGATATGAACTGCTGACCTTAGATGGTCAGACGGTTGATTTTATCAGCCGTGAGAAAGTTGTTTTTCTTCCAAGACAGTATAAGGCAGATGTCTTACACTTACTAAATAAAAATGAACAGAATTGGGCATAGCTCAGTTCTGTTTTTTGCTTAAAAACAGTGATTTTAGTATAATATAGACATGTATTTACCTAAACCATTTATCGAAAAATATCGTTCTATTTTGGGAGAAGAGGCTGATGATTTTCTCAAAACCTTTGATGAAGAATCGCAATCAGCTTATCGCATAAATCCTCTCAAGAAGGAGCAGAAGTCCTTTAGTGATCCTATTCCTAATACCCCGTGGGGATTTTATGGAAAAGTTTCTGGAAAAAGTGCAGAGCATGTCACAGGATTAGTCTATTCTCAAGAGCCTGCTGCTCAGATTGTTGGGCAAATTGCTGCGCCTAAAAAGGGAATGAAAGTCTTGGACCTTGCAGCTGCACCGGGAGGAAAATCAACACACCTGCTCAGCTATTTACAAAATACAGGTGTCCTCGTCTCCAATGAAATTTCGACGAAACGTAGCAAGATTCTTGTAGAAAATATTGAACGTTTTGGTGCTAGAAATGTGGTCGTCACTAATGAGAGTGCTGAAAGACTATCAAAAGTCTTCTCGAACTATTTTGATCTTATAGTTTTTGATGGACCTTGCTCAGGTGAGGGAATGTTTCGTAAAGACCATGAAGCGACACAGTATTGGCACGAAGCCTATCCCGCAGAATGTGCAGAGCTGCAAAAATCCATTTTAAAAGATGCCATGAAAATGCTTGCCCCAGGCGGGCGCTTAGTCTACTCAACCTGTACTTGGGCTCCTGAGGAGAATGAAGAGGTGGTTAAATGGCTCCTTGATTCATATGAACTTGATTTGATAGATGTTCCTAAAATCAATGGTATGGTTGAAGGGATTGGCATTCCAGAGGTTGGGCGGATGTATCCTCATCATTTTAAAGGTGAAGGGCAATTTGTCGCTCATTTGAAAGATCAGCGCCAGCCAGTCACTCAAAAAATGAAAACGTCCAAAACCAATCTCAGCCGTGAGCAGTTGTCGCTTTGGCAAGAGTTTACTAGAGAGCACCTTACGATTTCTTTATCAGGTTTATTGCAGACCTTTGGTGATCAGCTTTACCTGTTACCGGATGGCTTACCTGATTTGAAAAAGTTGAAAATTGCACGTAACGGTCTACATCTTGGAACCTTTAAAAAGAAACGTTTTGAACCGTCTTTTGCTTTAGGACTTGCCTTATCGCCTGATGATGTAGAACAGTTTGTAAAAATTGATATAGAACAGTTTGAACTTTATGTCGCAGGAAATATCATTCAGTTACCAGAACAGTATAAAAATGGTTGGTACCAAGTGGTTGTAGAGGGCAACGGCATGGGATTTGCTAAGGTTGTTGGGAATACGCTCAAAAATTATTTCCCCAAAGGCTTGCGTTTTAACACCTAAGTGTTATGGAATACAATTTATAAAAATATTCTAGATAGCAAGAGTTTCTATATGTTATGATGTAATTGGTGTAAAGCACCACAATTGTTTTCAGAAAAAAATGAAAAGGAAAAACAATGACAATTAAGAAAAAATCTAAGTGGCAACTACTAGCCCTAGTCGGTTTGTCAAGTGCAACTCTCTCAGCTTGCTCTAGTTGGATTGATCGAGGTGAGTCTATTACTGCGGTAGGTTCTACGGCTTTACAGCCATTGGTTGAAGCAGCGGCCGATGAATTTGGTTCTACCCATATTGGAAAATCAGTCAATGTCCAAGGTGGTGGTTCAGGTACTGGACTTTCTCAAGTGCAATTAGGAGCAGTTGATATTGGTAACTCAGACGTATTTGCTGAGGAAAAAGATGGTATTGATGCTTCAGCGCTTGTTGACCATCAAGTAGCAGTAGCGGGTCTTGCAGTGATTGTCAATGAAAAAGTGACAGTAGATAACTTGACGACAGAGCAGCTACGTCAAATTTTTACTGGTGAAATATCTAATTGGAAAGAGGTCGGGGGTTCAGACCTTGATATTACCATTATCAATCGTGCGGCTTCTTCAGGTTCTCGTGCAACATTTGACAGCGTCATTATGGATGGCAAAAATGCTAAACAGAGTCAGGAACAAGATTCAAATGGTATGGTTAAATCTATCGTCGCACAGACGCCAGGTGCTATTTCTTACCTAGCTTTTGCCTACGTGGATGATTCGATCAGTACCATGAAATTGAATGGCTTTGCTCCGACACCAGAAAATGTCGCAACTAATGATTGGCCAATTTGGGCTTATGAGCACATGTACACTAAAGGTAAGTCAGAAAAGCTGACAAAAGAATTTTTAGATTACATGGTTTCAGACGAAGTACAAGAAGGCATTGTAGAAAGTATGGGATATATTTCAATCAATGACATGAAAGTTACTAAGTCAGCTGATGGTGTGGTAACGGAGAAGGAGGACTAAGATGAAAAATGAAGAATTAGCTAAAAAACTGATGTCACCTTCAAAAAATTCAAGATTGGAAAAATTTGGTAAAACCATCACTTTTATGTGTCTCGCCTTAATTGTTTTCATCGTTGCAATGATTTTGATTTTTGTGGCTCAAAAAGGCTTGTCGACCTTCTTCTCAGATGGTGTGAATATCTTTACCTTCTTGTTTGATGGAAAATGGAATCCAAGTCAAAAAGAATTTGGAGCTCTTCCAATGATTGCAGGCTCATTTATTGTTACGATTTTATCTGCCTTGATTGCGACGCCATTTGCAATTGGTGCAGCAGTGTTTATGACAGAAATCTCACCTAAGTATGGTGCTAAAATTCTTCAACCAGCGGTTGAGCTTTTAGTAGGTATTCCGTCAGTTGTTTACGGATTTATCGGTTTGCAAGTGGTCGTGCCATTCGTTCGTTCGATTTTTGGTGGTACTGGTTTTGGTATCTTATCAGGGGTATTTGTCCTTTTCGTTATGATTTTGCCGACGGTTACCTTCATGACAACAGATACCCTGCGTGCGGTGCCTCGTCATTACCGTGAGGCCAGTCTTGCGATGGGAGCGACACGTTGGCAAACGACTTGGCGTGTGACTTTAAATGCAGCTCGTCCAGGGATTTTCACAGCAGTCATCTTTGGTATGGCACGTGCTTTTGGTGAAGCTCTGGCCATCCAGATGGTCGTAGGTAACTCAGCAGTGATGCCGACATCTTTGACAACACCTGCGGCAACCCTGACCTCTGTTTTGACAATGGGAATTGGTAATACCGTTATGGGAACGGTTCAAAATAATGTACTATGGTCACTTGCCCTTGTCTTGCTCCTTATGAGCCTTGCCTTCAACATGTTAGTTAAATTTATTACGAGAGAGAGAAAGAGAAATTATGCACGCTAAAAAAATGGATAAATTAGCGACAGGTGTTCTTTATACCATTGCAGGTATCATTGTCACCATTCTAGCGTCGCTTATTCTTTACATCTTGCTCCGCGGAATTCCACATATTAGCTGGGATTTCTTGACTGGGAAATCATCGTCTTACAAGGCTGGTGGTGGTATTGGTATTCAGCTTTACAATTCCTTCTTCTTGCTGATTATTACCCTAATTATCTCAGTACCTCTATCAATGGGAGCTGGTATTTACTTGGCTGAATATGCTAAAAAAGGACCGTTGACAAACTTTATTCGTACCTGTATCGAGATTTTGTCATCTCTCCCATCAGTGGTCGTAGGTCTTTTTGGTTATCTGATTTTCGTTGTTCAGTTCGAGTACGGCTTTTCAATCATTTCAGGTGCCCTAGCTCTGACTGTATTTAACCTTCCTCAGATGACACGTACCGTTGAAGATAGCTTGCGCACGGTACACCATACCCAGCGTGAAGCTGGTTTAGCGCTGGGAATTTCACGTTGGGAAACAGTTTTCCATGTGGTTATTCCAGAAGCACTTCCAGGAATTGTCACTGGTATTGTACTTGCTTCGGGTCGTATTTTTGGTGAAGCAGCAGCGCTTATTTATACAGCAGGACAGTCTGCACCAGCGATGGATTGGAGTAACTGGAACCCACTCAGCGTTTCAAGTCCAATCTCACCATTCCGTCAAGCAGAAACGTTGGCCGTTCATATTTGGAAGGTCAATAGTGAAGGGACAATTCCAGATGGAACCCTTGTGTCAGCGGGATCAGCAGCAGTGCTCTTGATTTTTATCTTGATTTTCAACTTTGTTGCTCGTCGCCTTGGCAAATTCCTTCATGCGAAATTGACTTCTGCTGAATAAACTTAACCTGCCAGATGTGTGCTGAATTTAGAATCTATCCCGGCAGACATCACAGGCTTGGTATCTTATGAATAAGGAGACCACATGTCAGAATATAACTGGAATGAGCGTCATATCATTACCTTCCCAGAAGAAAAGACAATCCTTTCAACCAAAGACCTCCACGTTTATTATGGTCAAAAGGAAGCTATCAAGGGAATTGATATGCAGTTCGAAAAAAATAAAATCACAGCACTTATTGGTCCATCAGGCTGTGGTAAATCAACCTTTCTTCGTAGCCTTAACCGCATGAATGACACTATTGATATTGCTAAAGTAACTGGTGAAATCATGTACCAAGGAATCGATGTGAATGCCCCTGAAATCAATGTCTACGAAATGCGTAAGCACATTGGGATGGTGTTCCAACGACCAAATCCATTTGCAAAATCTATCTATAAAAATATTACCTTTGCACATGAACGTGCAGGTGTTCGAGATAAGAAGGTTCTTGATGAAATCGTTGAAACCTCTTTGAAACAAGCAGCGCTTTGGGATCAGGTTAAAGATAGCCTGCACAAGTCTGCCTTTACCCTTTCAGGTGGTCAGCAACAAAAACTTTGTATCGCTCGTGCGATTGCTGTAAAACCAGATATTTTATTAATGGATGAACCAGCGTCAAACCTTGACCCAATTGCGACGATGCAACTGGAAGAAACCATGTTTGACCTTAAAGAGAATTATTCAATTATTATTGTTACCCATAATATGCAACAGGCTGCTCGTGCGAGTGACTACACAGCGTTCTTTTATTTAGGGGATTTGATTGAGTACGATAAAACTAAAAATATCTTCCAAAATGCAACGCTCAAGTCAACGAATGACTACGTTACTGGACACTTTGGTTAGGAGGAATCATGACAGAACCTATTTTAGAAGTAAAAGATCTTTCTGTTTATTACAGCCAGAAAAAAGCGCTCAATAGTGTGAGTATGGAATTTTATCCTAACGAGATTACAGCATTGATTGGCCCATCAGGTTCAGGAAAATCAACCTTGCTTCGTGCCATTAACCGAATGGGAGACCTCAATCCAGAATGGACATTGACAGGCTCTATTATCTATAACGGACATAATATTTATAGCCCACGCACGGATGCAGTAGAACTTCGTAAAGAGATTGGGATGGTTTTCCAACAACCTAACCCATTTCCGATGTCTATCTATGAAAATGTCGTTTATGGACTTCGTTTAAAGGGGATCAAAGACAAGGCTGTTTTAGATGAAGCAGTTGAAAAATCCTTAATCGGGGCTTCAATTTGGGATGAGGTCAAAGACAGGCTTCATGATTCTGCTCTGGGGCTCTCAGGAGGTCAACAACAGCGTGTTTGTATTGCCCGTGTTTTGGCAAATAGTCCTAAAATCTTGCTTATGGATGAACCAACATCGGCTCTTGACCCGATTTCAGCTGGAAAGATTGAAGATACTCTTTACGAGTTGAAAAAAGACTACACGTTGCTCCTTGTGACACGTTCAATGCAACAAGCTTCTCGGATTTCAGACCGCACAGGCTTCTTCTTGGATGGTAACCTAGTTGAATATGACAAGACCAAGGAAATGTTCCTTAGTCCTAAACATAAAGAAACCGAAGACTACATTTCTGGTAAATTTGGGTAATCTCTTACGACTTACGAAAGGAAAAAATACATGTTACGTGCACAATTTGAAGAAGAATTATCAAAACTTCACAATCAGTTTTACGCAATGGGAACTGAGGTTCTAGCGCAAATTAACAACGCTGTTCGTTCTTTTGTGACGCATGATCGTGAAATGGCAAAAGAAGTTATCGAAAGTGACGACGTTGTCAATGCTTATGAAACCCGCTTAGAAAAAAAATCGCTTGAAATCATCGCACTTCAGCAACCGGTAGCACATGATTTACGTACTGTTATCACCGTTTTGAAGGCTTCAAGTGATGTGGAGCGTATGGGTGACCATGCGTCAGCTATTGCCAAAGCGACGATTCGTACCAAAGGTGAAGAACGCATTGCCGAAGTGGAAGAAGAAATCCGCAAAATGGGGAAAGCTGTTAAGCGAATGGTTGAAGAAGCTCTTGAAGTTTATATGTCAGGTGATGATGAAAAAGCTTATGAAATCGCTGCATCAGATGAATTGATTGACAACATGTTCAAAGAAATTCAAAACCTTGCCGTTGAACGTATTCGTGAAAATCCAGACACGGTATTTGCAGGTAAAGAATATTTCCAAGTTTTAATGTACTTAGAACGTATCGGAGACTATGCTAAAAATATCTGTGAATGGGTTGTTTACCTCAAAACAGGAAAAATTGTTGAATTGTAAAAAATATGATAAAATGGGGTTGGGACAAAAATGTCTCAACCTTCTCTTGTTAATAGTAATAACAGATTGACGCAGTGGTTGATTGGAAGTCCTAAACCCTTGCATAGCAAGCGTTAGCGGCCATCCTAATCAACTGTGTTGAGGTGGGACGACGAAATCAAATTCCGTAAAAGTTGATTCCTGTCCCACTCTCATTTTTATTTAGATTTAGGAGAACCCTTATGTCAGTAGAACATCTGATAACTAAATTTATCCCAGAAAATTATAATCTTTTCTTGGATATTGATCGCTCAACTAAAACCTTTAATGGTAACGTTGCTATCAGTGGTGAAGCATTGGATAATCAAATGTCATTGCATCAAAAAGATTTGACTATTACCTCTGTTTTACTTGATAATGA
Organism: Streptococcus hillyeri; assembly: GCF_003686955.1. GTDB lineage: Bacteria > Bacillota > Bacilli > Lactobacillales > Streptococcaceae > Streptococcus > Streptococcus hillyeri. Next base: position 119,053 of record NZ_RCVM01000002.1, read on the forward strand.
AAAATTAGCCTTCCACATGGATGACGAGAATGAAGCTGTGCACATTGAATTGCCAGAAACAGGTAGTTTGACACTTGTCGTGGAATTCTCAGGAAAAATCACAGATAATATGTCTGGGATTTACCCATCTTATTACACAGTTGATGGGGTTAAAAAAGAGATTATTTCAACGCAATTTGAAAGTCACTTTGCTCGTCAAGCCTTTCCATGTATTGATGAACCAGAAGCGAAAGCAACATTTGATTTTTCATTGAAATTTGATCAGGTAGAGGGTGACATTGCCTTGTCAAACATGCCTGAAATCAATGTTGAACGTCGCCAAGAAACTGGTATTTGGACCTTTGCGACAACACCACGTATGTCATCGTACCTTTTAGCCTTTGCATTCGGTGAGTTGCATGGAAAAACGACCTATACTAAAAATGGGACACTCGTTGGTTCGTATGCAACAATTGCTCATAAACCAACTGAACTTGACTTTTCACTTGACATTGCCGTACGTGTGATTGAGTTTTACGAAGATTACTTTGGTGTCAAATACCCAATTCCACAATGTCTTCACGTTGGTTTGCCAGATTTCTCAGCTGGTGCGATGGAAAACTGGGGACTTGTTACTTACCGCGAAGTGTACCTTCTTGTTGATGAAAATTCAACTGTTTCAAGTCGTCAACAGGTTGCACTTGTTATCGCCCACGAAGTGGCTCACCAATGGTTTGGTAACCTTGTGACAATGAAGTGGTGGGACGACCTTTGGTTAAATGAGTCATTTGCCAATATGATGGAGTATGTGGCTATTGATGCCATTGAGCCAACATGGAATATCTTTGAAGACTTCCAGACATCAGGTGTTCAAGCTGCTCTTAAACGTGATGCAACAGATGGTGTGCAATCAGTACACGTTGCCGTGAATCATCCAGATGAGATTAATACCTTATTTGACCCAGCTATCGTTTATGCCAAAGGTAGCCGCCTCATGCACATGCTACGCCGTTGGTTAGGTGACGACGATTTCCGTGCAGGGCTTAAAATTTACTTTGAGCGTCACCAATATGGTAATACTATTGGACGTGACCTATGGAATGCCTTGTCTGAAGCATCAGGTCGTGATGTGGCAGGATTTATGGATGCTTGGTTAGAGCAACCAGGATACCCATTGGTAACTGCAAAAGTGGAAGATGACCAATTGGTACTGTCTCAAGAACAATTCTTTATTGGAGAAAATGAGCCTAAGAATCGTCTTTGGCCTGTTCCACTCAACAGTAACTGGAGCGAATTACCAGATACGTTGACAGAAGAAAAACTTGTCATTCCAAATTTCAGCCAATTAGCTGCTAATAAAGAGCCTCTACAGTTAAACACAGGAAACACGTCACACTATTTGACGGCTTATCAAGGTGAATTGTTAGACAACCTTTTGAGCGGATGGGCTAATTTAGATAAAATTTCTAAACTTCAAGTCTTGCAAGAGCGCCGCCTTTTAGCAGAAAGTGGAGTGATCTCTTACAGTGAATTAGTGTCACTTGTCTCTGGAATGACAGAAGAAACTGATTCAGCAGTCCTAGGAGCACTTTCACAAGTTCTTGGTGGATTGAAGCAATTCATTGATGAAGGTAGTGAAGAGGAGAAAGTCTTCCAAGCTATTATTTCTGATATCTTTGCGAAAAACTACGCTCGTCTTGGGTTTGAGAAAAAAGAGGGTGAGTCAGATGAAGACGAACTTACTCGTGAATTTGCAGTAGCTTACATGCTTTACGCAGGTTATGAAGATGCTGTTGAAAAGGCTAAGGAACTCTTTGAAGCGCATAAAGACAACATTGCTTCTCTTCCAGCAGCAGTACGTTCAGATGTCTTGATTAATCAAGTGAAACATGATGAGACCAAAGAATTGACAGACTTGTTATTGGATACTTACGCAACGACAACTGATGGTGTCTTCCAACGTCAATTAATTGCAGCTTTAGCAGAAACTAAGCAGACCTCTGTGTTGGAAACAGTAGTTGCTGCCTTTGAAAATAAAGATATTGTCAAGCCACAAGACTTGTCTATCTGGTATGCGACCTTCTTGCGTAAATCATTTGCTCAAGAAACCGTTTGGACATGGGCGCGCCAAGATTGGGAATGGATTAAAGGAGCACTCGGTGGTGATATGAGCTTTGATAAGTTTGTCATTATTCCATCAGCAATCTTTAAAACAGAAGAGCGCTTAGCTGAATATAAAGCCTTCTTTGAACCACTCTTGTCTGACATGGCATTAAGCCGTAACATTGCAATGGGAATTAAAGAAATTGCAGCACGAGCTGAACTTGTGAAAAATAATAAAGCCGCTGTATCAGCTGCCTTGTTGAAAAAATAAAAAAAGATGAAAAGAGGTTGGGACATAAATATCTCAACCTTCTATTTTTAATGGTAATAACAGATTGACGCAGTGGTTGATTGGAGGTCCTAAACCCTTGCTACGCAATCGTTAGCGGCCATCCTAATTAACTGTGCGGAGGTGGGACGACGAAGTCAATTTCTTCGAAATCATGACTTCTGTCCCACTCTCTTTTTAGCTCTGTTTAAGAAAAGTATCATAAACTTAATGTATCCTAAATTTAGTTGAGTATGAGAACAGTTAAGCGTGTTATAATTAATTCAAGAGATAAAAGAGGTGGTTGTAATGATTAAAATTTTACTTGTTGAAGATGATTTGAGTTTATCAAATTCTGTGTTTGATTTTTTAGATGATGGTTTTGCTGATGTCATACAGGTTTTTGATGGTGCTGAGGGTATTTATGAAGCTGAATCAGGTATTTATGATTTAATCCTTTTAGACCTCATGTTGCCTGAAAAAAATGGGTTTCAGGTGTTGAAAGAAATACGTGAAAAGGGGATTACAACCCCAGTTCTTATCATGACAGCTAAAGAAAGTCTTGATGATAAGGGGCATGGCTTTGAATTAGGGGCGGATGATTACCTCACAAAGCCATTCTACCTAGAAGAGTTAAAAATGCGTATACAAGCACTATTGAAGCGTTCTGGGAAATTAACAGATAATAACCTGGTTTATGGAAATGTCTCTGTCGATTTGACGACCAATAGAACAACTGTTGATGATGCTGAAGTGGAATTATTGGGTAAAGAATTTGAATTGCTGGTTTATTTCTTGCAAAACCAGAATGTTATCCTGCCTAAGACACAAATTTTTGATCGTCTGTGGGGATTTGACAGTGATACCACAATTTCTGTTGTCGAGGTTTATGTGTCTAAAATTCGTAAAAAATTAAAAGGGTCTGATTTTGGAGAGAACCTTCAAACCTTGCGAAGTGTGGGGTATATTTTAAAAAATGGTTAAAATCGTAACGTTGTGGCGAACAGATAAGGAAAATCCCAAAACCTTTTTAAGATTTCTATCTGTTTTTACCGGCATTTTCTTTGTGATGACGGTTATTATTCTTCAAGTCATTCGGATGGGCATTTATTCGTCTGTTGATACCAGTCTGACAAATGCAGTGGCTTCGGTAGATGCATACGTTAATATGGCAATGACACGTAATTTTTATGTTAATAATACTGATACAGCAGTCATTATCGAAGCTTTTCCCAATAAGGAAAAACCCAAAGAGAAAATGATGAACGTGGATGCCCTCTTTTATGATGAGAATGGTAATCTTTTTAATACAGCGGATGCTTTTTCCAATTTTTCTAATGTTGCCTTAAATGTCAAACATCTCGGAAAAATTATCGAAGGAGATACAGTGAGTCCCTATGGTCAGCTTGAAAGCTATCATGCTATTACGGTAGCAGTTGATAATGCGAGTTATCCGCAGGTTAAGTATGCAACATTTTTGGTCAGTATTAAACAAATTGAAGAGTCAACCAAACGCTCCTTCACCATCATTATGACGGTTATGATACTCTTTTGGTTTGTCTCTATAGGTGTGAGTGTCTATTTAGCCTATTGGTCTCGTAAGCCGATTGTAGAAAGTTATGAGAAGCAAAAAAGTTTTGTTGAAAATGCCAGTCATGAATTGCGGACGCCTTTGGCAGTGTTACAAAATCGCTTAGAGTCGCTGTTTAGAAGACCTGACTCGACGGTTTTGGAAAATAGTGAGAATATTGCATCCAGTTTGGAAGAAGTCAGAAATATGCGACTGTTAACAACGAATCTCCTTAACCTTGCACGTAGAGATGATGGTCTACAATTAGAAATAACAGAGATTTCACCAACTTTCTTTTCTGATATTTTTAACAATTATCAGATGATTGCTGAAGATGCCCAGAAGGAATTTACAAGTCAAAATCTTGTTAATCGTAGTATTAAATCTGATAAAACTTTACTGAAACAATTGATGACAATTCTTTTTGATAATGCTGTGAAATATACCAGTGATGACGGAAAGATTCATTTTGAAGTGCGAACGACAGATAAACATTTTTATATCACAGCAATGGATGATGGTTTTGGTATCAAAGATGAGGATAAAAAGAAAGTCTTTGATAGATTTTACCGTGTTGACAAGGCAAGAACACGTCAAAAAGGTGGTTTTGGTTTAGGCTTGTCCTTGGCAAAACAAATTACAGATTCTCTTGGAGGACAAATCACAATAAAAGATAATACGCCAAAAGGAAGCATTTTTGAAGTGAAGTTATAAAGAAAGGTTAAAGTGTTTTAGCTTTAAAATAGTAAACTCGATTAAGATAAATTGTCTCAGTCACAAAGAATTTCCCTTCAACATATGGTTGTTTTATAATATCTTATTGCTGGTAGTTTCTGCAATCATTACGAGCGACGAAGTCGCCACAACTAGCACTTTCCGCAGTGGTGATAACACTAAAACTAATAAGTTTTAGTGTGTGGGGCTGAAATTGTCCAGTGGACAGTTTCAGCCTGAGCTTAGAAACCAGAGAGCGAAGGAGACCTAGGCTTGCCAAGAAGGAATGGAACTCTGTAGGAGTGGAGGTTCTGACACTGACTTCGTCAGCTTCATTTCCCACCTCAAAAGGTCTCCCAGACCTTTTGAACGCCCCACACCACATTAGGAGAAGTGCTAACAAAAATACTAAATAAAAACTAATTGACTTTAAAAGAGCAGGTCCTAGGATTCTGCTCTTTTAAGGTCTATAATAAATTGATCAATAGCTCTTTGATTGGTGAGCATGATGGCTTTTTCGCGATAGGTTTGACAAATAGTATGAAACAGCCGCAGCCGTTTGGGTCTACGAGAATGAAAGAGTGCAAAGTACAGAAAATTCCAATTTAGTTTTTCTGGACAGCCGATGGCCCTGTCAGACCGATTTTTCCCACGATAATTGAAGTAGCGTTTCAAAATACGGTAGAAAGTAGCCCGACGATTTAGATTAAGATAAATAATCAAATCTGCCTGAGCTAATCTTTCTTCGAAAAGAAACTTTGAATAAATCCCATCAATGACCCAAGAGCTATTGTGAGATAAAAAATCGAATAATTTTTCTGTGAAGTCCTCGGGAGCACGATTTTCCCAGTTAGGTAAAAATTGGAGTGTATCTAAATGAAGACAGGGAATATTATAATGATGAGCCAGTTTTTTGGCTAATGTTGATTTACCAGATCCACTATGTCCAATAATGATAATTTTCATAAACTTACCTCGTAAGGAGACAAAAAAACGACCCTAAGGTCGTTCTAAAATTAACCAAGTTTAGCAGCAAGACGTGCTTTATCGCGGCTTGCTTTGTTTGCGTGAATCAAACCTTTAGTAGCGGCTTTATCGATGCTTGAAGAAGCAGCACGGAGAAGCTCTTCAGATGGGTTTGCTTCAAAAGCTTTGATAGCAGTACGCATAGCTGATTTTTGAGCTGAGTTTTGAGCGTTTTGTTTAACGGTTTTCTCAGCGCGTTTGATAGCTGATTTAATGTTTGCCAATGTTCTTACCTCCCTTTTTACTAACCTCCTTATTATATAGAAAAAGCAGTCGTTTGGCAAGCCTAAATTACTTTTTCAGGTAAATTTCATCAATTTTATGATCTTCAGACTTGTGTAAAATCAATTCAGCACGATTTCGAGTCGGCTCGATATATTTCTCAAGATTAACGAGATTGATACTTTTCCATATGTTTTTGGCGAAAGCTAGCGCTTCGTCAGCAGACCATTCTGTAAAGCGGTGGTAGTAGTTCGTCGTATCCATTTTTGCTAAATCAAGCAGAGCCTTGAAACGCTCCAGATACCAATTTTCAATGTGTTTACTATCAGCATCAATATAGATAGAAAAATCAAAATAATCACTCATATAAAGGCGTTCATTTTGTGGGTTTTGAAAAACATTAATACCTTCAACAATTAAAAAGTCTGGTGCTGAAAGGGTCTGTTGTTTATTAGGAACAATATCATAAATCTCATGAGAATAGACAGGAATAGAAGCTTCAGCTCCGCTTTTCATGGCATCTAAAAAATTGATGAGTAATTCCATATTATAACTTTCAGGAAAGCCTTTTTTGTTTAAAATATTTCGCTCAGTCAGTACCTTGTTGGGGTAAAGAAAGCCATCGGTTGTGACCATTTCAACCTTACTGTGCTTGTAAGTTCGTGTTAACAAGAGTTGTAGGAGACGACTGGTCGTTGATTTTCCTACTGCCACAGACCCTGAAACACCAATGATAAAAGGACGTTTTCCAACATCTTTTTGTAGAAAGATCCCTTTTGAGAAGGCTAAATTTTCTTGGTGATGCTTATAAATCTGAATAAGACTAATCAGAGGAAGGTAGATATCGATAACATCTTGTATATTTATTTTATCGTTAAGGGATTTGATATTTTCTAATTCTTCCTCTGTCAATAGTGGTGTAGTGGTTTGATGGAGGTCTTGCCATCGAAGTCGCGAAATTTTTTCAAAATTTATAAATTCATTTGTCATAGTGCCATTATAGCACTTTTTCTTAATAATCTGAGCTCATAGGGTGTTTTTAAATGGAAAAAGCAAATAACTTTTATACTTCAAACGAAATCTTCTTATCATAACTTCTAAAACGTTCGGAAATTATTAAAATTAAAATCAACTTCGAGAGATTGCAACCGTTTCCGAGGTATGTTATAATTAAATTCCGAGCTTTAAGAGGGAATAGCTCAGAATTTCCGATTAATTTATTGAAAATGGAGAAGATATGGCAAATATGTATTACACAGAAAATCCTGATAGCGCACACGACTTACATGAGTTACGAGTGACGCTCTTGGGTGAAGCCTTTTCTTTCATGACTGATTCGGGTGTTTTTTCAAAAAAAATGATTGATTTTGGGAGTCAAGTCCTTCTTAATTGTTTAGCGTTTGAGAAAGGTGACCGCCTCTTAGATGTTGGGTGCGGCTATGGCCCACTGGGAATTGCACTAAGCAAGGTTCAGGGTGTTTCTTCAACGATGGTTGACATTAACAATCGCGCTTTAGACTTGGCGAAGCAAAATGCAGAAAAAAATGGTGTCACACCGACAATTTTTCAATCAAATCTTTATGAGAAGGTTGAAGGACGTTTTGAGCATATCATTTCTAATCCCCCAATCCGAGCTGGTAAGGCAGTTGTTCATGAAGTTTTGGAAGGCGCCTACCATCATTTGGAAGACGGTGGTGACTTAACGATTGTTATCCAGAAAAAACAGGGTGCCCCTTCTGCCAAAGCTAAGATGGAAGAGGTGTTTGGCAATTGTGAAATCGTCAAAAAAGATAAAGGCTATTACATTTTAAAGAGTGTTAAGGAAAAGTAACGCTCAGTAGAATTATAGTAGATAAATTTACGGAAAGGAAAGTAATGTGAGGAGAACTTCTAGATAGAAAAACTCTCTACGCAGTAAAATACCATTTTAATGCAAGGAGTAAAGGTCTGGTTAGGTCTTATTTGCTCACTATTATAAAGAAACTATGAGAACAGTTGATTTAATCCAGAAAAAAAGAGATGGTTTTGAACTATCAACCGAAGAAATTAAATGGTTGGTTGAAGGATATACAGATGGCTCTGTACCTGATTATCAAATGGCTGCATTTGCAATGGCAGTTTACTTCCGTGGGATGACCATGAGAGAAACACGTGATTTAACGATGAGTATGGTAGCCTCAGGAGAGCAAATTGATTTGTCTGCCATCTCAGGTATTAAGACGGATAAACACTCTACAGGGGGAGTTGGTGATAAAGTTACTTTAATTTTAGCACCTCTGGTAGCTTCCTTTGGTGTTCCAGTAGCTAAAATGAGTGGCCGTGGTCTTGGTCATACAGGTGGTACGCTGGATAAATTAGAATCTGTAAAAGGGTATCAAATCGAACGTACTCAGGAAGAGTTTATCAAACAAGTCCAAGATATCGGCTTATCAGTCATTGGGCAATCTGATAATATGGTAAAAGCAGATAAACTTCTTTACGCCCTTCGAGACGTGACAGCAACTGTTGATATCATTCCTTTGATTGCAAGTTCAGTAATGTCTAAGAAAATTGCAGCTGGTGCAGATAGTATACTATTAGATGTTACTGTTGGTGATGGTGCTTTCATGAAAACCTTGGAAGATGCAGAAAAACTATCTGAAACCATGGTCGCTTTAGGAAATGAAGTTGGTCGTAAGACAGTTGCAGTCATCACAAATATGAGTCAACCTGTTGGTCGTGCTATCGGTAACCGTCTTGAAGTTCTTGAAGCTATTGAAATCATGAAAGGACAAGGACGTGAAGATGTCACTCACTTTATTTGTGAGCTTGCTCAAATCATGCTTCAATTGGCAGGTCAAGAAAAATCATTAGATGATATTCGAGATGCCCTGGTTAATGGAAAAGCCCTTCAAAAATTTGAAGAGATGATTATTGCCCAAGGCGGTGATTTAGTAGATTTACATCGCCCATCAAGCGCAGCATTTGTCACAGAAGTAAAAGCAGAGGCAGATGGCTATATCACTGCCCTACCAGCTTTAGAATTTGGACTCTTTGCCATGCGATTAGGAGCAGGACGTGCCGTAAAAACCGATTCTTTAGATTATGAAACTGGAATAGTGTTCGACAAAAAAGTTGGAGATTCTGTGAAAACGGGTGAAAAAATCGCTACCATTTACACAAACGAAATTTTAAGTGATAAAATGCTTACAGAATTCCAAAAAAATGTTAAAATAGGTAATGAACGTGTAGAGTCACAAGAAATTTTAAAAATTATTAGCTAGTAGCAAGAAAAGAGGGAAAATTGATGTCTATTAATAAATATATTGATCACACTCTATTGAAACCAGAAAGCACTCAAAGTCAAATTGATAAATTGCTTGCAGAAGCAAAAGAATATGATTTTGCGAGTGTTTGTGTTAACCCAACTTGGGTAGGTTACTCAGCAAAAGCTCTTGTTGACTCTGATGTTAAGGTTTGTACAGTAGTTGGCTTCCCACTGGGAGCAACAACTCCAGCAGTCAAAGCATTTGAGACAAAGGATGCTATTGCAAATGGTGCGGATGAAATCGATATGGTGATTAATATCGGTGCCCTAAAATCAGGAAACCTTGTTTTAGTAGAAGAAGATATCCGTGCAGTTGTCGAAGCTGCAAATGGTAAGCTTGTTAAAGTTATTATTGAAGCATGTCTATTAACAGAAGAAGAAAAAGTAGTAGCATGTGAACTTTCAGTAAAAGCAGGTGCTGATTTTGTGAAAACATCAACTGGATTTTCAACTGGGGGAGCTACAGTAGCTGACGTTGCGCTTATGCGTCAAACTGTTGGTCCAGATATCGGTGTTAAAGCTGCTGGTGGGGCACGTTCTCTTGCAGATGCGCAAGCATTTATTGAAGCAGGAGCAACACGTCTTGGAACATCTTCAGGTGTGGCTATTATTCAAGGAGAAACAGTCAATGGTGGCTACTAATCTGGTCGAGTTAGCTATTGAAGCCAGTAGTCGTGCTTATGTCCCTTACTCAAAATTTCCGATTGGGGCAGCACTGAGAACGGCTGATGGTTCAATCTATACGGGATGTAATGTTGAAAATGCAAGCTTTGGTTTGACAAACTGTGGTGAGCGTACGGCAATTTTTAAAGCCGTTTCAGATGGGCACCAAAAATTGGAAGAAATTGCGATTTACGGCACTTCAGCTGAACCAATTTCTCCATGTGGTGCTTGTCGCCAAGTCATGGTGGAGTTCTTTGAACCAACAGCAAAAGTTACATTAATTGCTAAAAACGGTCAGACGGTCGAGACGACGGTCGGGGAGTTATTACCATACTCTTTTACAGATTTGACCTAATCTGTATTTAGCCTTCGGGTTATCTTATTCTTGCAACATCGTTGCACAAAAATATTTAGGAGGGTTCATGAAGATGAACAAAAAATTTGTTGGACTTGGTCTAGCTACTGTTGCAGCATTGTCACTTGCTGAATGTGGAAGCCGTACGGCTAAAAAAGAGGCCGCTTCGTCAGATAAAGCTGAAGCAAGCTTAAAAGCTGCTGTCGTCACAGATATCGGTGGTGTTGATGACCGTTCATTCAACCAATCAGCTTGGGAAGGTCTTCAAGAGTGGGGAAATGCAGCTGGTCTTTCAAAAGGTAACGGTTACGATTACTTCCAATCTGCATCTGAATCAGATTACATCACTAATCTTGATTCAGCTGTTGCAGGAGGTTACAATGTTGTATTCGGTATCGGTTTTGCCCTAGAATCAGCTATCGCTGAAGTAGCTCCTAATAACCCTGACACTCACTATGTTATCGTTGATAGTGTTGTAGCTGATCAAGATAACGTTGCTAGCGTTGGATTTGCTGACCATGAAGCATCATACCTTGCAGGTGTTGCAGCTGCTAAATCAACAAAAACAAAACAAGTTGGTTTTGTAGGTGGAATGAAGGGTGAAGTTATTGACCGCTTTGAGGCTGGTTTTGTAGCTGGTGTTAAATCAGTTGATGAATCAATTAAGATTGATGTTCAATATGCGGGTTCATTCAATGATTCTGCTAAAGGTCAAACAATTGCAGCAGCTCAATACGCAGCAGGTGCAGATATTATCTTCCACGCATCAGGTGGAACAGGTAATGGTGTGTTTGCAGCAGCTAAAGCAGAAAACGAAATTCGCAACGAAGCTGATAAAGTTTGGGTAATCGGTGTTGACCGTGACCAATCAGCTGAAGGTGCTTATAAGTCTAAAGATGGTAAAGAATCTAACTTTGTATTAGCTTCTACATTGAAACAAGTTGGTGCTGCAGTTAAAGATATTGCAACTAAAGCCTCAGAAGATAAATTCCCTGGTGGTGAAATCGTTCGTTACTCTCTTAAAGATAAAGGTGTAGAATTGGCTGAAACTAACCTTTCAGAAGAGGCTTCTAAAGCAGTTGCTGATGCTAAACAAGCTATTCTTGATGGTAAAGTTGAAGTTCCAGAAAAGCCTAAAAAATAATGAAATAGTAAACACTTCCGAAAAGGCGACTGACATCGGTCGCTCTTTTTAGGGAACTGGGAGATTTTCTCTCAGTAAAGCCTATCACATTTTGGTAGGTTTTACTGACAAAAAATGACAGTTTTGAAAGGAAATGATTATGACACAAGATTATGTCATCGAGATGAGAGACATAACGAAGCGATTTGGTGAATTTGTTGCAAATGACCATATCAATTTAAATGTCAAAAAAGGTGAAATTCATGCTCTTCTCGGAGAGAATGGTGCAGGTAAATCAACCCTTATGAATATGTTGGCTGGTCTTCTTGAGCCAACGAGTGGTGAAATTTTAATTAACGGAAAAACTGTTAATATTGACTCACCATCGAAAGCTGCGCAGCTTGGTATCGGTATGGTGCACCAGCACTTCATGTTGGTAGATGCCTTTACCGTTACTGAAAATATCATTCTTGGTAGTGAGACAACTAACGCTACTGGCATGATTGATCTCAAAAAAGCTGTTGCTGAAATTACAGAAATTTCTAAGAGATACGGACTTGAAGTTGATCCAACTGCTAAAGTAGCAGACATTACAGTTGGTGCACAGCAACGTGTTGAAATTTTGAAAACTCTCTATCGTGGAGCAGATCTTCTGATTTTTGACGAACCGACAGCTGTTTTGACACCGGATGAAATTGCAGAGCTTCTAAAAATTATGAAGGTCTTGGTTTCAGAAGGAAAATCAATCATTTTGATTACTCATAAACTAGATGAAATTCGTGCAGTTGCAGACCGTGTCACTGTTATTCGTCGAGGTAAATCCATTGAAACAGTAGAAGTTTCCGGTGCTACAAACGATGACTTGGCTGAGTGGATGGTTGGTCGTTCAGTATCATTTAAAACTGAAAAAATTGCTCCAAATCCAAAAGAAGTTATCTTGTCAGTTGAAAATCTTGTTGTCAATGAAAACCGTGGAATTCCAGCTGTTAAAAATCTTTCTTTGGAAGTTAGAGCAGGTGAAATTGTAGGTATTGCAGGTATTGACGGCAATGGACAAAGTGAATTAATCCAGGCTATTACAGGACTTCGTAAAGTTAAGTCAGGTAAAATTACTATTAAAGGAGAGGATATCACACATTATCCTCCACGTAAGATTACTGAGCTTAGCGTTGGTCATGTCCCAGAAGATCGTCATCGTGATGGTATGATTTTGGATATGACAGTTGCAGAAAACTTTGCTTTACAAACTTATTATAAAGAACCAATTTCTAAAAATGGTATCTTAAATTACTCTAAGATTAATGAAAAAGCGCGTCAACTAATGGAAGAGTTCGATGTTCGTGGAGCAGGAGAACTTATTCCAGGCAAATCCCTTTCTGGTGGTAACCAACAAAAAGCGGTTATCGCTCGTGAGATTGATCGCAACCCAGATTTATTGATTGTTAGCCAACCGACACGTGGACTTGATGTCGGTGCGATTGAATATATCCGGAAACGTTTGATTGCTGAACGTGATAAAGGTAAAGCGGTACTCGTTGTGAGTTTCGAATTGGATGAAATTCTTGATGTATCGGACCGTATTGCTGTTATTCACGATGGAAGTATTCATGGTATTGTGTTGCCAGCTGAGACAACTAAGCAAGAGCTTGGTAAACTCATGGCTGGAGATCATCTCAAGTAAGAAAGGAAATCATTATGCTAAAAAAATATGAAAGTATCCTGATTCCCTTGATGGCAGTCCTTTCGGGTTTGCTACTTGGGGCAGTGATTATGTTAGTCTTTGGGTATGACCCAGTTTGGGGTTATGAAGAGCTTCTCTATACTGCTTTTGGCTCTGTTAAGAGCGTTGGGGAAATCTTCCGTGCAGTAGCTCCGCTTGTTTTTACAGCTTTAGGTTTTGCAGTTGCAAGCCGAGCAGGGTTCTTTAATGTTGGTCTATCAGGTCAAGCACTTGTTGGTTGGGTTTTTGCAGGTTGGTTTGCCTTAGCAAATCCTGATATGCCTAGACCTCTATTAGTACTAGCGACAGTTGTGATTGCTATGATTGCTGGTGGTCTTGCTGGTGCGATTCCAGGATTTTTACGAGCATTCCTTGGGACAAGTGAAGTTATCGTAACGATTATGATGAACTACATCTTACTCTATTTTTCTAACCACATTATTCGTGATGTTTTTGCGGATGAATTAATGAAAAATACGGACTCAAGTATCAATGTTTCTGCGAACGCTTCTTACCAGACAGAGTGGCTACGAGCTCTAACAGATAATTCACGCATGAATATCGGTATCTTCTTTGCCCTTATAGCAGTAGTAGTTATCTGGTTCTTGTTTGCCAAAACAACACTTGGATTTGAAATCCGTGCGGCAGGTCTTAATCCGACAGCAGCAGATTATGCTGGTATGAGTACGAAACGTACAATCGTTCTTTCAATGATTATCTCTGGTGCTCTTGCAGGTCTAGGTGGTGCCGTACAAGGTTTAGGAACATTCCAAAATGTTTACATCCAATCTGCTAACCTAGATATCGGTTTTAATGGGATGTCAGTTGCTCTCTTAGCCTCTAACTCACCATTAGGTATTCCATTTGCAGCCTTCCTTTTCGGGGCACTATCAGTAGGTTCTTCAGGTATGGTTCGTGCTCAAATTCCACCAGAATTGGTTAACGTCGTAACGGCTTCAATCATTTTCTTTATCGGTGTGAAATTTATCTTTGAACAAGTTTTAAGATCTAAACGTTTTGCGAAAGGAGGTAAGTAAAAGATGAGTTTAAACTTATTAGCTTTATTGATTTCGCAGATGTTAATCTATTCAGCACCTTTGATTTTTACCAGTCTTGGAGGAGTATTCTCTGAACGTGCAGGTATTGTTAACGTTGGTCTTGAAGGGACAATGGTTATCGGTGCCTTTGCAGGTGTCGTATTTAACATTGAATTTGCGGAACAATTCGGCAGCGTAACACCACTTTTGGCAGTATTAATTGGTGGGCTTGTTGGAATCTTGTTCCAGTTGATTCATGCCACTGCGACGGTTCTTTTCCGAGCAGACCACGTCGTGTCTGGTACAGTACTTAATCTTTTAGCACCAGCCTTCTCAGTCTTTCTCGTTAAAGTTATCTACGGTAAAGGTCAAACAGACTCAATTCGTCAGTCATTTGGTAAATTCTCTTTCCCAGTGCTAGAAAATGTTCCTGTTCTTGGTGAACTATTCTTCAAGAATACTAGCTTGATGGGGTATGTTGCTATTCTAACAGCTTTCACTGCTTGGTTTGTGCTTTATAAGACTCGTTTTGGTCTTAGACTCCGTTCGGTGGGGGAACATCCTCAGGCGGCTGATACACTTGGGATAAATGTCTACAAAATGCGTTTTGCAGGCGTAATGATTGCAGGATTCCTTGGAGGAGTTGGTGGAGCAGTAAGTGCTCAATCTGTGAACATTAACTTCTCAGCAACGACTATCGTTGGTTCTGGATTTATCGCCCTTGCAGCTGTGATTTTCGGTAAATGGAATCCGCTTGGTGCTATGCTCGCTAGTCTTTTCTTCGGACTTTCTCAGAGTTTGGCGGTTATTGGAAGCCAATTGCCTGGATTACAAAATATTCCAACCGTTTACCTTCAAATGGCTCCTTACCTAATTACAGTGATTGCTCTTGCAGCATTCTTTGGTAAAGCTGTTGCTCCAAAAGCAGATGGTGTTAACTATATTAAAACTAAATAATCCTAAAATGAGGTTAGTAAAACACTAATCTCATTTTTTACATAAAATCATTTAGTAGGGGAGGGAGTGACTAATACTCATCCAAAATCAAAATTAGCAGTTTAAATCAAATCAAGAACCAATAAATGGATTGATTTTCCAGAGCTTCTTTCGCCATAGTGGTATTCTTATTAGTAAAACTGTCCAGTGGACAGTTTTAGCCCAAGCTCAGAAATAAAAGAGCGGGGGTAATTGGCTTGATAAGAACGGACTTTTTGGGAGAACTACAGAAATTGAGAATCAATTTCGTAGTAGTTCCCCCGCAAGGATGATTAGGTTGGACGCTGTCGAGTAGTCGACAAGTACAGCCAATCATCTACTGAGATAGAGAGGCTCAAATCTAGCAATGAAACTCCGTAGGAGGTTTTGACACTGACTTAGTCAGTTATATTTCCCACCTCAAAAGGTTCCCCAAACCTTATCGACTGTGACGAACTCTGTTCGTCTTATTTCCCACCTCCAAAGGTCTCCCAGACCTTTGGAGCGTCCGCACTTTTAAGAAAGAAACAAAAAGTAATTTTTGATTTTTGTTAAGTATAAATATTTTTTTCAATTTGCCATGTGATAGTGAGCAAATATATGGAAAGCGCTTGTAATATGTGATAAAATAGAGTAGTAAAATAATATATTTTTGAAAGAGGATTTTACTATGTCTAAAATCGTTGTTGTAGGTGCCAACCATGCTGGTACAGCTGCTATTAAAACCATGTTAACAAACTATGGTGATGCTAATGAGATTGTTGTTTTCGACCAAAACTCAAATATTTCATTCTTAGGATGTGGTATGGCTCTTTGGATCGGTGAACAAATTTCTGGTCCAGAAGGATTGTTCTACTCAGATAAAGAAGAACTTGAATCACTTGGTGCAACTGTTTACATGGAATCACCAGTTTCAGCTATTGATTATGAGGCTAAAACTGTTACAGCTCTTGTAAATGGTAAAGAGCATGTTGAAAGCTACGACAAATTGCTTTTTGCGACAGGTTCACAACCAATCTTGCCACCAATTAAAGGTGCTGAAATTAAAGAAGGCTCACTTGAATTTGAAGCAACTCTTGAAAATCTTCAATTTGTTAAATTGTACCAAAACTCAGCAGATGTTATTCAAAAACTTGAGAACAAAGACATTAACCGTGTTGCCGTTGTAGGTGCTGGTTATATCGGTGTTGAGCTTGCTGAGGCATTCCAACGCAAAGGTAAAGAAGTTGTTCTTATCGATGTTGTTGATACTTGTCTTGCTGGCTACTATGATCGTGATTTGTCTGATCTTATGGCGAAAAACATGGAAGAGCATGGTATTAAACTTGCCTTCGGTGAGACTGTTAAAGAAGTTGCTGGTGATGGTAAAGTTGAAAAAATCATTACTGATAAAAATGAATACGATGTTGACATGGTAATCCTTGCTGTTGGTTTCCGTCCAAACACTGCTTTCGCAGGTGAAGGTATTGAGCGCTTCCGCAATGGTGCATTCCTTGTAAACAAACGCCAACAAACATCACTTCCAGATGTTTATGCTATCGGTGACTGTGCTACAATCTACGACAATGCTACTGGTGACACAAGTTATATCGCCCTTGCTTCAAACGCTGTTCGTACAGGTATCGTAGCAGCTCACAACATCTGTGGAACTGACCTTGAAGGTATTGGTGTACAAGGTTCAAACGGTATTTCAATCTATGGTCTTAACCTTGTTTCAACTGGTTTAACGCTTGAAAAAGCAACTCGCCTTGGTATCAACGCTGCTGTAACTGAATACACTGACAATCAAAAACCAGAATTCATTGAGCATGGTAACTTCCCAGTAACACTTAAAATCGTTTACGATAAAGATTCACGCCGTATCCTTGGTGCGCAAATGGCTGCACGTGAAGATATCTCTATGGGTATCCACATGTTCTCACTTGCTATCCAAGAAGGTGTTACTATTGAGAAATTGGCATTGACAGATATTTTCTTCTTGCCACATTTCAACAAACCATACAACTACATCACAATGGCAGCACTTGGTGCAAAAGACTAATTTGTGATTAGCATGCAAACCAGCCGATTGGCTGGTTTTTTTGACGCTTATTTTTCCCTATGCTATAATGTGTCTTAGAAATGGAGAGATATTATGCTACGAGAAGCTACTCTTAGTGATATTAAAAGATATGGTGACACCTTTTATCAACTAGGTTTAAATCCATTAACATCAGGTTACCCAGCCTATTTTGATGGGACAAAGACTAAGGATGATTTTGAAAGATTGTTGATGAGGCGATTAGAACATGAGAATAGTAGGTTATTGATTGCAGAGTTTGAAGGACAAGTAGAAGGGATTATTGGGTATTTTTACCTGCCTGATGACAAGTATTTGCAAGTTGATCTGTTAAATCTATCTTATCATGCTGACATACATCTTACGGAGTTGGTTGAGCACTTAGAATCACATTTTAAAGATTTTCAGATACTTTTTGGCATTGATGCGAGAAATGCGACTTATCAATCAGTTTTAAAGGATAAGGGGTGGATTGCAGAAGCACCTCAAGTCGTCAATCTGTTAGAAGAACCGTTTATAAGATGTGAGCCATGTGCTGTTAAGTCAGATATTATCCGTGTCAGCCATTCTAATCAGTTACACTTTCAATCTCTGTTTCCACGGGATAACTCTGAAAATGTTTAGTGGTCACCTGAACGATTGATGGAAGAATTAGACAATTGGGTAATCTATTTGTTTCCTGATAAAGGTGCCCTTTGGGCAAGACCATTTGGGGATTGTCAAATGGAAATTTATGGCTATGTCATTGCTGAACAAATGGCTGATGATTCTCAAAGCATTCTTCGTGAGTTACTTTATACTCTTATAGAAGAAGCACGTCAGTCAGGTATTCGACAAATATTATTTTTTAGTGATGAAAAGGAGTGCGAGCTGTTAAGAGCTTTAGGGTTTAAAGAAAGAGGAACTTATCTTTGCTATGTTAAGACTTTGTAGATGGTTTCTTTTATGAATGTGCTTGAATTAAAAATAATCCAAATATTGTTATCGGATTTATTAGAATAATAAAAAGAGGTTGGGACATAAATATCTCAACCTTCTATTTTTAATGGTAATAACAGATTGACGCAGTGGTTGATTGGAGGTCCTAAACCCTTGCTACGCAATCGTTAGCGGCCATCCTAATCAACTGTGCGGAGGTGGGACGACGAAGTCAATTTCTTCGAAATCATGACTTCTGTCCCACTCTCTTTTTGACATTTAAGTAAAGAATATAGATTGCTATTAAAAAATAGATGACAATGGTGTAATAATGAGACAATGGCTTACCTAAACCAATAATCAGCATGATGCAAGGATAACTGAGGGTGACTATTACAGTAGCTAGAAGATATTTGATACTTTCTTTTGAAATAGCTTTCCAATCGTAACTAATCCCTACAAATAGGGGAGTAAGATGCACAAGTGGTCCTAAGGTAGTTTTTTCAAAAAATGTTAGTAAATAACAGAAAAGTATGAGAATTAGCATAAGATAAAACAATCTTTTACTAAACTCTTCAGAAACTGGACGTTTTTTCATTGTAGACCTCTGTAGTTATTTATATTGATTACATAATACAATGAATGAAGGTATTTGTCAACGAGAGATAGAAATCTTTAATATTTCATAATATTTGCTTCCTCTAGTATAAGAAAAATCTTTAAACCGTCTGAAATATTGTAATAGAAGCACTTTGAGGCAGCTGGTGATTGGAAGCTAACGATACAAAAGATTCTAATTGTAGGTGCTTGAACAATCATTAAAACATATAAAAAAGACTAGGAATAGCAGTATTCCAGTCTTTTTCAGAGATTAGTTTTTGCAAGCTGATGCAAATTCTTCTTTAGAAAATGCTTCGTCAATGATAGCTTTCAACTCAGCAGCAGAAGCTTGCATTTTTTGCAATTCAGCATCGCTAAGTGGAATGTTTACTGGACGAACGATACCGTGTGCACCAATGATAGCTGGTTGACCGATAAAGACATCTTCAACACCGTTGTATTGACCAGCTTGGAAAACTGACAATGGAAGCACTGCATTTTCATCATCAAAGATAGCTTTTGTGATACGAGCAAGAGCTACTGCGATACCGTAGTAAGTAGCACCTTTTTTGTTGATGATTGAGTAAGCAGCGTCACGAACAGAGATGAAGAGATCAACAAGACCTTGCTCATCGATATCACGGTTAGCTTGCAACCAGTCGTAAAGTTTTACACCGGCAACGTTAGCGTGTGACCAAACGGCAAATTCTGAGTCACCGTGTTCACCCATGATGTAAGCGTGGACAGAACGAGCATCGATACCGATTTTATCAGCAAGTGCTTGACGGAAACGTGCTGAGTCAAGAGAAGTACCTGAACCGATAACGCGCTCTTTAGGGAATCCTGAGAATTTCCAAGTTGAGTAAGTTAAAACGTCAACTGGGTTAGCGGCTACAAGGAAGATACCGTTGAAACCTGATGCAACGATTTGAGTAACAACTTCTTTGTTGATACGCAAGTTTTTCTCAACAAGGTCAAGACGAGTTTCACCTGGTTTTTGAGGAGCACCAGCTGTCAAGACAACAAGGTCAGCATCGTGGCAGTCTGAGTAATCAGCTGCATAGATTTTTTTAGGTGAAGTAAATGCCAATGCGTGGCTTAAATCTTCTGCATCACCTTGAGTTTTTTCTTTGAAAATATCAATAATTCCAAGCTCTTGACCGATGTTTTGTGTTACCAAAGCAAAAGCGTAAGATGAACCTACGGCACCGTCACCGACAAGGATAACTTTTTTGTGTTGTTTAGTTAAAGTCATGCTAAACGTCTCCTTATTTTTTTCTTTGGGGAATTCCCATACATCTAACTATTCTACCATGTTCTTTGCTGTTTGTCACGGAAGAAAGAAGAAAAATGAAAATTGCTTACAGAAAGCGATACCAATACAGATTTTCCAAGGAATTTATGATATAATAATAAAGACTTTTGAAAAGAAAAGAGGCATGTACATGCAAGATAAAAACTTGGTAGATGTTAATCTAACGAGTGAGATGAAGACGAGTTTTATTGACTATGCGATGAGCGTTATTGTGGCACGTGCCCTACCTGATGTTCGTGATGGTCTAAAACCGGTACATCGCCGTATTTTGTACGGGATGAACGAACTTGGTGTTACTCCAGATAAACCTCATAAAAAATCGGCCCGTATTACCGGGGATGTTATGGGTAAATATCACCCGCACGGTGACAGTTCTATCTATGAAGCTATGGTTCGTATGGCTCAGTGGTGGAGTTATCGTCACATGTTGGTTGATGGTCATGGAAACTTTGGTTCTATGGATGGAGATGGTGCGGCCGCTCAACGTTATACGGAAGCGCGCATGAGCAAAATCGCTCTAGAAATGCTCCGTGACATCAATAAGAACACGGTTGATTTTCAGGATAACTATGATGGTTCTGAACGTGAGCCACTAGTGTTACCGGCACGATTTCCTAATCTTCTCGTTAATGGAGCGACAGGTATCGCTGTTGGTATGGCAACCAACATTCCACCGCATAACCTTGGAGAATCCATTGATGCGGTTAAATTAGTAATGGATAATCCAGAAGTCACAACACGTGATTTGATGGAAGTAATGCCTGGTCCAGACTTCCCAACAGGGGCTCTTGTTATGGGGAAATCAGGTATTCATCGTGCCTATGAAACCGGTAAAGGATCAATTGTTTTACGTTCTCGTACAGAAATTGAATTGACTAAGACTGGTCGTGAACGCATTGTTGTCACAGAGTTTCCGTATGGTGTCAATAAAACAAAGGTTCACGAGCATATTGTTCGTTTGGCACAGGAAAAACGCATTGAAGGAATCACAGCTGTTCGTGATGAATCGAGTCGTGAAGGTGTTCGTTTTGTCATTGAAGTTCGTCGTGATGCGTCAGCTAATGTGATTTTAAATAATCTGTTTAAACTAACAAGTTTGCAGACAAACTTTAGTTTCAATATGTTGGCTATTGAAAAGGGAGTGCCAAAAATTCTCTCCCTACGTCAGATTATTGACAATTATATTGCTCACCAAAAAGAAGTGATTGTTCGTCGGACGCGTTTTGATAAAGAGAAAGCAGAAGCGCGTGCACATATCTTAGAAGGATTGTTAGTCGCACTTGATCACCTTGATGAAGTGATTGCGATTATCCGTGGTAGTCAGACTGATGCCGAGGCACAAGCAGAGCTGATGAGTCGTTTTGAGTTGTCAGAGCGTCAAAGTCAGGCGATTTTGGATATGCGTCTGCGTCGTTTGACAGGATTGGAACGCGATAAAATTCAATCTGAATATGATGATTTGTTGACTTTAATTGCAGATTTGGCTGATATTTTGGCTAAGCCTGAACGTGTTGCGACAATTATCAAAGAAGAATTGGATGAAACCAAGCGTAAATATGCTGATGATCGTCGTACAGAGCTTATGGTCGGTGAGGTATTGTCACTAGAAGACGAAGATCTTATCGAAGAAGAAGATGTTCTCATCACTTTATCTAACAAAGGTTACATCAAATGCTTGGCTCAGGATGAATTCCGTGCCCAAAAACGTGGTGGACGTGGTGTTCAAGGAACAGGTGTTAATGATGATGACTTTGTCAAAGATTTGGTATCTACCTCGACACATGACCACTTGTTGTTCTTTACGAATATGGGACGTGTTTACCGCCTAAAAGCTTACGAAATCCCAGAATATGGTCGTACCGCAAAAGGTCTTCCTATTATCAATCTTTTGAAGCTTGATGAAGGGGAAACTATCCAGACGGTGATTAATTTAACGAAAGAAGACTTCAAAGATAAGCATTTCTTCTTCATCACCCAACAAGGGATTGTCAAACGTACAAGTGTTTCTGAGTTTAATAACATTCGTCAAAATGGTTTGAAAGCCTTGGGCTTACGAGATGATGATCAATTGATTAATGTGATTTTAACGAATGGACAAGATGACATTATCATTGGTACGAAAACAGGTTACTCTGTTCGTTTCCGTGAGGATAGTGTGCGAAGCATGAGCCGTGTTGCAACAGGTGTTAAAGGGATTACCCTACGCGATGGAGATATCGTTGTTGGTGCGTCAGC
Source organism: Streptococcus hillyeri (assembly GCF_003686955.1). Classification (GTDB taxonomy): domain Bacteria; phylum Bacillota; class Bacilli; order Lactobacillales; family Streptococcaceae; genus Streptococcus; species Streptococcus hillyeri. The sequence continues at coordinate 141,242 of NZ_RCVM01000002.1, forward strand.
TATTGCTCAAGATCAGGAAGTTCTTGTCATCACTGAAAAAGGTTATGGTAAACGTACCGCTGCAAGCGAATATCCAACTAAAGGTCGTGGCGGTAAAGGGATTAAAACTGCTAATATTACTGAGAAAAATGGACCACTTGCTGGGCTTGTCACAGTTAGTGGTGATGAGGATATTATGATTATCACCGATACTGGCGTCATGATCCGCACAGGCATTGAAAATATCTCTCAGACAGGACGTTCAACCCAAGGTGTTAAAGTGATGCGTTTGGATGAACAAGCTAAAATTGTGACCTTTGCTTTAGTGAAATCTGGAGCTACAGATGAGGATGGTGCTGATGAGACGGAATAAAAAGAAAACCTTTAAAACGTTTTTACACAACACCCTAATTGTTCTTTTGTTTATTGTTGGTTTAGCATTGGTATTTAATAAATCCATTCGAAATACTTTGATTGCTTGGAATTCTAATAAATATCAAGTTTCTCAAGTTTCAAAGGAGACCATCAAAAAGAATAAGGAAAAAGAAGCGAGTTTTGATTTCTCAGCAGTTGAATCTGTCTCAACAGAATCCATTTTAAAATCTCAAATGGAAGCACAGCTTCTACCTGTAATAGGTGGTATAGCTATACCAGATTTAAAAATTAATTTGCCTATTTTTAAAGGTCTCGGTAACACTGAATTATCTTATGGTGCAGGTACCATGAAAGAAAGTCAGGTTATGGGACAAGGCAATTATACGCTGGCTAGCCATCATATTTTTTCGATGGTCGGTGCTTCAGATATGCTGTTTTCACCACTTGAGAGAGCTCAAAATGGTATGAAAATCTATCTGACTGACAAAGAATTTATTTACACTTATGTGATTAACAGTGTAGAAATCGTTGAACCAGAGGCTATTTATGTCCTAGAAGATCATGAAGGTGTCAACGAAATCACACTAGTAACTTGTACAGATGCTGAGGCAACACAACGTACAATTGTGAAAGGTTTGCTTGAAACACAAGTGGCATTTAATGATGCGGATAAATCGATTCTCAAATCTTTTGAACAAAATTATAACCAAGTTGCTTGGTGAGTTACATGATTGAAATAAGGTAATAAAAAACGGTTCTTACTTATTAGAAGTAGGAACCATTTTTTGTGTATATGGGGAAAATTCCGTTAATCAGATCAACATAATAAACTTATCGCATCTACGAATGCTGAAATTTATAAACAATCCCCTACATGATTCATGCAGGGGGTTATATCTCTATTATTGAGTTAAAGATAATTACTAATCTTTACTCCCACTCAACAGTTGCAGGTGGTTTACTTGTGATATCATAGACGATACGGTTAACGTGGTCAACTTCGTTTACGATTCGGGTTGAGATTTTCTTAAGAACGTCCCAAGGGAGTTGCGCAAAATCAGCTGTCATGCCGTCGATAGAAGTGATGGCACGGATAGCGATGGTGTAGTCGTAGGTACGACCGTCACCCATAACCCCAACAGAACGGACACCAGTGTTTACAGTGAAGTACTGCCATACATCGCGGTCAAGGCCTGCTTTTGCAATTTCTTCACGAAGGATAGCATCTGATTCACGAACCGTTTCAAGTTTTTCTTCAGTGATTTCACCCATCACACGAATTGCAAGACCTGGTCCTGGGAATGGCTGGCGCCAAACAACTTCATCTGGCATGCCAAGTGCAGTACCAAGTGCGCGTACTTCATCTTTAAACAAGGTGTTGAGTGGCTCAATGAGTTTGAACTGCATATCTTCAGGAAGTCCACCAACGTTGTGGTGAGATTTGATGGTTTCGGCAGTTTCAGTACCTGATTCGATGATATCTGTGTAAAGGGTACCTTGTGCTAAGAAATCAACATCGGTGAGTTTACTTGCTTCATCGTCAAAGACGTAAACAAACTCATTACCAATAATTTTACGTTTTTTCTCAGGATCATCAACACCTGCTAAAAGACTCAAGAAGCGTTCTGCGGCATCAACACGGATAATATTAAGACCGAATTTGCCACCAAGCATTTCCATAACTTGGTCGCCTTCATTCTTACGAAGAAGGCCGTGGTCAACGAAGATACATGTTAACTGATCACCAATCGCACGTTGCAGAAGGACACCAACGACTGATGAATCTACCCCACCTGAAAGACCAAGGAGAACTTTTTTGTCTCCAACTGTTTCACGGATTTTAGCGATTTCCATGTCGATGAAGTTATCCATTGACCAGTCACCACGCGCACCGCAGATGTTTACCGCAAAATTGCGAAGCATGTCATTACCGTAAACGGAGTGACGAACTTCTGGGTGGAATTGGATACCGTAGAAGTTTTTCTCAGTGTTTTCCATCGCAGCAAACGGGCAGTCAGCAGAGTCACCAACCAAGTGGAAACCTTCTGGAATCTCAGTGACGGCATCACCATGACTCATCAAAACAAGTTGTTCTTCAGGTGTTCCAGCAAATAGCTTAGATTCGGCACGAAGACGTAGTGTAGATTGACCATACTCACGGTTACCAGCTTCACCTGCTGGGACCACTTTCCCTCCAAGGGTATGTGTGATCAATTGCATACCATAACAGATTCCTAAAATGGGAATCCCAAGCTCAAAAATATCTTTGTCAATACCAAAGGCATTGTCAGCGTAGACAGAGTTAGGACCTCCTGAGAGGACGATTCCGATAGGATTGATGGCACGAAGCTCATCTGCTGTAATTTTATGGCTTTTAAGTTCTGAAAAAACACCAAATTCACGGATACGACGCGCAATCAGTTGATTGTACTGGCTACCGTAATCGAGAACGATGATTTTTTGAACATCAGTCAACGTTTCAGTCATGGATTCCCTTTCTTTTTACGTCAGATGTTATAGACGGTTTCTATTATTCTAGCATAAATTCTGGTTTTTTGCAGTCCTTTTTTTATTAAATATGGTAAACTAATCTTATGATAACGATTAAACCTTTTGAGAACCAATATGAAAAAAGTTGGGTCTATTGTAAAGCCCTTTCTTACTTATATTCAGACTTTTTTGATGATATCAGCCGTACTAAGGATAACTTTACGGATTTTTACGAAGACAGCATTGAACTCGTTGCTTTAGAGGGAGATACTGTTGTTGGTCTGCTAGATATTGGGATTTATTCTAGGGAAAATAGCAGAGCATATGCCTATTATTCCTGTGACAAAGTCGCTTATTTTGCTAATTTAGCTGTCCATCCAGATTATCAGGGGCAGGGCATCGCAAATCAATTATTTGAACGAGCTGAGATTCTTCTTCGAGAAAAAGGGGTTGAAGCGCTAGCCATTTTTACAAGAGGCGATGAAAAAGCGAACCACCTTTATCAGAAATGGGGAGCAGAAGTCATCTGTCGTGACTGGCTGGTTGTAGGAACACCAAAATCACAGGATCAATCATTCACTTTTCAGGTGTTACCAGATCAGAAGCGACTAGCATTTGTTACTGAAGATGGGGAGTTGCCATACTATCAGCGCGAGGGGCATTATATTGTCGCTAAAGAGACAGATTTGGAGTTGTTTGAGATTGAGGAGGTCTATGAAGAACGCACCTACCTCAAGCGATATCATTAGGAGGAAAAGCGATGGCGCCAGCCTATATTAGTATTCACGATGCATTGAAGGAGCAGATTGATAAAGGCATTTGGAAGATTGGAGACCGTCTGCCTAGCGAGCGTGACTTGGCAGATGATTTTTCCGTTAGCCGAATGACGCTTCGTCAAGCGATTACTTTACTGGTTGATGAAGGTATCTTAGAACGGAGAGTAGGAAGCGGCACCTATGTGGCCAGCAGATGGGTTCAGGAAAAAATGCGTGGTACCACATCGTTTACCGAGATTGTGACAGCGCAAGGGAAGACCCCTTCTACGAAAGTTATTTCTTATCAAAAGAAACTGGCGAGCCAGACGGAAATGGACCGTCTGCAGCTGAAGAAAACGGACTATGTGATTCGAATGGAGCGGGTACGGTATGCGGATAATGTTCCTGTTGTCTATGAAGTGGCTTCTATTCCTGAGGAACTGATTCGTAATGTTGAACGACGAGCCATTACGGAACATTTTTTTAAAACCTTAACGGATAATGGCTATGAAATTGGCAAAAGTCAGCAAGTGATTTCAGCTAAAATTGCCAGTGAGCGCGTGGCAGATTATCTTTCGATTGCTAAAGGTCATGCTATTTTAGCACTCACACAAGTTTCCTATTTCACAGATAATCGCCCATTTGAATATGTGAGAAGTCAGTATGTAGGCGATCGATTTGAGTTCTACCTAGAAAACAATTAGGTGACACCAGTCAAATTATGATTGATTTGTAACGATATATCCGCATATATGGTGGTATCTGTGGGAGAAACGACTACTGAAGATAGTATTGCGTTAATGCTCAAGGTTGGAAATAAGGTATTTTAGATTGTGTGATTTTTATAGGTGATGTAGTGGTTTTTGGGCGCCATGCTATTTGTGAGTACCTTGAGCTTTGCAATCAGGATAGCTGGTTAGCTATTCCAGTGTTTACCTTGTCTAAACTAGAGTGTTCATGGTGGTACAGCTCAAAAGCTCTGCCATTTCCCCTATTAAAATCCTAGATATTATGGTAAAATATAGGATATGGAAATTGAAAAAACCAATCGAATGAACGCTCTTTTTGAGTTTTATGCAGCGCTTTTAACAGATAAGCAAATGAATTATATTGAACTCTATTACGCAGATGATTACAGCTTGGCAGAAATCGCTGAAGAGTTTGGGGTCAGTCGGCAAGCTGTCTATGACAATATTAAGCGTACAGAGAGAATTCTAGAGGATTATGAAATGAAACTGCACATGTATTCTGATTATATTGTGCGTAGTGAAATCTTTGATGAGATGACTGAGAAATATGCAAACGATGACTATTTGCAAGAAAAAATCGCTATTTTAATGAGTATTGATAATAGAGATTAAGCTGGTTGTTGAGCTTATGTAGCCAGCAAGAGCGAGAAGAAAAAAGGAGAGAAATAAAAACAGATGGCATTTGAAAGTCTAACACAACGCTTGCAAGGCGTGTTTAAAAATCTACGTCGTAAAGGAAAGCTAACGGAAAAAGAAGTTCAAGACGTTACAAAAGAAATTCGTCTGGCACTCCTTGAGGCGGACGTTGCACTTCCGGTTGTTAAGACGTTTATTAAGCGTGTTCGTGAGCGTGCTGTTGGTCATGAGATTATCGAAACCTTGGATGCGTCTCAACAAATCATCAAGATTGTTAATGAAGAATTAACAGCCATTTTAGGTTCTGAAACGGCAGAAATTGAAAAATCCCCTAAAATTCCAACCATTATCATGATGGTTGGTCTTCAAGGTGCTGGTAAGACAACCTTTGCTGGTAAACTGGCAAACAAGCTTATCAAGGAAGAAAATGCTCGTCCGTTGATGATTGCAGCGGATATCTATCGTCCAGCTGCGATAGATCAACTTAAAACTCTGGGTGGGCAAATCGGTGTCCCTGTCTTTGATATGGGGACTGATACACCGGCTGTTGAAATTGTGCGCCAAGGTTTAGAAAAAGCGCGTGAGAATCACAATGATTATGTTCTCATCGATACCGCTGGTCGTCTCCAAATTGATGAAAAACTCATGCAGGAATTGCGCGATGTCAAAGCATTAGCGCAACCACATGAAATCCTTTTGGTTGTTGATAGCATGATTGGTCAAGAAGCTGCCAATGTTGCGCGTGAGTTTAATGAGCAATTGGAAGTGACAGGGGTTATCTTAACCAAGATTGACGGTGATACCCGTGGTGGTGCTGCCCTTTCAATCCGTGAAATCACAGGGAAGCCAATCAAGTTTACAGGTACTGGTGAAAAGATTACCGACATTGAAACCTTCCACCCAGATCGTATGGCTAGCCGTATTTTGGGCATGGGTGATTTGTTGACCCTGATTGAAAAGGCTTCTCAAGAATACGACATGCAAAAATCAGCTGAGCTTGCTGAGAAGATGCGTGAAAACACCTTTGATTTCAATGATTTCATTGAGCAACTGGACCAAGTCCAAAACATGGGACCGATGGAAGACCTTCTTAAAATGCTACCTGGGATGGCTGGCAATCCTGCCTTGGCAAACCTGAAAGTGGATGAAAGAGAAATCGCTCGCAAACGTGCCATTGTATCGTCAATGACACCAGCAGAGCGTGAAAATCCAGATTTACTGACACCGAGTCGCCGTCGCCGTATTGCCAATGGTTCTGGAAATAGCTTTGTGGAAGTCAATAAGTTCATTAAAGATTTCAACCAAGCTAAGTCCATGATGCAAGGTGTCATGTCAGGTGATATGGATAAGATGATGCGTCAAATGGGCATCAATCCTAACAATCTTCCTAAGAACTTGCCAAATATGCCAGATATGAGTGGCATGGACATGTCTGCTTTAGAGAGCATGATGGGAGGTTCAGGATTGCCTGATTTATCAGCTCTGGGTGGCGCAGGCATGCCGGATATGAGCCAAATGTTTGGTGGTGGCCTCAAAGGAAAAGTTGGGCAATTTGCCATGAAGCAAATGATGAAACGCCAAGCCAACAAACTCAAAAAAGCGAAGAAGAAGCGTAAATAACCAAAGAGAGGCTGGGAGTATGTGTGATTTTCCCAGCCTTATTTTTTTATAGTAATAACAGAATGCAGCAGTGGTTGATTGAAAGTCTGCAATTGGCCACTTCTATATTTTCAAGAGTCCACCTAATACTCATCCAAAATCAAAATTAGAATTTTAGAACCACTAATATCGTTGAGATGGTGACGAGCGTAACGAGAAAAAATGTTTCTTTCGCTATAGTGGTATTCTTATTAGTGAAACTGTCCAGTGGACAGTTTCAGCCTGAGCTTAGAAATTAAAAAGTGAGGGTAATTGGCTTGATAAGAACGGATTTTTGGGAGAACTACAGAAATTGAAAGTCAATTTCGTAGTAGTTCCCCCGCAAGGATGATTAGGGTGGACGCTGTCGAGTAGTCGACAAGTACATCCAATCATCTACTGCGATAGAGATAAGCTCAAATCTAGCAATGAAACTCCGTAGGAGGTTTTGATGTTGACTTCGTCAGCTTCATTTCCCACCTCAAAAGGTCTCCCAGACCTTTTGAGCGCCCCACACCACATTAGGAGAAGTGCTAACAAAAATACTAAATAAAAACTAATTGACTTTACAACATAAAAAAGAAGTTCGGGATGAACTTCTTTTAAACGTTTAAGACTTTATCTAAAAATTCGATAAGGCGTGGGTGTTTTGGATGGTCAAAGATTTCTTCTGGTGTCCCGTCTTCGAGGAACTGACCACCGTCGGTAAAGATGACACGGTTGGCAACTTTGCGAGCAAATCCCATTTCATGAGTTACGATGAGCATGGTCATTCCTTGTTCAGCAAGGTCTTTCATAACGTTTAAAACGTCACCGACCATTTCTGGGTCAAGGGCAGAAGTTGGTTCATCAAAGAGCATGATATCTGGATTCATAGCGAGGGAACGAGCAATCGCAACACGTTGTTTTTGACCACCAGATAGGCTAGTAGGCATGGCGTTAGCTTTATCAGCTAAACCGACTTTTTCTAAGAGTTCCATTCCTAGTTTTTCAGCCTCTGTCTTGGTTTGTTTTCCTAATTCGACAGGAGCGAAAATGATATTTTCTAGAACAGTCATGTGCGGAAAGAGGTTAAAGTGTTGGAATACCATTCCGATATTTTCACGTGCACGGTCGATATTTGTTTTAGGGTCAGATAGTTCGAATCCGTCTACGACAACTTTACCTGATGTAATGGTTTCAAGTAGGTTGAGTGTTCGTAAGAAAGTTGATTTACCAGAACCAGAAGGACCAATGATGCAAACCACATCGCCTTCATAGAATTTGGCATCAATGCCTTTTAGAACCTCATTTTTTCCATAATATTTGTGGAGGTCTTGTACATCAATTTTCAATTCAGCCATTATTTAGTCCTCTTTTCTAAGTGTTTTGCCAAGCGGGTAAGCAGTGTAATGATTACTAAATACATTACTGCTAGGATAGCATACATGCGGAAAGATTGGTAGTTTCTAGCGATGATAATTTTACCTGTTTGGAAGAGTTCAACAAGCCCGATTGCAGAGACAATAGTAGTATCTTTGAGTGAGATAACAAACTGGTTGATGAAGTTTGGCAACATCAATTTGACAGCTTGAGGTAAAATGACTTTACGCATGGTTGTTTTATATGGAATACCAAGGCTTCGGCTGGCCTCCATTTGACCTTTATCAACGGCTTCGATACCACCTCGAACGATTTCGGCAATATAAGCTCCGCCATTTAACGAAAGGGCAATCGTAGCAGCAAAGAAGTCATTGATAGGGGATTGTTGGCCTGTTAAGCTTTGAATAAGATTAGGAATTCCCCAGAAAATGAAAGCAGCCACAATCATAAGAGGAATACCGCGGACCACATCAACGAAAATGCTAGCAATGGTTCTCAGAACTCTACTTGGTGCAACGCTCATCATACCAAATAGGATACCAATAAGGGTAGCGATAGCAAAGGAAATGAGGGTTAAGCTAAGGGTTGTCCAAAGTCCTGATAAGAGTTGGCTATAGTTGTTTGAGAGAAGACCTGAAATCGTTGTCTCATCGACAGCAGTAGTGCTGTTGTTTGAACCAAGGTATTTATTGATGATGTTATCGTATTCACCAGATTCTTTTAAGACAGCTAGACCATTGTTAAACATAGCAAGGAGTTCTGGATTTGTACCAGTTTTTACGGCAAATCCGTATTCCCCAGATTTTTCCCCAGCTAGTGGTGTGTCAAAATCTCGTCCTTGTTGGATGGCATATTTGAGAACTGCTTCATCATCCATGAGGGCATCAACTGAACCTGAGTTCAAGCTATCATACATGGTTGATGCTTCATCGAAGGCTTTTAGTTTATAGCCATACTCTTTTTCATGCTTTTCTAAGAAATTGTAAGAAGCTGTACCGTTTTTGGCGGCGACTGTTTTTCCTGAGAGATCAGCGTATTCTTTAACGACTGTCCCTTTTTTGACAGCGAGTAAAATGTTAGAAGTGTAGTAAGGGTCTGAAAAATCAAAGATTTCGCGACGGGCATCTGTGATAGACATACCAGCAATAACAGCGTCAGCTTGTCCAGCTTGAACAGCATTTAAGGCTGCATCGAAGCCAGGGTTGGTAATTTCAATGGTGAAATCTTGTTGTTTAGCGATTGCTTTGATTAGCTCGATATCAATACCGACGTAGTTACCACTGTCATCTTGAAATTCAAAGGGTGCAAATGATGAATCAGCAACGATTTTATAAGATGATTTAACAGGTGTTGCTTTAGCAGAACTATCTCCTGTTGAGGCTAATTTAGAGGTATCAGCCCCAAGCCATTTATTCATAATCGTATCGTAAGTACCGTCTTTTTTCATTGCAGCAAGAGCAGTATTGAAATCTTTAACAAGATACTCATACTCAGAGCCTTTTTTAACGGAAAAACCAAAGGAACCGATAGATTCACCTGCGATATTAATGGCATAGTTTTTACCTTGTTTAATGGCATATTCAACGACTGGTTGGTCATCCATAGCCGCAAAGACAGATCCAGTGTCAAGGCTGTTATTCATTAAATCACTGGTATCAAAGGTTTTGATTGTGAAGTTATACTTGTCTTTGTTTTTTTCAAGAAAAGCTTGCGCAGCAGTACCATTTTTGACTCCGACAACTTTTCCTGATAATTCTTTATAGGAAGATACTTTTTGATCAGCGCGTGTGTAAACGACAATTTTAGTATCGTAGTAAGGGTCTGAGAAGGTAAAGACTTTTTTACGGGCATCAGTGATAGTCGTTCCTGCCATCAAAGCGTCAGCTTGTCCAGCTTGGACAGCATTGACTGCTGCATCAAAACCAGGGTAGGACATGTTTAAATCCCAGCCAGAACGTTTAGCGACTTCAGTGATAATATCGACGTCAATGCCTTTGTAAGTTTGGTCAGCATCCCTAAATTCAAAGGGAGCATAGGCAGTGTCTGAAACCACATCAACGGTATCAGCAAGGATGGTTGCACCTCCAAATAGAAGGAACAATGACAGAAAACTTGCCATCAATAATTGCATTTTTTTCATCATACAGAGAACTCCTTTTTGTAAAATTAAAGACTATTATATCAAAAAAGAAAATCAAAAGCAAATCTCACCTCTTTTATATGTTAGATTATGTGACATAAAAAGCAGAAATCTCGTTATATGATAACCTTTTAATTTGTTTAATCTAATAAAGCTGTTAATGGTATCCTAGTTATTTTTTGGCTATAATGTCATTATGAAAAAAATATTATTAACATTATTAACAGTGGCTCTATTAGTTCTTATGGCTATAAAGATTTTTCCAGAACCTGAAGTTGCTTTGCATCATTTTTTAGGATGGTATTAGATATACAACATAGCATTTTTGCATAATGAGAGATATTTGGTCATGGAGAAATCAAATAATAAAGGAGGAGTTATGCCCGATTTTAAATCTATTATGAATGTTGGTCTAGTTGCTCACGTTGATGCGAGTAAGACAACCTTAACTGAAAGCCTTTTGTATCATGCAGGTGTGACTCGCCAATTAGGAAAAGTTGATGAAGGTACTGCTTTGACTGATAATTTACAAGTGGAAAAAGAACGAGGAATCTCTGTCAAAGCTGCATCGGTTAGTTTTATTCATAATGATGTTCGTCTTAATTTGTTGGATACACCTGGACACGTTGATTTTGTATCTGAAGTTGAACGTGCCTTGTCTGTTCTTGATACAGCAGTTTTAGTTATTTCTGCGGTAGAAGGGATTCAAGCTCAGACAGAAGTGCTTTATGAAGCATTAAAAGCTCAAGGAACTAATATCGTTATTTTTATCAATAAAATTGACCGTGTTGGGAGTGACAGTCAAGCCGTAATGAAAAAAATTCGAGAGACCTTTACTCCTCATCTTTTGCCCCTTAATCAAATCCTAGCTGAAGAAACGCGTGAAGCAACCTGCCAAGGTCTAACCCCATCATCTACTATTTGGCAAGAAGTTTCAGCAGATTTTGATGAGGAGTTGCTAGAAGCCTATTTAGATGGCAAGGAATTATCTGAGCATCACGTTTTAGCAACCTTGAAAGAAGCTATTAGGAAAAGAGAACTTGTTCCCGTTGTTTTTGGAAGTAGCCTTCATGATGTTGGTGTTGATACGCTACTAAATGCCTTGTCTTCAGATTATTTTTTGTCAAAAAATATAGCAGAACAGTCAGAAAAATTATCAGGAATTGTTTGGCGAATTTCCCATGATAAAACCATGGGACGTTTAGCTCATGTTAGACTTTTTGGTGGCAAAATTAAGGTGCGTGACAGTGTTTCTATTTCTAAATTTAGAAATGATTCAATAGAAGAAGAGCCTAAGTATGCCCCAAAAGTGACTCAAATTAGAAGATATCAAGGTGAAAAATTTAACGATTTATCAGAAGCTATTGCAGGTGATGTTGTAGCACTTTGTGGTTTGGCAGACGCAGAAGTCGGTGATATTATTGGACAGAAACCAACTCATATTAGTTATCCTTTGGCTATTCCACTTTTAGAAGTTGGGGTTTCGCCTGCTACGCCTGAAGTGATAGAGGCTTTTCGTGAATTATCTGCTGAGGATCCACAACTTAATAGTACCTATGATTTAGAAACACGTGAACTAAACATAACGATAACAGGTCGTATCCAACTGGAAATTCTAAGTCAAATGGTTCAAGAGCGATATGGTTTGGAGGTCACCTTTACCCAACCAACGGTGATTTATAAAGAAACACCAACTGGAATTGGCTATGGTCATGAAGTCTACACCATGCCAAAACCTTGTTGGGCTGTTATTGATTTGAAAATTGAGCCTCTACCAATAGGTTCTGGCATTGAATTTGAGTCAATTGTATCAGATGATGACATGCATTATAAATACCAATCCCACATTGCGGCAGAATTACCACGCGCTCTTAAGCAGGGTGTTTATAATTGGGAAGTAACAGATATTAAAGTTACCTTGATTGGTGGAGAACATCACCGTATGCACACACATCCATTAGATTTTTTCTTGGCAACTCCTCTAGCTGTAATAGATGGTCTACAGAATGCCGGTATGACTTTGCTTGAGCCTATGCAGAAATGGCGTATTACTGCTGATGAAAGTCTAATTGGTAAAATTATCGGAGACTTGATCCAGATGCGTGCCACTTATGGGGCGCCACAAATTTCAGAGGGGATTTGTACTCTAGAAGCGAGAGTCCCTGTGGCTACTAGCCTTGATTATCCGATTCGTTTAGCGTCTTTGTCTTCTGGAAAAGCGGTGCTATCAGTCCGTTTTGATGGTTATCAACCCTGCCGTCTAGAAGATGGTGCTATCGGTAAACGTCGAGGTGTTGATCCAAGAGATCGTGATAAATGGATTCTAGTCAAACGGAGTGCGATGAGTGGCTAAATAGGTAGTGAAATAATTGATAAAAAGATAATATAGTTATCTGTTGTCAGAGTTTTTGCTACGTAAAATTTAGCTATTTAGGTATAAAAATGATCATTTGCAGATATCTATTTTAAAAAGATAAATGTTAGATCATACCGATTAATGTATAAAAGAGAGTGAGGTAAAAGTCCTGATTTTGGAAGCATGACTTTTGTCTCACTTATTTTTACATAAAAAAACACTTGACTTGTAGTCAACTACAAGTGGTACACTATCACCATCAACAAAAAAGGAGAAATAAAATGACAAAACATACCGCATCAATCGTACTTGGAACATGGTCTTGGGGAACTGGAGGATTTGCTGGTGGTAATGTGGTTTTTGGCAATCATCTTGATACGACTGACTTGAAAGATGTTTTTTCGGTTGCTATGGAAAATGGTCTCAACACCTTTGATACTGCCTTTGCCTATGCTAATGGAGAATCTGAGAGGATTCTAGGTGAGTTAGTGAGCCAATATGACCGGTCAGAAGTCGTCCTATCTGACAAATTTACACCAGGAATGCAGGATGATACCAAAGAAAATCCAGTCGCAGATATGTTAGAAGGCAGTCTTAAGCGTCTGGGAACAGACGATATTGACATTTATTGGATTCATAACGCAGCTGATGTTGAACGTTGGACACCGTTTTTAGCAGATTTAGTTAAATCAGGGCGTGTGAAACGGATTGGTGTGTCGAACCATAGTCTTGACCAAGTGAAACGTGTTCAGGAAATCTTGAAACCAGCTGGGGTACAAATTTCAGCCGTTCAAAACCATTTTAGCTTGCTTTATCGCAATTCTATTGAGAATGGATTGCTTGACTATTGCAAGGAAAATGATATCCAATTCTTTTCTTACATGGTTCTAGAACAAGGTGCGTTGTCTGGTAAATATGATAACCAGCATCCTATGCCAGCCGATTCCAATCGAGGTAAAACCTATAATCCGATGTTCCCAGCTTTGGGCGATTTACTGGCTGAATTGAAACACTTGGCTGAACAACACGAGGTTAGTCCAGCACAAATTGCGACAGCTTGGGCAATCGGGCGTGGAACAACACCAATCTTAGGCGTGACAAAAGTTGAACAAGTTCTAGATGCGGCTAAAGCTAGCGACCTAGTTCTCAGTGCGTCTGAAATGGCAAGATTAGAAGAATTGGCTTTACAAGCTGGTGTCGATACACGCGGTGGCTGGGAAGGACAAGCTTAATAGAATGAATCAACAAGGCCTGTCTGAGTAACTAAATGATGCAAGAGTTGACGTGCTAAAAAATGTAACTTAACAAAAATTCTAGTATACTAGAATTGAAAGATACGTTTAGTAATAGAAGGTAATACAATGTCAGAAACAAAAAAATACACCATTACAGAAGTGTCACAAAAATATGATATCAATCCCAATACCCTGCGTTATTATGAACGGATAGGGCTTTTACCAGAGATTCCCCGTCAGTCTAATGGCAATCGCTATTTTACAGATGACCTTAATAAGTGGCTTGAAATGATTATTTGCCTACGTCACTCTGGCATACCGATAGAAGCTTTGATTGATTATTGTCAGTTACTTATGCAGGGTGATCAAACGGTGGAAGCGCGTGAAGCCTTGTTACGTGAGCAACTAGCAGTACTTGTACAGAAGCAAAAAAATCTCCAACGTTCCATTGATCGCTTGACACGCAAAATTAGTCTTTATGAATCTGGAGAGATTTTAAATAAGGACACTTACTATGAAGAATATGGCATTATCTTTGATGAAGATGGCAGCTGGAAGGAGAGACTGGATGACTTTGAAAATTGATGCTTTTGCTCATGTGCTACTCCCTGAGTTTTTTGGAAAAATGCTGGCGCTGGATAAGAATCTAGTCTCAAAAATGCACTTTGTCCCAAATCCTGTCTTGACGGGTATGACCAAGTGTCGAGAGAGTATGCCCGATACCCCTAAACACATCGAGATGATGTAAATACTGCTGAAGCGACTCAATTGGTAGAACTTGCGAATGAGGAATTGCTAGCGACGGTCAAAGCGAATACGGATACCTTTGCGGGTGGTGTAGCCATGGTGGCTATGAACAATATTCCAGAAGCGGTGCGCGTGATAGAAAGTTTTGTCACTAGTCATCCTGAAATACTTGGGATTCAGTTATTTACGCGTCATCTAGGAAAATCTTTAGCAGATGAGAGTTTCAAGCCCGTCTTTGCAGCTGCTGCTAAGGCAGATATGCCAATCTGGCTCCACCCAGTTTTTGATCCACGAAAGCCAGACAATAATATTATTTTTAGCTGGGAGTACGAATTGACTCAAGCCATGCTAGACATTGTGCAGGCTGGGTATTTTCAAGAATTTCCAAATCTCAACATCTTGGTTCATCATGGTGGGGCTATGGTTCCTTATTTTGCGGGGCGGATTGAGCATATTTTACCAGAGGAGCAGGCGAGTGATTTCAAGAAATTCTATGTAGATACAGCTCTTTTAGGCAATAGCAAAGCTCTGGAACTCTGTGTGGACTATTACGGTGTTGACCATGTTCTTTTTGGGACTGATGCACCTCTTGGGATTCTTCCAGCTGGAGCGACAGAGGTTATCCGTCACGCTATCAAAGAACTACCTTTGACGGATAATGATAAGGAAAAGATTTTTCGTGGGAATGCCAATAGGCTCTTTGGATTAGGAGGTTGAAAATGACAGAAATATTTAGACTATTTCGTCTTGGTTTGGACTTAGGTTATAAAGAAGAATATAAGCAAATTGGCTATACGAATTTTACCCAATCAATGGCACTAGAACCAGGGACTTTGGCTATGTATGGTAGTCACCTTCCAGAAGATTACAGCCAGCAAATCGTTGTGGAACGCTATGATAATGAAGAGGCTTATCAGAAGCATATTCAATCATCTCATTTTAAGGCTTTTGTAGGTTTAGCACAAAAAGCACTGACTAGTCGTGAAGTGGTAACCTTGGTGCCACAATTATTGCTTCAAAAACCAACAGCCTTGCGGATTTTTGATGATAAGCAGTTAGCTGTTCGACTAGCTACCGTGACGGTTAGCGATAGCAAAGCTTTTTCAGAGATTGTATTACCTGAAATGCAGACCAGCATGGAAAAAGAAGATGGCGTTTGGGTCATGTATGCTGGTACAGATGTGGACAATCCTAATACGTGGTATTTCTTTGAGGTCTATCAAAATGAAACTGCTTATGAGCAACACAGAGAAACACCGCATTTTAAAGACTATATTGAACGAAGTGCTAAATTGGTCCTAGATAAACACCTTCAGACGTTGCATGGTGATATGTTGGTGAATCGAGGATAGATTTAGTAGCCTGATGACAAGTTAAAATACTTTTGAAGCATTTATTAACTTTCATTATAGGTATTTGTCACTGTTAGTAGTTAGAGGTATACTGTAATCGAGATTAACATTATTGTAGAAAGAAGTGATGACTCATGTTTAAACATGAAGGTGTTAAAAATAATCCCTTATTTGCCTTTGGAGAAGAAAATCCGTACGGTGCTAGTTTTACGGGACAATCCTATCTAGCAATGTTGGCACAAGCGCCAGATGGTATTACCAGTGTTGGAAATGTGACCTTTGAACCGGGGTGCCGTAATAATTGGCATGTGCATTTGGATGGCTACCAAATTCTTCTTGTTACTGGAGGCGAGGAAGACGGTAAGTATTAGAGAGCGCCAATCGTAATATAGACAGCCAAAAAAACGAGCAAATCTAAAGGATTGCTCGTTTTTTGTTGCCGACAAGACTGTCTCCTAAGCTTTCTTAGTGAATTTTTGATAAGCTGTGTAGAAGAAAATAAGAGATACTAAGATAAGCAATGCCAAAACACCGTTAGCACCAGCAATGTTGTAAACCGCATAGATAATAGCATTTAGTCGTCTTGTACCGCCTGTCTGTTCCCAAAGCAGGATATCGCTACGCATCCAAAATCCTAGACCGATGAAGACGATTCCTAATATTAAGTTAGCGAAGGCTTGCATTGTGTTTTTCATGAGTTTAGTCTCCTTAATATTTGTTTCCTTTATTGTACACTATTAGTTTCTATAGAACAAGACCACGAGTGTGGTGAAAACGGTAAACTCTGTATGATATAGTAATGGCATAAAGGCTGGGATAGCGTTAAGCCGCTTTGATCAATTTTAGTTCTATCAGTAGCTCCTTGCTCTTTCTGATTACTTTTTCAATTCAATATGACCTTGAATTGTTGTAAAGCCCTAGTCTTAAATTGACGGAGTTAAATCTGATAAAGTAGTCTTTGAGGCAAGTAGGTAGCCTCCTGAACTATTTTAAAGTAACAAATGGTCCGGTGCCTCACAGCTATCATGCACACCTGCTCGTGATAGCATAGCAATAGCAATCGGTATTAGCAGGTTTTACTAAAAAATAAAAGATTTTAGTTGACATTTTTGTCTCTTCAACTTACACTTGTATCATAAACAAGAACAAGTTAGAGGATTTTATCTAACATTTGTTTAAGAAGGAGTCTTATGGATACGAAATTTTCAGTAGCCATCCACATTTTAACCATGATTTCTGAGAGTAAGGAGACCTTATCTTCTCAGGCATTGGCAACCAGTGTGGGCACCAATGCCAGTTATATTCGTAAGGTCATTGCTCTCTTGAAAAATGCCGATTTATTGATGTCACATCAAGGCAAGAGCGGGTATGCGTTAACGAAAACACCAACAGAAATCAGTCTTTTAGACATTTACTATGCGACGCAAGAAGTGACTCAAGTCAAACTCTTTCAAGTGCATCAGCATGCCAATCTGGAATGTCCTGTTGGTAAACATATCGAAGGGGCAATCAATCCAGTATTTAAAAAGGCAGAGCGTCAGCTAGAAAAGGAGCTGGCCAGTCAAAGCCTTGCAGATGTCATTACAAATTTGTACCGTCAAGCAGGAGTTACCAAGTAAGCGCTTGGTAATTTCTATTATTGAATTTGTATCTGTATCTACGACAGATACAAAAAGTTACAAAAAGATTATCATGACATTCTCTAAACGTCGTTTGAAGTTTCAACCTTGCAGACCAGCTCTGCTATTTCCAAAAAAGAAAGAAGAAAACTAATGAAAGCAGCACAATTAAATGCCTACAATAAAAACAACCTTAACCTCAATATCGTCGATGTCCCAAGGCCTGAGCCAAAAGATAAGCAAGTCTTGGTCAAGGTGCTGACAGCCGGGGTCAATCCGCTGGACAATATGATTACCCGTGGTGAGGTCAAAATGATTGTTCCTTACAAAACACCCCTTACCGCTGGAAACGAAGTGGTTGGATTGGTTGAAAAGATAGGTACCGGCGTGAGCCAGTTTGCCGTAGGGGATCGTGTCTTTGGTCGCTTGCCACTAGATAGTATTGGCGCTTTTGCCGAGTACGTTGCTGTGGATGCGGTGGCTCTAGCTAAGGTTCCTGATTATTTGACAGATGAGGAGGCAGCAGGGGTTCCTCTGACGGCTCTAACCATCATGCAAGCGTTCGGCCTTATGGATGCTGAAGCTGGCAAGACCCTCTTTATTTCTGGTGGGACTGGTGGTGTCGGTGCCATGGCTATTCCTCTTGCTAAAGCCAAAGGATTAACCGTTATCACTAATGGGGACATCAGGAATCGTGACCGAGTCTTGGCGCTCGGGGTCGATCAGTTCCTAGATTACAAGACTCAGGACTACACCAAAATCCTCAGCAATGTTGATTATGTCTTGGACACTCTAGGTGGTACTGAGACCGAGAAACAAATGGCTATCATGAAAAAAGGTGGTCAGATGGTATCTCTCCGTGCCATGCCAAATGGAGCCTTTGCCAAACGCATGAAACTTCCTAAGTGGAAACAAATCCTCTTTACACTGGTTGGTCGCCAATTTGACAAGATGGCTGACAAATATGGCGTTCACTATCACTTTATCTTTGTCGAAAGCAATGGGCAACAACTCCAAGAAGTAGCAGATATTTTTACCAAACTAGAGATTAAGCCATCTATTGATACGGTTTATCCTTTTGATGAGGTCAATGCTGCGCTGGATAAGGTGGCAAATGGACGCTCACGCGGTAAAACTGTTCTCAGCATGAAAGGATAACGCATGGCTTATTTAGAAACCAAAAACCAATACCTTACTGTTCAAGAGAAGAACATTGCCTACCGTGAAATCGGTAAGGGGAAGTCAGACTATCCTTTGGTTATGTTAGTCCATCTCGCAGCAACCATGGATAATTGGGACCCTAAACTCATAGACCTTTTGACCCAAACACAGCATGTCATTTTACTTGATTTACCTGGTGTTGGGGACAGCGACGGTAAGGTTGCAGGTACCATTCCAGGAATGGCAGAGCAGATGATAGATATTGTCAAAGCCCTAGGCTACAACAAAATTAACCTTCTCGGTCTGTCTATGGGGGGATGATTGCTCAAGAAGTGGTGCGTATGGCTCCAACTTTGGTGAATCGCTTGATTTTAGTAGGGACTGGTCACCGTGGCGGACTTGGTATTGATCAGGTAACAGCAAAGACCTTCCGTTATATGGCACGAGCTGCTTGGCATCGTGTGGACCCTAAACGTTATATTTTTTATGGTCATGATGACAATGGCAGAGCAGAAGCAGATAAGGTGCTCAGTCGCCTAGCCAGTCGCAAGAAAGCTTATGCAGACAAAGAGATGGCTGTGCCCAGTTTTTTGCGCCAGTTAAAAGCCATTAAAACCTGGGGGAAGCACCTGAAGATGACCTACAGTTTGTGACCCCACCAACCCTGATTGTCAATGGTGACAAGGACATGATGGTACCAACAGAAAACTCCTACATCATTCATGACAAGATTGCGAATAGCCAACTGATTATCTATCCTCATGCAGGCCATGGGTCGATCTTTCAGTATGCGGAAGATTTTGCTAAGGAGTTAGAAGTGTTTTTAACTCTAAGATAAAGTATTTTTTGCAGAAACGATAGTCATCATAAGAAAAAACAAGTGGCCTCCTAGCTTAATGACGTAATGGAAGACACTTGTTTTTTGTTATTGTGTTGGACATTTTCACCCCACCCTCATCTGTCCAACGATGGCAAAAAGCTTATCTTGAGCCTCTGTAAGTGACAAATCAGTCTCTAACAACCAGTATTCGACAAAGGCGACAATAGCGCCAGAGAAGATGTGGATAGAAGCTGTGTCTATGGTCAAACCAAGTTTTTGGCTGCCATCTAGATTAGCAGTCACAATCATCTGTTGGAAAGCTGTAGAAAAGTTAGCTGGTTGACTGGTCAGAAGCTGATGAATGATAAAACGATTGTGGTCCACAGCATTTAGGATATTGTCTAAAAACTGACGGTTTTCTCCCGGTGTGATATGGCTAAGGTCTTTAGCAACAGGACGGCAAGCATCTTTGATAGAAAGGAGAAGCTCATTGAGAATGTTATCGTAAAGATGTTCTTTCGTTTCATAGTGTTGGTAAAAAGCATTACGAGATACTTGGGCCAGTTCACAGAGTTCTTTGACAGATATTTTTGAGAGCTCTTTGGTTTGTAATAAGCTAAGAAAAGCCTTTTGGAGGGCTTTTTCGGTTTTTTCAAAGCGTAAATCTTGTTTCAATATGACAATCCTTTCTAATGTGTCACCTAAGTGACAAATGTTCGCTAAGTGTCCATTGACCTTTTTAAATGACACTTGTAATATAAACACTATAACATAGTGAAACAAAGAAAGCGAGAAAAAGATGGCAAATCGTGTAACAGACATTTTAGGGATTGAAAAACCAATTATTCAAGGACCTTTAGCATGGTTAACAAATGGGAAGTACGCTGCGGCTGTGAGTGCAGCTGGTGGACTAGGTGTGTTAGGGATTAGTGCAGGTCAAAAGGTAGCTGCAACAACGGTTGAAGAAACCATTGAAAACATGCGCCGTGAAATCCGTATTGCCCGTGAGATTACGGATAAACCTCTGGGTATCAATGTGGCGCCTGGGCATGAATTAACCGATATTTTTACTGGTCCTATGCTTGAGCTCATGGTTGAAGAAAAGGTTCCAGTAGCTGTTATGGTTGGGCAATTTTCAGCTTACTGGGCTGCAAAATTTAAAGAAAAAGGCATCAAAATTGTTTTTCGAGCAGAAAACCCAACAGCTCAAAATACGGAAGAAGCCATTCGAGGTGGGGCAGACATTATTGTGGCAACTGGATTTGACGAAGGGGGAACGGTTCCTAGTCAAGTGATTGGAACCTTCTCCATTGTTCCTATGATTGTGGATGCTGCTAAAGGTCGTGTCCCTGTTATGGCAGCAGGTGGTATCGCAGATGCAAGAACTGCCCGCGCAGCCTTTGCCCTAGGGGCAGAAGGGCTCTACGTTGGTACAGCCTTTATGATGTCAGAAGAATCTATCGTGGCGCAAAATATCAAAGACATGGCCTTGGAAGCTGACGCTACAGATCTCTTACTATACCGTACCGTTCCGGCCTACTACCGCTCATTGCCAGGTGAGATTCCAAACAAACTGTTAGAAATGAGCAATAGCGGAGCGACAGAAGAAGAGATTTTCGCTGTTCAACGTGGCTACAATGGCATGCGTGATGGGATGCTCTTTGGAGATCTCAGCAAGGGCTTTGCCTCATTTGGTCTCGGTATTTCAATGATTGACAAGATTGAGCCTGTCTCAGTAATCATGGACAAACTCATGTCAGGTATTGAGGATTTAATCTAAACGATTTAATATAGATGAAAATGAGGAAACTATCATGACGGAAAAGAAACAAATGAAACTCGGTCTTGCCATGTTTGGAGCCGCTGGTTTAAACTTTAAATCTTGGACAGCACAGGAAGTGCGCCTCCAAGACTACCCAGATATTTCAGTGGATGTCAAAGCGGCACAACTAGCTGAAAAAGGAAAATTCCAATTCATGTTCTTTGGTGATTTTCCAGGAACAAAAGCAGTGGCTGATGCTGATATGCAGACCATGGGGTTGGATCCTTTATTGATTGCGACAGTCATTGCTAGCCAGACAAAGCATATTGGTTTAGGGATTACTAGAGCGACGTCTTGGAACAATCCTTACGAAGTTGCTCGCCAATTCAAGACGCTAGATGCGATTAGTAAAGGTCGTGTGGCTTGGAATGCCGTAACTGGTGCTAATGGCGTCAGCGCTAATGCCTATGGTGTGCACCTTCCATCTAGCTTTGACCGTTATGGCAAGGCGGCAGAATTTACGCAAGCAGTCCAAGCCTTATGGGCAACTTGGGAAGAAGATGCGCTTAAACTAGATCATGACAAGCAGATTTTTGCGGATTATGAGAAAGTCAAGTCTGTTACTGTAAAAGGTCAGTATGTTGAAACATCGGGAACCTTGCCAATTCCACCATCAAAACAAGGTCAACCGCCAATTTTTTACTCAGGAGGTTCTGGTAATAGTATTGCCTTTGCTGGTCAGCATGCAGATGTCTATGTCGGTGAAGTCTGGACCATTGAACAAGGGAAAGCCATGCGCCAGGAACTCAGTCAAGCAGCTGTTAAAAATGGTCGTCAACCAGGATCCGTTGCTTTTATCGCGGGTGTCATGCCTCTCATTGGAGACAGTAAAAAGGACGCCTTAGAACGTCATGCAAGATTCATTGATGAAGATACTTTTTATCAACGGGTAGCTCATATCGGCTATGCCTTGGGAGTCCAATTTACCATGGCGGATATTGAAAAAACTATTGCTTCTGAAATTCTTGACAGCGTAACGATTACTCCATATAGCGACCCACGGACAGAAAACATCATTCGAGTAGCGCGTGAAGGTTGGACATTACGAGAAGTGGTTTATCACTCAGTTATTGACTATCACCCTGCCGCAGTCGGTACACCAGAGGACATTGCAGATCACTTGACAGAATGGTTTGAAAGTGGCGCAGCTGATGGTTTCTGGGTTATGCCAGATGTCTATGAATCAGATTTAAAACGTTTTGTTGAGGAAGTTGTTCCAATCCTTCAAGAGCGTGGGATTTTCCATACAGACTATGAAGGGGAGACCCTCCGTGAAAATCTTGGAATCCCTTATCAATACGGGGTGAGAGAAGAAGTATAATGATATCGAAAACAGATATGAGGTAACAGCGACATTATTGCAGTAATTGGATTTGATGATCGACACGTGCATGTTATTATAAAAATGACAGATTGGAATTTTTAAAGCTTTATTTGTGAGGTATAAAGTTCTAAAAGCTGCATTCATACTCAGCTTGGCTGTATTCTTTATGGTGTTTTATAATTATTTGCAAATCAGTATGGTATTCTAAGTCATTATAGGAAATAAGATACTATTTACAATGGTATTATTGATGAAGTTTATACTGTATGCGGTACTTTTTAGGTAAAGTACCGTATTTTTCTTTAAACTTTTTATATAATTGGTTCTGATTGCTAAAGCCAGAAAGTAATGCTATTTCTGAGATTGGTAAATCAGAATGAATTAGGTATTTTTCGACTTCTTTTAATTTACAGTCAAATTGAATCTCTTTAAAAGATTTACCATAATTTTTACTAAGTAAAGTAGAAAGGTACTTTTCATGATAATTAAATAGATTGGCTAAATCTCTCAGAGTGATTGTTTTATAATTTTTTTCAATGTGATTTATAATTTGGAAAATACGAGTATCTAATTTATCAGAGAAATGAATTTCAGATGATTCAAAATCTAGGTATAGTAGTTCTAAAAGTATTAATGAAAAGTAATGTTGGATAGCAATTAAACTGTAAATTTGATTTGAGTAGTACTCAATAAGAAGTTTGTTAAAGAGATTAGTTATTTGATCGTTATTTCTTGTTTTGAAAATAATGTAGTTATCATGGCTGTCATTATTTATTAAAGTTCGATTCATGAAATCTAAAAGTACATTAGTTTGATTAAATGATAGCAGAGAATTAAAATAATCATTTTTCATATTGATATTGATGATAATATCACCGTAATCAGGTCGCATTTTTGCTCGTATAACGCGTTTGTCGAAAATGCAGACGTCGCCTGCTTTTAGAGTAATTTCTTTGCCTTCTATAAAATAGGTACATGTTCCAGAATAGATATAGTTCATATTAATATCATTATAGCAATGGAATGGTAAAAAAGTATAGCGTGAATCTTTTCTAACAAATAAAGGAGAATCATTCAACTGGGGGACATCAATAATCATAACTTCTTTACCATTAATAAATTGCCGAGGTGTGTATTCCTCACTGTAACGAACAGATAGAGTTCCAGGATTATTAAGGTAGTAAGATTCATTTTCAGTATGAGTAAATAGTAACTCATGTAATTGTTTTTCAGTTAGTCTCATAAGATTATTATATCTTACTTTTTGACAGTAAACAACTTAATTAATGCCATTGAATGTAAACGCTATCCATCATATAATTTGTTCATAAATAAAATTTATTAAGGAGTTACTCAATATGGCAAAAGATTATACAGCTTTGGCTAAAGATATTGTGAAACACGTTGGTGGTAAAGATAATGTTGTTGATTTACAACATTGTGTAACTCGCCTACGATTTACTTTAAAGGACGTATCAAAAGCAGATACAGAATACTTAAAGAAAAGAGATGGTATTGTTACCGTTGTTCAAGCAAGTGGACAGTATCAAGTTGTTATTGGTAATCATGTTCCTGATGTATATGCAGCAGTCTTAGAACAAGGTATTGCAGGAGTTGTGCGTTCAGGGGATACTGTTCATTCTGATACTGGAGGTAATATCTTTAGTAGAGTTATAGATGTTATTTCAGGAATTTTTCAACCTATTCTAGGTGTCATGGCGGCAGCTGGTATTATTAAAGGTTTAGTGGCATTATTAAAAGCAGTATTTGCAATTACACCTCAGACATCAACTTTAGCCCTAGTATTAAATGCTACTGGTGATGGTCTCTACCAATTCTTACCAATTATTCTTGCTGTAACAGCAGCTATTGGGGCGGCACTAGTATTCCCGTCACTTCCAGCAGGTGTTGAAGCATTGAAAGAAGCAGGTTTAACAACATTGTTAGGTCTTCCGTTTGCCCTACCTGCTTCTGGTAGCTATCTATCCACTGTTATTCCAATCATTTTAGCAATTTGGTTTGCATCTCATGTGGAACGTTTCATGAAAAAAGTCTCACCAGAAGTTGCTAAAATGTTTTTAGTGCCATTTGTGACTTTGCTAGTAACAGTGCCGTTGACATTTGCAATTGTAGGGCCTGTAGCTAATTTAATTTCTGATGGACTATCAAAAGGATTTATGACAATCCTTGATTTCAATCCGTTTGTTTACGGTGCTATTTTAGCAGCACTTTGGCAAGTGCTCGTTATGTTTGGTCTACACTGGGCAATTATTCCTCTTGCTATTTTGCAATTCTCAAACGAAGGTTGGACTACTATCATTGTTCAAAACTCAATTGTAGCCTTTACTCAAACAGGTGTTCTTCTTGCTATTTTGCTTAAAACAAAGGAATCTAAAGTTAAATCTGTAGGTTGGCCAGCTTTCATTTCATCAATCTTTGGTGTTACTGAACCATCTATCTATGGTATTACACTTCCGATGAAGACGCCATTCTTGATTTCATGTGCTGTATCTGCTGTTCTAGGTGGTTGGACACAATTCTTTGGACTTAAAAACTATGCGATGGGTGCACTAGGTATCTTTGGTATTCCAGGCTACATTAGTCCAACAGAAGGCTTGAAACCAATGTTTATTATTATCGCTCTTGATTTATTGGCTATTGCTCTTTCGTTTGCTGTTCAATTTGTTTTACCAGTACCAACACTATTTGGTGGAGAGGAATCTTCAGAAATAAAAGTTACTTCAAAACCTGTTTCCTCACAAGTTCTAACTAGTCCTATGATTGGTACTATCGTTGATTTGAAAAATGTTCCAGATGAAGTATTTGCTTCAGGAAGTATGGGTGAAGGTATTGCAATTGATCCTGCTGACGGTACAGTAGTCGCACCTGCTAATGGTGAAATTACATTGGTTTTCCCAACAGGGCATGCTATTGGTATGAAAACTGATAATGGTGCTGAAGTCTTGATTCATGTTGGTATGGATACAGTCTCTCTTGCTGGTAAAGGATTTAAAACTTTTGTTAAAGCGGGTGATAAAGTGCAAGCAGGAGAAAAATTAATCGAGTTTAACTTGTCAGAAATTCGTGAAGCAAAACTGCAAACAATTACACCGATTATTGTTACGAATTCTGCTGATTTTACAAAAGTTAATATCATTGCATCAGGTCAAGTGAATTCAGGTGATCAATTGGTTACAATTGAAGTCTAGTATAGGAAAGAGAATGATTATGTCAAACACAAAATTTCCAAAAGATTTTCTATGGGGTGGAGCCTTAGCTGCCACTCAGGCAGAAGGTGCGTACAATGTTGGTGGGCGCGGCCTTATCAAACTAGATGTTACAACAGGTGGAACAAAAGATATTCCTAGGCAAACAACCTATATTGATAAAGATGGTAAACCGGATACTGCTGCTGGTCGAGGTCATCATGCTGTTATTCCTGAAGGTGCTAAGTATGCCATCTTAGAAGACCATTACTATCCCAACCATGATGGTGTGGATTTCTATCATCGCTATAAAGAAGATATCAAGTTGTTTGCAGAGATGGGATATACCATTTTTAGGTTATCAATTTCTTGGAGTCGTATTTTTCCTAACGGAGATGATGCGGAGCCAAACCCTGAGGGGATTGAATTCTACCGTGATGTTTTTAAAGAATGCCATAAGTATGGAATAGAACCCTTGGTGTCTATCTGGCATTTCGATACTCCTC
Organism: Streptococcus hillyeri; assembly: GCF_003686955.1. Lineage (GTDB taxonomy): Bacteria > Bacillota > Bacilli > Lactobacillales > Streptococcaceae > Streptococcus > Streptococcus hillyeri. The sequence goes on from NZ_RCVM01000002.1 coordinate 167,514, forward strand.
TTAACCTAGAAGTAAAATATGGTGGTTGGAACAACCGTAAATTGATTGACTTTTATGCAGAATATGCGAGAACTATTTTTACTGAGTATAAAGGATTAGTTAAATATTGGTTAACATTTAATGAAATCAATAATACTGTGATGATGTTAGATATGTTTGGCAGAACGGCAACAAATGAGATGTTCCAAAACGGTTTCCAACAACTTCATTATCAATTTGTTGCAAGTGCAAAAGCAGTACAAATTGGTCACGAGATTGACCCAGAAAATAAAATAGGATGCATGATTTGTGGAATCACTTTCTACCCTGCAACTTGTGATCCAAGAGATATTCTCGCAAATGAGTATAAGTGGCAACAAGGTATCTATTATTGTGGTGATGTGCAAGTTAATGGAGAGTATCCGACTTATGCTAAGCGTCTGTGGAATCAATATGATGTGAAACTTGATATGACAGATGAAGACTTAGAAGAACTCAAAAAAGGTAAAGTAGATATTTACACATTCTCTTACTACATGTCCAACAACGTCACTACTCATACATTGGATGAGAAAGACCGTGTTGAAGGTAATTATTCAACTGGTGCCCGTAATGAATATCTTGAGTACTCTGACTGGGGTTGGGCGGAAGACCCAGTAGGATTAACATACTATCTTGAAAAAATTTATGATCGCTACAAAATTCCATTGATGGTAGTTGAAAATGGACTAGGGGCAATTGATAAGGTGGAAGATGACGGAAGTATCCATGACAAGTATCGTATAAATTATCACAGAAGTCATATTGCTGCCATGTCCAAAGCAATTGAAAATGGAGTAGACTTGATTGCATATACAACTTGGGGTTGTATAGACATTGTTTCTTCTGGAACAGGAGAGATGAGAAAACGTTACGGCTTTATCTATGTTGATAAAGATGATGAGGGTAATGGAACATTCAATCGCACTCCAAAAGATTCATTCTATTGGTATCAGAAAGTTATTGCTTCTAATGGTGAAGATTTAGAATAAGATAGATAAAGTGAGGTTGGGACATAAATATCTCAACCTTCTATTTTTAATGGTAATAACAGATTGACGCAGTGGTTGATTGAAGGTCTGCAACTGGACACTTCTTCATTTTCAAGTGTCCACCTAAAATAGTCCACTGGACTATTTTACTACCACGCAATCGTTAGCGGCCATCCTAATCAACTGTGCGGAGGTGGGACGACGAAGTCAATTTCTTCGAAATCATGACTTCTGTCCCACTCTCTTTTTCATGAGAGGTTACGGAAAGTATAGTTGGGCACAAGTTTTATACTCATCGAAAATCAAAATTAGCATTTTAGAACCTCTAATACTTTTGAGGCACTATCGAACGAAGTGAGGCTGAAATGTTTCTTTCGCTATAGTGGTATTCTTAGCAGTGAAATTGCCCAGTGGACAGTTTCAGTCTGAGCTTAGAAATACAGGAGCTCAGAGTAAACTCTTGATAAGAACGGACTTTTTGGGAGAACTACAGAAATTGAGAATCAATTTCGTAGTAGTTCCCCCGCAAGGATGATTAGGTTGGACGCTGTCGAGTAGTCGACAAGTACAGCAAATCATCTACTGCGATAGAGATAAGCTCAAATCTAGCAATGAAACTCCGTAGGAGGTTTTGATATTGACTTTGTCAACTCTATTTCCCACCTCAAAAGGTTCCCCAAACCTTTTGAGCGTCCGCACTTTTAAGAAAGAAATAAAAAGTAATTTTTGATTTTTGTTAAGTATTAAATTATATGGTATAATAAATCCAATTACATACATGAGAGGTATAATGATGCCTTACAACTTTCTACTCTTCGACCTTGATCACACGCTTCTTGATTTTGGTGCGGCTGAGGATGTGGCTTTAGAAGCATTATTAACCGAAGCTGGTGTGACTGATATTCAATCTTATAAAGATTACTATGTACCGATGAATAAGGCTATGTGGGAGGATTTAGCTGCTGGGAAAATCAGTAAGCCCGACCTCATCCGCACGCGCTTTGCTAAGTTATTTGCTCGCTTCAATCAAGAGGTGGACGGTGCTTACATGGCTGAACGTTACCAGCACCACCTCAGTCAGCAGGGACAGGTGTTTGATGGGGTTCCAGAGTTTTTGGCGACCTTGTGCCAGCAGGGCTACCGTCTTTTTGGAGCAACCAATGGGGTGACCTTTATCCAAAAAGGTCGCTTAGCCCATTCAGGACTTGCCCCGTACTTTGAGAAGATTTTCATTTCTGATGAAGTTGGCCACCATAAACCTGACAAGGCGTTTTTTGAAACCATAGCAGAGCAGGTAGACGGGTTTGAAGCGCCAAAAGCTGTCATGATTGGAGATAGTCTTTCAGCAGATATTCAAGGCGGTAGCAATGCTGGGATTGATACGATTTGGTTTAATCCGATTCAGTTGGTCAACGAAAGCACAGCCATTCCAACCTATATTGCTGAGACTTATGACCAAATCGTGGACATTTTACAAGCCGCTGAAGCGAAAACACGCTAGTCACCAATGGCACATCAATCAAAAAGAGTGGATGAGTTCCATTCTTTTGTCGTTTTACAACGGCTTTAAAAAAGTCTATAATGGTCACAAGATAAGGAGAATATATGTTTGGACTACAGAAAAAATTACCTGGCTTGTTACTTTGTATCGGACTTGCTATACCAGCTTGGTTGTTTGGGAAGTGGCTTCCTTTAGTTGGGGCACCTGTTTTTGCGATTTTTCTTGGTATGCTAGTAGGACGTGTCCACCAAAACCGAGAAAAGACCCGTTTAGGAATCACTTTTACATCAAAATACCTGCTACAGACAGCTGTGGTACTCTTAGGCTTTGGCCTGAACCTTTCCCAAGTCTGGGCTGTTGGATTAACGTCGTTACCAATTATCATCAGCACCATCGTAACTGCACTACTCACCGCCTATGTCTTGCAGAAGTGGCTCAAACTGGATGTGAATACCACAACTCTAGTCGGTGTGGGCTCTTCTATCTGCGGAGGCTCTGCTATTGCCGCGACAGCGCCAGTTATCGAAGCCAAAGATGAAGAAGTGGCTAAGGCGATCTCCGTCATCTTCCTGTTCAATATCTTAGCTGCGCTTACTTTTCCAACGCTGGGAGAGGTGCTTGGGCTGTCCAATGAAGGTTTTGCCCTATTTGCGGGAACGGCAGTCAATGATACCTCTTCTGTGACGGCGACAGCGACAGCTTGGGACGCGATTCACGGTAGCAACGCCCTAGATGGGGCAACTATTGTCAAATTAACCCGTACCTTAGCCATTATTCCAATTACACTAGGCTTGTCTTTTTATCGAAGTTATCAGGTTTTGAAAAATGGCGGAGCTGCTCAGTCAACTTTTAGTTTTAAGCGATCTTTTCCGATGTTTCTCCTTTATTTCCTACTTGCTTCGCTGTTAACAACCGTAGTTAGTAGTCTGGGAATGACAGTAGAACTCTTTGACCAATTCAAAATCTTATCAAAATTCTTTATCGTCATGGCTATGGGAGCTATTGGCTTAAATACAGACATCATCACATTAGTCAAAACAGGCGGTCAAGCCATCGGTGTTGGTGCCACTTGTTGGATAGCCATAACTGTTGTCAGTCTAATGATGCAAAAAGCAATGGGGATGTGGTAAGACCGATGAAATGGACTAGTATAGCTCATGACCAATGCTCAACATGTAGGAGCAATACTTGAGATGCCAATACAAGAAAAAGCTGGGAAATCATTCCTAGCTTTTTAAGATTACTCCATGTCTAAAGCAACTCGATGACGTGGTGCTGGAAATAGCTGGTTTAAAAGGTCCAACTGTTTTGGGGTTAATGTTATCTGTTGGCAAGCTACTAATTGTTTCATGTGCTCTAGTTTGCCGCTTCTAGGAATGGATACCATGTTTTTCTGAGCAAGGGTAAAGCAGAGCAACAACTGGTAACAGTTTAGTTTTAAATCTGCTGCTAACGCTTGCAAATCTTGGTTGGTCAAAAGGCGACGATTCAAATCACCTGCCTGAGCTAACGGGCAGTATGCCATAGTCGGTATCTGATGAGCATCTTGAAAGGGTTTTAAAGCGTATTCAATTCCTCTTGAACCTAGATGGTAGAGAACTTGATTGGTTGCACACTGTTTACCATCTGGTAATTCAAGCAGCTCTTGCATATCTTCTAAATCAAAATTAGACACTCCCCAGTTCAGTATTTTCCCTTTCTTTTTCATTTGTTCGAGCATGTCAATTGTTTCATTCAGTGGGGTATTACCTCGCCAATGATAAAGGTAAAGGTCAAGATAGTCCGTTTTCAAACGACTTAGAGAAGCGTCAAGGCTAGCTTCTAACCGTTTAGCATTAGCATTTGAAGGCAAGACTTTTGACACAAGGTGAATCTTGTCACGTTGAAATGGCTGGATGGCTTTGCCAACTAACGTTTCGGCTCTGCCATTGCCATACATTTCTGCAGTATCAACGATAGTTACACCATTTGATAAGGCGTACTGTAACGCGGCAATTTCCTCTTTTTCTTTGTGGGGACTTTCGCCTAAAAACCAAGTACCGACACCGAGATGAGGTTGTGTGATGAGAGTGTTAGTCATAGAAATCTCCTTTATTTGATGTTGTTTTTATTAGTTAGAGGACTAATCTTGAAGTTTATAGAGGATTGAAGCCAATTTCAAGGTGAAAAAATCCGATAAAACACGAGGATCATAACCGGTTAAATCGGTTATTTTATTGAGTTGGTATTGGACGGTGTTTTTATGAATGAATAAGGTTTCCGCACATTGTTTAATGCTGCCATTGCATGATTCGTAAGTATCAAGCAGTGACAACATGTGTTCAATGTCTTGCTTGGGAAGGTCATTAAAAAGATTGTTTAGAAAATACGATTTGTTGCCGGCATTTACATCGTGTAAAACTAAACCATAAGCCATATCAGTGAAAGCTAAGGTTTGTTGATGTGAAAAATGTTTGTTCCAACTTAAAGCAGTTTTGGCCTGATCAATGCTTTTTTTAAGCTCGCCATGTCCTTTTCCAGGAGTTCCAGCTCCAAAAATCAGTGTAATATGGTATTTTTGTTCAAGAAGTTGACAGATTTGTTGGATGGTTGTTGTCACTTTTTGTGATTTTTGCGTGGGGAGAAGAGCTAGAAAAAGGTTTCCACGCATTTCAAAAATGGTACGTTTATCCTTGCTAAGTAGATTTTCTAAATCGAGATAGAAGTGGCTTTGTTGCTCAAAAAAGTAATCGCTGGGACTATTCAGTGGGAGGCCAGCAATGGCCGTGTAATACTGATTGTCTATGTCGATACCATATACCATATACCATATCTAATGATCGCTGATTTTCTGCTGAATCATTATCTTGAATAATCGTAAGGATATGGGAGTGAGCATTTCTTCGATTGTAAACAACTTCTTTGGCCATATTGTTTAGGATGAGAACTTCGGTCATTTCTTTGATGATTTCACCATATTGTGAAACCTCCTCTTTTTTACCAGTTATTCCAATGACTCCAACCATTTGGTGGTCAATAGCAACAGGTAGATTGATGCCTTGTTTTGCTCCCTTGTACTGATCATCGTATTCGATAACGATGGCTTGATTGGCTTCGAGAACAAATTGTGCGCCTTGATGATTTTGTTGACCAATCCTGCTAGGGTCGGTACTGGCAATGATAATCCCCTCTGTCGAAAAGAAATTCAATTCTTGTTGAATAATATGTTTCATCCGGTTGACGATATCCTGAGCAAGTAGTGCATCAATCATAGGTTTTTCCTTTCGGCTTTAATATTCTTTAGACTAATTATACTACATTTAAAGAAGAGTAGGGTCAAAAAAAGAAGATAAGCTTAATGTGTTTCGTATTTTAGGTTTTGTTACAGAGACTAAAAATAAAGACAGAAAAAGGTTGAAAGTCTAGTTTGTGATACATTGAACAAAAACTTATGAATGCGTTATCATATTAACATGAAATATAAGGACTGCAACTTATTATCATAATATGTTGTAACCTCATCTTGTTGAGAAAGCTAGCGTCTTTACAAGAATGGTGTTACGTTGACTACACTACACTAATGTTAGCTGACATTAGTCATTAAAAAGGAGTTCATGACTATGGATAGTGGATTTATCAGTTTGCTAGGGATACTCTTAGCGCTATTCTTCCTCATTTGGGGATCATTTAAACAGATTCCAATTTTAGTATTGGGACCGGTTGCGGCAGTCGTTGTTATTTTCTTATCAGGATTGCCACTGACAGAGACGTTGACAGGTGAATACGCTGAGTCATTTGCTGGTTTTGCGAAAAGTAATTTCTTGATCTTCTTACCAGCAACTGTTCTTGGCTCTATGCTGGGTGATTCAGGCGCTGCACAAGATATTGCCAATAAAATCGCTGAGTGGTCAATGCGAAAAGGCGGCAAAAATGCTAAATTCTGGGTATTGATGGGTCTGTCACTTATTACAGCTATTCTTTCCTTTGGTGGTGTTAGTGGATTTGTCGTTATCTTCACCATTGCGCCAATCTGTTTCCGTATTTTTAAAGAACTAGACATTCCATGGCATTTTATCATAGCAGTATCAGTTTATGGTGGTTCAATGTGGACTGCAATTTTACCTGGTTCACCTGCTATTCAAAACTTGATTCCAATGGAGTCATTAGGAACTAAACCAACGGCTGCACCTGTTCTAGGGATTATTGCTGCGGGTGTTTCTATTCTCTTTGGGGCTTGGTATATTTGGTGGATGCTCAAGAGAAATGAGAATCGTGGCGAAGGATTTGAAAAGAGTGGTCACAAGATGGAAGCTGCTTCTCAAATTCTAGCGATGAAAGCTATGGACAAGAAAACCACAACGTTGGATTTTATTAAGGCTTTGACACCTTCAATTGTGTTGATTGTAGCAATGAATGTGTTTGATGTGGCACCATATCTTTCATTAACTTTAGGCTGCCTTGTTTGTTTTGCACTTTACTTCAATAAATTCGTGAATTTCCGAAACACAATGGCTGATGGTGTGAATTCAACCATGAAGTCAATCATGAATGTTGCAGCAGTCGTTGGTTTTGGTGGTGTTGTAGCAGTTGCACCTGGGTTTGATTATCTTGTTGCGAATTTGGATAAAATTCCTGGTCCACCACTCATTCAATTAGCTATCGCGACTAACTTGGTCGCAGGTATTACTGGTTCGGCATCAGGTGGTGAGGCAATTTCATTGAATGTATTTGCGCCTCGTTTCCTTAAACAAGGTATTAGTGCAGATGTCCTTCACCGTATGGTAAACATTTCTTGTTACGGTTTGGATTCATTGCCACATAATGGATCAGTTATTAACCGTTTAAATTACACTCATCTCACACACAAGGAAGGTTACTACCATGAATTTTGGCTTGGAGCTGCATTCCCACTAGTTAACTCAATATTCATTGCCGTTCTTGCCTCATTTGGTATTGTTTAAAAAGTAAAGGAAGTATCGTATGGGTAAAGCACCTAAAGTTGTTGAAATGGATATTTATCCTGTAGCGGGTCATGATAGCCCACTCTTAACCTTGAGTGGCTGTCATGCGCCGTATTTTACGAGAAACATCGTTGTTTTAAAGGATGAGACAGGTAACCTGGGCATTGGTGAGATTCATGGTGGTGAACATATTACTGAACAACTAAACAGTTATAAGCCATTTGTTATTGGTGAACGTGTTAGTGAATATCGTAAAGTTCTAACCAATATTCGCCGTAGTCGTCAACAATCTGCCGCTGACGATGGCAGTGGACTTCAAGAATTAAATATTTCAAATTTAAAATTCGTGGTTCAGTCTGAGGCGGCCATTGAATGTGCCATGCTTGATCTATTTGGTAAATTTTTAGAGTTACCGATTGCTGCACTGCTAGGAGAAGGTGGTGTGCAGCGTGATGAAGTGGAATTTTTAGGCTATCTCTTCTATTCAGCAGATTCAAATAAAATAGATTTGCCATATGAAAAACCAGATGGAACAGATTCGTGGGAGTCACTTCGACGGTCTGAGATGATGACACCAGAAGCGATTGTAAAGCAAGCTAGTGTTCTAAAAGATAAATACGGCTTCAATAATTTTAAATTAAAAGGTGGCGTCCTTTCTGGTGAAGAAGAAATGAAATCTGTAGATGCTCTAAAGGCTGCTTTCCCTGATGCCAGAATCAATATTGATCCTAATGGGGCTTGGTCACTAGAAGAAGCGATTCGTTTGTCGCAAGGTCGTAAAGATGTTCTGACCTATATCGAGGACCCTTGTGGACCAGAGTCTGGTTTCTCTAGTCGTGAAGTTATGGCAGAATACCGTGATGCCACAGGCATTCCCGTAGCAACCAATATGATTGCAACTAACTGGAGACAATTTCATCATGCGGCAGCGCTAAGAAGTGTGAATATTGTGTTAGCTGATCCTCATTTCTGGACATTAGATGGCAGTGTTCGTATGGCTTATCTGCTTAATGAGTGGGGACTGACGTGGGGGTCACATTCGAACAATCATTTTGACATTACTTTGGCTACTTTCGTACACGTTGCGGCAGCTGCACCAGGTAACATTGCTCCAGTTGATACTCACTGGATTTGGCAAGATGGTGAGTCCTTACTGAAAGAACCAATTGAAATCAAGGATGGTAAGATTAAGCTGTTTGACAAACCTGGATTAGGAGTCGAGATTGATCTTGACAAGTTGAAAAAACAGCATGAACTTTACAAACAAATGCCGTTTAAAGATCGTGATGATACGATTGCCATGCAATATTTAGAAGAAGGTTGGACCTTTGATCCAAACCGTCCCGTTTTTTGTCATAAATAATGGCAAGAGGTAAGGAATATGACTTATCAAGTAGATAAAATTACAGAAATTGAAGTTAAATTAATTTGTGTTCCGTTGAAGAAAGCTGTTAGCGATGCCAAGGTTATCCAAGGGAAACAGACGCCCTTAAAAGAAGTCATGATAACTGCTGCAATAATCAAAACAGAAGCAGGATATACAGGAATGGGGTACACTTACTGCAAACGGTTTGGTGGGCCCGCTCAATATGCTCTTGCTAAAGAATATGCGCCGTTGTTAATTGGGGAAGATCCAAATGATATTAGTCGTTTATGGGATAAATTGCTTTGGTCAAGTATTTCAATTGGAGATTCTGGTGTTGCTGTTCAAGCTATCACACCGTTTGACATCGCTCTCTGGGACATCAAGTCTCAGCGAGCAGGGTTTTCTTTAAGTAAATTGCTAGGACAACATAAAGAATTTGTACCTTGTTACAATACAACAGGAGGATTTTTACAAGACTCTATTGATGAAGTTATCGCCCATGCCCATTCTGTACTGGAACAAGGAGTTGGTGGGATAAAAATCAAAGTTGGACAAAAAGACTACATGGAAGATGTTCGCCGTGTAGCAGCCCTACGAAAAGCATTAGGGGATGATGTCCCAATTATGGTTGATGCTAATCAACAATGGGATGTTTCAACAGCGCTTAAAGCTGGGAAGTATTTTGATGAATATAACCTAGTTTGGTTAGAAGAACCAGTTAAAGCTCATGATGTTGACGGTCACTTACGATTATCACAAGTGCTAGGAACACCGATAGCGACTGGTGAAATGTTAACCAGCTTTGCTGAAGGATTACCATACTTTGAAAAACGTGCCTTTGATGTCTGTCAGTTGGATTGCCCTCGAATTGGTGGTATCACACAATACCGTAAGGTCATTCAGAGAGCAGAAGAGAATAATATCACGTTAGCACCGCATTATAGCATGGAGTTGCATTTACCACTAGCAGCTTGCTATATTGGTGATGCTTGGGTTGAACATTTTGAATGGTTTGAAACCGTTGGATTGTTCAATGAAAAAATTGAATTAGTTGATGGAAAAATGAAAGTGCCAACGCGTCTTGGTTTGGGATTGAGCTTTAACGAAGCTACCTTACCAAGTCTTCAATTGGATGCGACTGTATTTCATTAATCAGAAGTTAGTATAAGAAAGTGAAGAGGAGAAAATAATGTCAGTACCTACAGTTGTTAAAATGGATGTCTACCCTGTTGCAGGATATGATTCAATGCTATTGAATTTGAGTGGTGCACACGGCCCATACTTCACGAGAAATATCGTGATTTTGGAAGATAGTTCAGGAAATCTCGGTGTTGGTGAAGTACCAGGTGGTCAAAAAATTACAGATGTTCACGTTCAAACAGCAGTTGAAACGCCACTTCTTGATCTTCTTGGTCAACATTTGAAAGTGCCAGTAGCTGCCCTTCTTGGAGATGGTCAAGTGCGTGAAGATGTGCCATTCCTTGGATACCTTTTCTACGTTGCTGATCCAAATAAAACAGATCTACCATACCTTCAAGGCGATGATGAATCAGATGATTGGGGACGTCTTCGTCGTAAAGAAGCAATGACACCAGAAGCGATTGTTGAGTTGGCAAAAGCAGCTTACAAACGTTATGGTTTCAAAGACTTCAAACTGAAAGGTGGAGTATTAGAAGGAAAAGAAGAAGCTAAAGCTATTAAAGCGCTTAAAAAAGAATTCCCAGATGCTCGTATCACCCTAGATCCAAATGGTGCTTGGTCACTTAAAGAAGCTATTGAAATTGGTAATGATTTAAAAGGTATTGCAGCTTATGTTGAGGATCCATGTGGTGCTGAGGATGGTTTCTCAGGACGTGAAGTTATGGCAGAATTTGTGAAAGCAACTGGCATTCCAACAGCAACAAACATGGTTGCTACTGACTGGAGACAAATGCAACATTCTGTGGCCCTACATTCTGTAACTATTCCATTGGCGGATCCTCACTTCTGGACAATGCAAGGGTCTACACGTGTTGCTCAAATGTGTCATGATTTTGGTATGACATGGGGAGTTTATTCAAACAACCACTTTGATATTTCACTTGCTATGGTTGCTCATGTTGGTGCCGCTGCGCCTGGAACAATTAACGCCTGCGATACACACTATATCTGGCAAGATGGTCAATTCTTGACAAAAATCCTCATAAAATTGAAAATGGTGTGATTCATATTGCTAAAGATTCTGTCGGACTAGGTATCACACCAGATTTGGAAGCTATTAAAAAAGCAAATCAACTTTACCTTGAAAAAGGTTTAGGTGCGCGTGATGATGCAACAGCTATGCAATACTTGATTCCAGGTTGGGAATTTGACAATAAAAAACCAAGTTTAGTTCGTTAAGGAGATCTATAGTGATTGATAGAAATACTGTCAAGGGGATTGTAGTACCAATTATTACCCCCGTTGATGATAATGAAAATATCGATGATGTGCGACTTAGAAAAATCGTTAATCATGTGATTGAAAATGGTGTTCATGGCATACTAGCATTTGGTAGCAATTCAGAGTTTTACATGTTTGAAACAGATGAAATGCTCCATGCCTTAGATGTCATCATTGAAGAAACTGCGGGACGAGTTCCAGTTTACTTTGGAATTGGTGCTATTAGAACGCGCAAATGTGTTCAAATTGCACAAGAAGCTACTAAGCGTGATATTGCTGCTATCTCTGTTTTAAATCCGATGTTTATTAAACCAACATCGGAAGCTCTCTACAATCACTTTAAAACAATTGCAGAGAGTGTTTCTGAGACAGCGGTATTGATTTACAATAATCCTGGTCGTTCAGGATACAGCGTTCCACTTGACATTATTGTTCGTTTAGCGCATGATGTAGATAATATCGTTGGTATTAAAGATTCTAGTGGTGATATTACATTTTGTAGTGAATTGATTCGACAAACACAAGATGTTGATTTCCGTGTGATGACTGGTAAAGATACCACTGTTTTCCCAGGGTTATGCGTTGGAGCTGTTGGAAGTGTTTGCTCAACGGCTAATATGTACACTAAATTGGTAAGTAGCATTTATGATCATTATGTAGCTGGAAATATTAAAGAATCACTAGCAGCGCAATTTAGGCTAAATCCGATTCGCCTATCACAAGATGCTGCAAGTTTCCCTGCTGCAACAAAAGATATGGCGAACTTAATGGGATTAGATGTAGGAAAATCAATTTTACCAACTGAAGCAAGTACAGGGACTGTATTAGAAAATATGAAGGCTGAAATGCGTAAAGGTGGTTTTTTAGCAGATAGTTAACAGGAGGAGTCGTATGGGAAAAAAAATTGTCATTGCATCTGATTCATTTAAGGGCAGTGCCAGTTCTAAAGAAATTGGAACCTATATTGCTGATGGTATCCATAGCCTATACCCTGACTATGACACAACTATTTTTTCAATTGCCGATGGTGGTGAAGGAACTGTAGATGCCATTCTTGAGGTTAATAAAGGCCATAAAGTAACGATTGAAGTACAAGGTCCTTTAGGAAATCCAGTGGAAGCTTCCTATGGCATCATTGATGATGGCAAGACTGCTGTTATGGAAATGGCAGCCGCTTCAGGAATTACTTTAGTCCTTACTTCAGAACTTGATGTCTTGAAAGCGTCAACTTATGGTACTGGTCAAATGATTAAAGAGGCCATTGAAAAACATGTTGAACGCATTTACATTGGTATTGGAGGTTCTGCTACCAATGACGGTGGTATGGGGATGGCAAGTGCTTTAGGAGCGAAATTCTTTGACGAAGATGGTCTTTCACTTGAGGCTAAAGGAGAAAACCTTTCTAGAATTGTTAACTTAGATATTTCAGAACTTGAAACATTGGTAGATGGTGTTGAAGTGATTATTTTATCTGATGTCACCAATCCTCTTTGTGGGCCAAATGGTGCAACGGCAGTCTATGGTCCACAAAAAGGTGCAACGCCTAGTCTCATTCCTGTTTTGGATGACGGACTTGCAAATTTTGCTCAAGTTATTGAAAAGTATCTCAAAAAAGATGTTAAAGATCTACCAGGGGCAGGTGCTGCGGGTGGCTTAGGAGCTGGTTTAATGGCTTTTCTAAACGGAAAAACAGAACGTGGCATTGATAAAATTTTAGAGTTAATCCATATCGAAGAAGATATTGCAACATCAGACCTAGTCATTACTGGTGAAGGTAGAATGGATGGTCAATCGATTAATGGGAAGGCACCGCTTGGCATAGCGACTATCGCTAAACGCTATCAAGTTCCAGCTGTTGCTATTGTTGGAAGTTGCTCGAATGATTTGACTGAGGTTTACGATTTAGGAATTTCAGGTGTCTTTGATATCATTAATCGACCAATGACTTTAGATGAAGCGATGCTCCAAACTCCAGAACTTGTGAAATCAGTCAGTCGCAATGTAATCAGTTTATTTAGTTTTCTAAACAAATAATCACGTTAAAATGGTATGAAATATAGTATGTGTACTATATCATGGTTATATGATATTTGTTAGAATTATAGCTATAGAAGTCAGAAAGGAAATAAGAAAGAATGAAAATTGGTTTTGTTGGTCTAGGAATCATGGGGAAACCTATGGCAATCAATTTGGTTAAAGCAGGGCATGAAGTATATGGCTTTGACTTTAATCCAAAAAGTGTTGAAGAATTAGTCGCAGCAGGTGGACATGCTGCAGAAAGTGGTAAAGTAGCAGCTGAAGTTGCTGAGCTTGTGATTACCATGTTACCAAATTCACCACACGTAAAAGCAGCCTTGTTTAATGAAAATGGTATCGCAGAAGGTCTTTCAGCTGGTAAAACAGTTATTGACATGAGTTCAATTTCACCAGTAGCAAGTAAAGAATTCTCTGAAAAATTGAAAGAATTGTCAGTTGATTTCTTAGATGCTCCTGTTTCTGGTGGAGAACCAAAAGCTATTGACGGTACTATTGCGGTTATGGTTGGCGGAGATGAGACAGTCTTTAATCGCTATAAGAATGTTCTTCAGGCTATGGCAAGTAGTGTAACATTGGTGGGTGAAGTTGGTGCAGGTAACTTGACTAAACTTGCTAATCAGATGATTGTGGCGGTTAATATTGCTGCCGTTTCAGAAGCTTATTCATTGGCTAAAAAAGCTGGTGTTGAACCATCACGTGTTTATGAAGCGATTCGTAGTGGTTTAGCTGGCTCAACAGTTATGGATCAAAAATCTCAAAAAATGTTTGATGGAGATTTTGCTCCAGGTTTCCGTATTGACTTGCATATTAAAGATTTGCAAAATGCTTTGGATGCCTCACATTCCTTTAATGTTGCTACACCATTTACAGCACAAGCAATGGAAATACTTCAGGTCTTGAAAGCTCATGATTACGGTTCAGAGGATCACTCTGCTATTGCTCGATACTATGAATTGGTTAATGGGCAAAAGTTACAATAATCAATCGTTTAAGCCGGTTTTACTGCTGGCTTTTTTTCAGTAAAGGTTAGATATTAAAGTCTAGTTATGCTATGATAAATTATCATTGGTAATAAGAAAGGCTCACATGACCCCTATTTATTTTTTAGACGGATTGGGTAGTAACCGTCATTATGTTACCCGCTTGGAGGAGGCTTTGGTTGAACAAGGTTTTGAGTTGACCTATCTAGCCTTGCCTGGGCAGCCTGATAATTTTGATTGCCCTATAGAAACCTTAGAAGATTTGACTGCATGGTTTAACAAGCAGACTCCAAATACTCCCTTTATTTTGATGGGATTTTCTCTAGGAGCGGATTTTGCGGCTTATTTAGCGAAACAGTCTTCCCATGTCTCGCATCTCATTTTACTTGATGGTGGCTTTATGGATTTTGACGTTTTTGGGTATTCTTTAGAGCAAGAGTTGGCGGACACTAAGGCTTATTTTGCTTCTGAGACCTTTGCGGATTTGGGAGAAAAGCTGCGCGAAGAGGAGAAGAGTGCTGACTATTGGGGTGAGGATTTGGAAAAAGCAGTGCGTCATGCCTATGTCAAAAAAGAAAATCAGTACCAGTTAAATCTTAATTCAGAAATTATTCTTAACCTCCTAAAAATCAGACGTGACTGCCAGTTTGTGATTTCAAAACCAGATTTTTCAGTCCCAACACTGATGATACTCTCAGACAGTCCCGCTGAATTCTTAGACTTCAAACAAACACAATTAAGTAAAATTAAAAATAACCATATCACTAGTAAGATTCTTTCAAACACCACCCATCACCTCTATCTTGAAAAACCTAATCAAGTGGCAGTAACGATTAAAGATGTCGTGTCAAACTTTTCCAAAACTCTTTAAACGCTTATTCTTTTGTGATAGAATGAAACAAAACCCCATAAAAAGGAGAAAATAAATGGTTGAAAAGCGTTTTAAAGGGATAATGAGATCTATTGTTCCAGGGATTTTGTTTCTTGGGATTGCAATCCTTTCAACAGTTGCTTTTATGGTAACGACAGGTGTCGATAATCTTTATCGAAAAGGGGAGATAGTCCAAAGCAGTAACTTATCAAATGGTAGTAAGGCGCTAGTAGTGACAGCGATTATACCAGAACCTCTAACGACAATTGAAGGCTATAATAGCAACCTCTACTTGGTAGAATATGACAATACGGATGGGACATTTGGCTACATTGGATTGGATGCAAATGAGAAAGACCCTGTTCTTGAGCGTCTGATTGCTAAGGGTGATGAGCTGATTGAAAAACCAGAACGCATTGAAGTAGAACTCGTGACAAGCTCTAGTCAGGAAAACGGTATTGAAGGCTACGAAAGTTTTATTCAGGAGACGTTTGCTGGAACAGATTTAGAAGGACATGTTAGCCGAACTTATTACGCTTCCTTACGTGAAGTAAGTAGTACACGCTGGATGTCTTATGCCCTCATTGCTGTAACTGGACTTATTGGTATTGCCTGCTTAGTAGGTGGTGTATTGACCGTGCGCCAAAACAAACGCAACTATGAGGCGCTTTATCTTGCTTATCCAGACTTGCATGGCAACTTGGACAATATCATTAGGGAAGCTACTTACCATGATGAACGTCTAGGGCTCTTGGTTTATAAGACACACTTGATTTCTTATAAAGTGAAATTCTACGCCATTGACCTAACACAGGTGACCTCTCTTTATCATCATATCATTTCAACTAAAGCTTACGGTTTGATTACGACCTCACGCCATTCACAATTGATGGTAACTTTGGTTAATCAGAAGAAAGTGCAAAAGGTTTTCTTTAAAAATATTGGTAAATCAACAGATGATGAACTCCAACCTTTATTTGCTCTGATTGAACAAACGTATCCTAATATTTCTTTAGGTTACGACCAAAAGTAACACAGTCATTTACTGCTTAAAAACGAGGTTATTCCTCGTTTTTTGTTATAATATGACTATGAATAATACGATAAAACATAAATTAGAATTACTTCCTGATAGCCCGGGGTGTTATCTCCACAAGGATAAGAATGGGACGATTATCTACGTCGGTAAGGCTAAAAATTTAAAGAATCGGGTGCGCAGCTATTTCCGTGGAAGTCACGATACCAAGACGGAGTTGTTGGTATCAGAAATTGAAGATTTTGAATTTATTGTTACCGAATCTAATATTGAAGCTCTGCTATTGGAAATCAATCTTATTCAAGAAAATCTTCCTAAGTACAACATCAAACTCAAAGACGATAAATCCTATCCGTTTATTAAACTAACGAAGGAGCTCTATCCACGGCTCTTGATTACCCGCCAAGTTAAGAAAAATGATGGGCTCTATTTTGGTCCATATCCTGATAGTGGCGCAGCCAATGAGATTAAAAAGCTCCTCGATCGAATTTTTCCTTTTAAAAAGTGTAAAAATCCTGCTAATAAAGTCTGCTTTTATTATCATATCGGTCAATGTAACGCTCACACCATCTGTAAAACCGATAAGGCCTATTGGGATGGTCTGGTAGATGATGTTAAAAACTTCTTAAATGGTCATGATGATAAAATTGTCAATGATTTGAAAGCTAAGATGATGGCAATGGCAGAGCAGATGGAATTTGAACGGGCTGCCGAATATCGTGATTTGATAGAGGCAGTAGGTACGCTACGCACCAAGCAGCGCGTTATGAATCAAGACATGCAGGATAGGGATATTTTCGGTTACTATGTTGATAAGGGATGGATGTGTGTACAGGTTTTCTTTGTTCGACAAGGTAAGCTCATTCAGCGTGATGTCAATCTGTTTCCTTATTATAACGAAGCTGAGGAAGATTTTTTGACCTATCTAGGGCAATTTTATAGCGACAGCAATCATTTAATGCCTCGCGAGATTTTTATTCCTTCAGATATTGATCAAGAATCTGTTGAGGCCCTCGTTTCTGCCAAAGTGATAAAGCCACAGCGTGGTGAGAAAAAACAACTGGTTGCTCTAGCCACAAAAAATGCGCGTGTTAGCCTCCAGCAAAAGTTTGATTTACTCGAAAAAGATTTGGTTAAAACACAGGGCGCTATTGAAAATCTTGGAAGTCTGCTTGGCATTGCGACTCCACGTCGTATTGAAGCCTTTGATAACTCCAATATCATGGGGACCAGTCCAGTTTCTGCCATGGTCGTTTTTGAAAATGGTAAACCCAATAAAAAAGAGTATCGCAAATACAAAATCAAAACTGTTGACGGACCTGATGACTATGCTAGCATGAGAGAAGTCATTCGCAGACGATATAGTCGTGTAAAGCGAGACGGCTTAGTGCCACCAGATTTAATTATCATTGATGGTGGGCAAGGGCAGGTCAATATTGCTAAAGATGTTCTGAAAAATGAGCTCAATATGGTCATTCCTGTAGCAGGTCTTCAAAAAAATGACAAGCACCAGACGCATGAATTGTTGTTTGGAGAACCTTTAGAAACCATTGACCTTCCAAGAAATTCTCAGGAATTTTTCCTTCTCCACCGCATCCAAGATGAGGTGCACCGCTTTGCCATTACCTTCCACCGACAAGTCAGAAGTAAAAACAGTTTTTCTTCAAGATTAGATGGTATTGAAGGATTGGGTCCTAAACGTAAGCAAGCTTTGTTAAAACAGTTCAAATCCTTGACCGCCATCCAGCAAGCAAGTGCGGAAGAGATTAAAGCTCTAGGAATTCCAGAAAAAGTGGCGGAAGCTGTTTTGGAGAAATTGAATCCAACAGAAGAAATGAATTAATGAGGAGACTTTGAGATGAATGCATACCTTATGTTAATTGTCTTGATCATTTTATTGGTCTTGGTTATTTCAAATTTATGCCTAAATCCCTTGTCGAAAACCAGTTGGTCAGAGCCTTTGTTTGTTCAGAGAAGTATCGGTGTTGGGATAACCATCAATCTGAAAAACCGCTTGGGATGGTGGATTTACATGATTGTCTCAGTCGCTTTGGTTATCTTACTAGCTATGGTGCTTCTAGATAAATCTTGAAAGTGTAGCTCCGCCATTTCCCTAAACCTTAAAATATGATAGAATGTAAGGGTAATCATAAAGAGAAAGAGGAAGTCAGATGAAATTCCTAGAATTAAATAAAAAGCGCCACGCGATTAAGCAATTTAATGATCAGCCTGTTGATGTCAAAGATGTGCGCACAGCTATTGAGATTGCAACATTAGCGCCAAGTGCTAATAATATTCAGCCTTGGAAGTTTGTGATTGTTAAGGAGAAAAAAGCAGAGCTAGCTGAGTTGGCGTATAGTACCAACAAAGACCAAGTTGAAGCTTCTCAATACACCATTGCACTCTTTACAGATACTGATTTAGTAAAACGGTCACGCAAAATTGCGCGGGTCGGTGTGAAAAATTTGCCAGATGATTTGATTGGTTACTATATGGAAACCTTACCGCCACGATTTGCCCAATTTACAGAGCAACATAAGTCAGATTATTTAGCTCTTAATGCTGGTATTGTAGCTCATAACTTGGTTATGGCTTTGACAGACCAAAAGATTGGCTCAAACATCATTCTTGGTTTTGATAAGAGCAAGGTCAATGAGATTTTGGAAATTGACAGTCGTTTCCGTCCAGAACTCTTGATTACTGTTGGTTACACTGATCTTAAGCCAGAACCAAGCTACCGCCTACCAGTTGATGAAGTGATTGAGTATAAGTAAGTGAATTTTCAACTGTGATTGAAACATTTCGCTTATTGCAAAATAGAATGAGAGGCTAGTACATTGACGAAACCGATTAGGGACTTATCACAATTGTTAGCAGGCATGGAGCCTGTCCTCCGTGATGGTATTTATGTCTATGCCACAGTGAGCGATGATGTCAGCCTTCCTTGGGATAAGGTTGAAGCAACGGTTCGGGAAGATGAAGGATTGTCCGTTGTCGTAACAGAAGCAGTTGCTGACTCATACAACTTGAATAGCCAATTTCGTTCGGCGTGGATTACCTTGATGGTGCATTCAGACTTGGAGGCGGTTGGTTTAACGGCGGCATTTTCAAAAGTGTTAGGTGAGGCTGGCATATCGTGTAACGTGATTGCAGGAAACTATCATGACCATATCTTGGTACCGTATGAGAAAGCAAATCTTGCACTAGAGACGTTAAAAAAATTACAAAATGGATTAGAATAGGATAGAACGATGACAATTGATTTTAAAGCAGAAGTTGAAAAACGTAAAGACGATTTGATGGCAGATTTGGTTAGCCTTTTGGAAATCAATTCTGAGCGTGATGACAGCAAGGCTGACGCTGAGCATCCATTTGGACCTGGACCTGTTAAAGCCTTGGAAAAATTCTTGGAAATTGCAGAGCGTGATGGCTACAAAACGCGTAATATTGACAACTACGCTGGTGATTTTGAATTTGGTGAGGGCGAAGAAGTTCTCGGTATCTTTGGTCACCTTGACGTGGTGCCAGCTGGTAGCGGTTGGGATACTGACCCATATAAACCAGTCATCAAAGATGGCAAACTCTATGCGCGTGGGTCATCAGATGACAAAGGTCCTACCATGGCATGTTACTATGGCTTGAAAATCATCAAAGAACTTGGTTTGCCAACGTCTAAAAAAGTGCGCTTTGTTGTTGGTACAGACGAAGAGTCTGGATGGGGTGACATGGATTATTACTTTGCCCACAATGGATTGAAAGACCCTGACTTTGGATTCTCACCAGACGCCGAATTCCCAATCATCAATGGTGAAAAAGGAAACATCACCGAGTACCTTCACTTCACAGGTGCTAATGCTGGTGAAGCAGTGCTTGAAAGCTTTGCAGGTGGTTTGCGTGAAAACATGGTTCCAGAATCTGCCACAGCAGTTGTCTCAGGGTTAACAAAAGATGATGTTGAAACTGCTCTTGCTGCCTACGTTAAAGCAGAAGGCTTGCGTGGTGAAGTCGTTGAAGCAGACGGCAAATTGTCTGTAACTATTTACGGAAAATCAGCTCACGGTTCAACACCAGAAGCGGGTGTCAACGGTGCAACTCACTTGGCACGTTTCTTGAGTGTGTATGACTTTGAAGGTGGCGCAAAAGCTTACCTTGAAGTAGCTGGAGAAATCCTTCACGAAGACTTTGCTGGTGAAAAACTTGGTGTAGCCCATACAGATGACAAAATGGGTGCCCTTAGCATGAATGCAGGTGTCTTCTCATTTGATAAGTCTAGCGAAGACAATACAATTGCCCTCAACTTCCGTTATCCAAAAGGAACAGATAAAGAAACCATCAAAGCGAAACTGGAAGAAATCGAAGGGGTGGCATCAGTTAGCCTTTCTGATCATGAGCACACACCACACTATGTGCCAATGGAAGATGAACTCGTTCAAACCCTCCTTTCTGTTTATGAAAAACAAACAGGATTAGAAGGTTACGAACAAGTCATCGGTGGCGGAACATTTGGACGTCTCTTGAAACGTGGTGTAGCTTTCGGTGCTGAATTCCCAGGAGATGAAAACACCATGCACCAAGCTAACGAATACATGCCATTGACAAACATTTACCGCTCAGCAGCCATCTACGCAGAAGCGATTTATGAGTTGATTAAGTAATGTTAA
Organism: Streptococcus hillyeri; assembly: GCF_003686955.1. Lineage (GTDB taxonomy): Bacteria > Bacillota > Bacilli > Lactobacillales > Streptococcaceae > Streptococcus > Streptococcus hillyeri. The sequence continues at coordinate 188,337 of NZ_RCVM01000002.1, forward strand.
AGATAAAAAGGTCATTATGACCTTTTTTCGCTATTCAAAGGAATGATACAATGAAAAGACTAGAGGATATTATCTCAGCTATTATGGCTGAACCTGAGAATCAAACCTTCACTGAAAGAGGAATTGCTCCTCTGGTAGCGGCACCAAGGACCGCAAAGATTGTTATTGTCGGACAAGCGCCAGGGAGTCGTGCGGAGGCGACTGGCATGTACTTTAACGACCCCTCTGGGGACAATCTAAGAGAGTGGCTAGGAATTGATAGAGAAATGTTTTACAACTCAGGCTTGATTGCAGTTGTGCCTATGGATTTCTATTTCCCAGGCACTGGCAAGTCGGGTGACCTTCCTCCACGTAAGGGCTTTGCAGAAAAATGGCATGCGCAGATGTTTGATCTTATGCCTGAAGTCGAGCTGGTCATTCTCATTGGCAAATACGCACAGCAATATTACCTGAACCAACCAAAATCAGCCAAACTTACCGAGACAGTAAGGCATTTTCAAGCTTATCTGCCCCGCTATTTTCCCCTAGTACATCCATCCCCAAGAAATAATATCTGGCAAAAGAAAAATCCCTGGTTTAAAGAAACCGTTCTCCCAGAGCTTCGAAAACATGTGGCAGAGATTTTGGGAAAAAGCTGAACGATGGTATAATAGAGCTATACTAAGGATTAGGAATGCAGTATGACATACACAGGTGAATTAGCGATTGAACAACAACTCATTGACCAGTTGACGACTGGAAACAGTCAATGGAGTTATCGGAGTGATTTAAAAACAGAGGATGCCCTCTGGGACAATTTCTTTGCCAAATTAGAGCAAAATAACGTTGCCGTGTTAAATGGCACGCCTTTGACGGAGCAAGAAAAGGCACAGATTAAAAACCAGCTTAACTTTATCAATTACTACGAAGCCGCTAAATGGTTGGCGGGTGAGAATGGCATTGCCAAAGTTCAAGTACAACGTGAGGATGCTAGTCTAAGCACTATCCGTTTATCCGTCATTTGGCGAGATAATGTTGCTGGCGGGACCTCTTCTTATGAAGTGGTGAATCAAGTGGAGCGTCCTAAAGCAGAACCAGCAGACCAAGACAGAAGGCTTGATGTGACGTTGTTAATCAACGGACTGCCTCTGATTCAGATTGAGCTGAAAAATGCCCAACATCCGTTTATGGATGCTTTTCGTCAAATTAAAAAATACGACCGTGAAGGTAAACTGCGAGGGATTTACTCTAGCTTACAGATGTTTGTCGTGTCTAACCTAACGGATACCCGCTATATCGCAGCAGCAAAAGAAAATAAGCTCAATGATACTTTCTTGACCAAGTGGGTGGATACCAACAATCAACCAGTGCTCAATCTTTTCGCCTTTGCCAAAGAGGTGCTCTCGATTCCAAGAGCCCATCAGATGGTCATGCAATATTCAGTGATTGATGATGACAAAAAAGCTTTGATTTTGCTTCGTCCTTATCAAGTTCATGCCATTGAAGCGGTGCAGGAAGCTAGCCGTAAGCAAGAGTCAGGCTATGTCTGGCACACGACTGGTTCTGGTAAGACACTGACTTCTTATAAGGTCGCTCGTAATCTTTTACAGATTCCGTCTATTGCCAAGACCATTTTTGTGGTGGATCGTAGCGACTTGGATCAGCAGACGACCTCAAGTTTTCTCTCCTATGCTGCCAATGATGTCATTGACATTGATGAGACGGACAATACTCATCAGTTGGTAAAACGATTGGTGGCGGATGATAAGCGCGTGGTGGTGACAACCATTCAAAAATTGGCAACCATGATGCGCAAAATCGAAGACAGGCTCTACAGCAAGGAAGCAGATAAAATCAAGCAACTCAAAGTCGCTTTTGTCGTGGACGAATGTCACCGTGCGGTGACGCCACAGGCTCAGCTTAAACTCTCAAGCTTCTTTATCCATTCGCTCTGGTATGGTTTTACAGGAACGCCAATCTTTGCAGAAAACAAACGCCAACAACTCGGGAATCTCGCCCAAACTACCGAAGAACAATACGGCAAACGCCTCCACGAATACACCGTCAAGGAAGCTATCCATGACAAGGCTGTTCTTGGCTTCAAAGTGGACTATAAAAACACCCTCATTCTCAATAAAGACATCGCTGAAAAGGATATTCCAGACAGTGCCTATGAGGAAGAGGAGCATATGCTAGAAGTGTTGGACGCTATCATCAATAAATCCCGTGGGCAACTTGGCTTTCAAAACGGTGTCGGACAGACCTTCAATGCCATCCTAACCGTGAAGTCTATCCCTATGGCGCAGAAATATTATGACCTCTTAAAACGCGTCAAAGCAGGTGAGACTAGAGTGAAGATTTCTGAGCGCGTGAAGCAAGTCCTCCCAGACTTTCCAAAGTTTACCATCACTTACTCCGTGACGGAAAATGACGAGGAGTCAACGGTCAATCAGGACAAGATGAAGGAAGCCATCTATGATTACAATACCGAGTTTGGCACCCACTACACGATAGCAGACCTGCGTGGCTTCAATACCGATGTCAATAATCGCCTCGCTCGTAAGAAGGACAAGTACCTCTTCCGTGAAGAGCAACTGGACTTGGTTATCGTGGTCAACCGTCTTCTGACAGGCTTTGATGCCCCTTGCCTTTCGACCCTCTTCATTGACCGCAAGCCCATGCAGCCTCACGATTTGATTCAGGCCTTTAGCCGAACCAACCGTATCTTCAATGGTGCTAAAAAGTTTGGTCAGATTATCACCTTCCAAGCCCCAGATGCTTTTAAAGAAGCCGTGGACAAAGCGTTGCGCCTCTATTCCAACGGCGGTGAAACTAGTGTTTTAGCCCCTGAATGGGCAGAAGAAAAAGCAGTCTTCGACGAAAAATTAGCCATCCTGCAAAATCAAGTAGCGATAGACGATGAGAATGGACTGGATATCAGCAGTGCTAGTACCGAATTACTCAAGAAATTTGCCAAATCCTACCAAGAATTTGACCGTTATTTTGCCTCTATCAAGGTCTATTCCGAATACGACCAAGATACTATCTTTGCAGAAACAGGATTGACAGAAGAACTGCTAGAAACTTATATGGGCACCTACCAAAATGTCCTCGAAGAAATCAAGCGCCGTAAGGACGATAACGATGATACAGACGATGAACCCCTCGATATCCTCTATGAGTTGGAATCCGTCCATCTCGATGAGATTAACTACGAGTATATCATTTCTCTCATCCAAGCCTTTATCCCACAGGCAGATGATGCCCAAAAAGAATTGACCGCAAAAGACATTGCAGCCGTAGATGCTTATATCGCAGACCTTGCCAAAACCAACCAAGGACTAGCCCAAGTCATCGCCGACCTCTGGCTTCAAATCCAAATGGATCCAGAAAGCTATCGCGGTCAATCCATCACCAATATCCTCGACCAGATGATAGAAGCCGTGATTACCAAGGAAGTCACCCAACTGGCTAAGAAATGGTATATCGGCGCAGACGAACTCATGTATCTCGTCAAAAACTACCGCAAAGGGGAAAGCAAACAACTTGGCGAAAGTGAACTCAGTCAAAGCCAACGCTACCAAGACTACAAAAACGACGTCGCAGAAGCCCTCAACCCCCTCAAATACAAAATCGAAATCAAAAAAGCCTACACCCAACTCATCGAAGAAGTGATTGAACCACTGAGAGTGAGGAGGTAGGTATAAGATACAAAGGCCGTTAAAAAAGCGATTAGGATTTTAGGAAGACAACGATGTGGGCTTACTCACAAGGCGTCTTATCTAAATCCCGAGCTTTTAGGCCGTGTTCAGTTACTAAGATACAGAGCCGCTAAGCAATGCAAAGCAAAATAGGAAGTTAACGAGTAAGTAACAAGAAACTAAATTATTAAAATGGTTAGGAAGGAATTTCAATGGGATTAGTAAACAGAATCGAAACTGCTATCAAAGAACTTGAGGGTGGAAAATTCCAAAAATTAGGAGATGCTTATCTAAGAAGAAAATATCAATTTAGTAATTTAGTTTCTTTAGGTTCTCAAGAGGGGACAGATAAAACGACTAGAGGCATACCAGATTCTTACGCAGAAAAAGATGGAAAATATATTTATATTATGTATGGCACACATACATCTGTAGTCCCTAAATTAAAAGAAGATATTCAAGCAGTAAAGAAAAAAATTCTTGACGAAGGTACTGAACAAAATAAAATTAGTAGAATTATTTGTTGCCATACTTCTTCAAATATATCGATTAAACAAAGAGATGAACTAGAAGAATTAGCTAAGCCTTATCAATTAGACTTGATTGGAATTAATGAAATTGCGAATGATCTTATTAGGTTAGAATTTCAATTTTTAGCAAAAGAATATTTATCAATTAATGAATCTACAGAACAGGTATGGAGCATTGATGATTTTATAAAAATTCATGACAGCAGTACAACAAATGCTCCAATTTCAAATTTTTATATTGGGGATGTAAATGAAGGTATCAAACTCTTAGAATCAAGTAAAAATCGAATTCTATTAATATCATCTAAACCGGGAACAGGAAAAACAAGATTAGCAATTGAAATTTGTTCAATACTTGCTAAAAAGGGATTGAATGTTCTTTGTGTAAAGAGCAATAATCAGTCAATTTATCAAGATATTAAATACCATTTAGATTTACAGAAAGACAATGTGATTTTTATAGATGATGTCAATACAGTTCAAAATTATATTTCAACATTGGGATTACTTAGTACGAATAATAATGTTAGGTTTATCCTAACTGTCCGAGACTATGCAAAAAATGAAGTAATACATAACATTAAAAATTACGGATATAGCAGCTTGGAACCCGTTATTTTGCAAGATGATAATTTTAAGCAGTTACTCCGGCAATTTTCTGAACATGAATTTACTCAGCAGCAAATAGAACATATTGAAAATATTTCAAAAGGAAATCCACGAATTGCAGTTCTAGCAGTCCTAATGTCTAATTCACAGGATTTAACAAAGTTTAAAAATGAAATTGATATTTTACAAGACTATTATGAAGGTATTCTATTAAAAGATAATATATCTTTTGAAGAGCAAAAAGCATTATTCATTTTGTCATATCTCAAAAAAATTAGTTTTGATAGTTTAAAAGATAATCAAGAGTTTATTAAATTATTACAATTAACAAATATATCAGAGAAGTTATTTAAAGATGGAGTCGAAAGACTTCATAACAGAGAATTATGTAATATTTATAATAGTAAGATAGTGAAAATAGCTGATCAGTCATTGGATGATTATATTGTTATCAAGTTTTTAATTAACAAAAAAATATCAGTTTTAGATATTTTACATGCATTATATCCATTAAACAATCAAAAGGTTATTCAGCTATTGAATCAATTTTCCAACTTTGTCCATAATGAAAATGATTTTAATATTATATCGGAGGCAGCTAAAGAATACTATGCTGAAAACATTTTTCAAAATGTAGAAGAGAAAGAAGGGTTTTTAGCACAATTTGGAATATTACTTCCATTAGAGGCAATATCATATGTTAAAGATACAATCAGTGATATTGTGGAAGAAAACTATACACAAGCTAATTTTGTCAAGGAAAAGAATAAAAGTAAAACCGTTGATGATTCTCTATTGTTGATCATACAAACAGTTATTAAAACAAAATATTATAAACATGGCTTACAATTATTGATGAACTATTTCGTAAAAAAACCAAATCTTATTTCCGAAGTTTATGATATGCTTGAAAAAAATTGCGGCCTTATAACAGAAAGAGATTACATAGATTATAATATAGCAAAAGCAACACTAGCTCAATTTAAACGGCTAGATTTAGATAAAATATACAATCAAGAACTAATTGTAACTATACTAAAACAATACTGGAAGTTAGAAGTTGAGAGAGCCACAGCAAATGATGAAAAAACATTTACTCTTAGACGGTACACGATACCAGATAGTGTTAAACTGGTACAGTATCATGCGATAATTATTGAAATTCTTGAAAAATTGTATAGTACAGGAGCTTCAAAAATTAGATATTACATTGAAAAAATTTTATATGATTATCAATTTACTATTTTAAATTATTCAAATACCCATCAAAAAACTATCGAACAAGACTTGAAAAATATTAAGTATAGATTTTTTTCAAATCTCTCAAATTTATCTCTATCCGGAGAGAAGATTGTTTTTGCTTTACATGAAGCTGAAATAAAATCAGATTTTGAAGTGTTTTCTGAGTACAAAGCATCAGAAAGACAAAAAATATATAATAATCTAGCCAATTCAAACTACGCTTGGCGGTATAAAGATGATGAACAGGCAGATTTTAATCAAATTGTGATTAGTTATTCAAGTAATTTGGAAAAAATTTTTACCTATGCATATCAATTTAAACAAAATACATTCATGAATAATGAAAATATTGAACGTGTTTTATACAATATGTACCATGAACTAATTGATGAGAAAATTGATTTTCTGTATTCCATGTTTAGAACACGTTATCGTTTTGAAAATGTTACACCAAATGAATTTTTAGAAGGTCTGTCTCAACAGGAAATGCAAAGCATTCTTGGCTTTCCTTCAGAGTCTGAAAAATATAAATGGCAATTTGCATACCTAACACAGCTGAAGAGAATTGAAAAAGAAGATATACAATTACTTGAAATTATCTTAAAGAATAATCCCATACCTAAATATTTGAATATACTGCATTTTGAACAATTTCTCTTATCAAAGCCTGACTTAAAAGAAATCTTAATTAAAAAAGCTAAGAGTGCTCATTTCATTATTCCTTTTTTTGTAAGAGATGAAGAAGTAACAAGACTAATTAATTTAATGGGGAAAGATGACTTAAAAAGGTTATACTTGAAAGAATTAAGGAGTAATATTGATCGTAGCGGGAAGCTTTTTCAAATGCTTGGGCACGATGATATAGATTTTACTGTGAATATTTTGAAAAAAATAAATGACTTGAAGTTGGGCTATAATGATGAAGTTTATGTAATACTTCATAAAATTAAATCATTTAATAATGTTGAAAAAGTTTATCTCAGCTTTTTGAATTATATATTAGAAAATGATTCACTTTATTATTATAGTAGTTTGTTAGAAAGTATATTCAAAGAGAATCATTCAATCCTGTTTAATGCCATAGAATTATCCGATAATGAAGAATTGGTAATAAAAATGGTAAACTTAGGGGTTGAAATTTTTGATGATAAAAGTGAAAAGTTAAAACTATTTGAAATTATAAAATCAAAGGGGTACGGGAAAGCAACTTTTTCAAAAATACACTATTCTGCCATGTCAGATTCTTGGTCAGGAAGTTATGTCCCTGTGTTGGAACAAAAACAGAATTTTTTACAATCTGTAAAAGAAATTTTTGAAGATGATATAGAGTATATTGATTTAGTTATGCATATTGATAAAATTATCAATCGGTGTTCTCAAAGAATTGAGAAAGAACTGGAAGAAGAATTTTAAAATTTTTTAATCAACTGAATGAACGAATAGGAACGAATTATGAAATATAAAAATATTCCAAAACTCAGATTCAAAGATTTTGATGATGAGTGGGAAAAGAAAAAATTAGGTGACACCGCCCAAATGTATCAACCCAAAACTATCACACAGTCAGATCTAACCGAAAGTGGCGTTCCAGTTTTTGGCGCAAACGGCTATATTGGATATTATCTTGAACCAAATCATATTGAGGATCAAGTGACTATTTCTGCAAGGGGAGAAAATACAGGTACACCAAGTTTTGTTAAAGGTCCAGTATACATTACTGGAAATTCAATGGTTGTAAATGTTGATGTAGATGAAATTGACAAGTATTTTTTATATAGTTCTCTATTAAGTCGTTCTTTAAAAAAATATGTCACAGGTGGAGCTCAACCTCAACTTACTAGAGATGTATTAAATATTATTCAAAAATATTTTCCCTCACTCCCTGAACAATCCGCTATCGGGTCGCTTTTCCAGACGCTTGATGAGCTCTTGTCTGCCTATAAGGATAATTTGGCCAACTATCAAGCCTTTAAGGCGTCCATGCTGTCCAAGATGTTTCCAAAGGCAGGCCAGACCACTCCTGAAATCCGCTTAGAAGGATTTGATGGTGAATGGAAGGAGAAGAAGTTGAGAGAAGGTCTTTCAAAAATAGGTGACGGTATTCATGGAACACCTAAGTACAATGATGCAGGGGAATATGCTTTCATAAATGGTAATAATTTAGTACAAGATAGTATTCAACTAAATACTGAAACTAAATATGTAAATTTGAATCAATTAACTCCTCATGATTTGGCACTGGAAAAAAATACAATTTTGATGTCAATTAATGGTACAATTGGTAGTCTTGGATGGTATCGTAATGAAAAAGTTATGTTGAGTAAGAGTGTGGCTTATTTACAGGTTGATTCGTTTGATAAAAATTTTATTTACTATCTTCTTCAAACAGCTCAGATTAGAAAATATTTTTTCAATAATTTAACTGGTACCACAATTAAAAATCTGGGTCTAAAGGCCATTCGAAATTTAAAGATACATTATCCAATTTTATCTGAACAACGTGCCATTGGCTCTTTCTTCTCTGACCTTGACACATTAATCTCATCTTACCAAGAAAAAATCAATCAACTTGAAACATTGAAGAAAAAGCTCTTGAAGGATATGTTTATTTAAACGATGTGAGGTATTATGTGTAAAAACAATAGTGTTATACAGTTAGAAAATATTGATACATCTACTGCGGAAGAAAATTTTTCCAAGTTATTGGATGAAAATAAGACCTATTTTTTAAACGGTGCTTGGGGTTCTGGTAAAACTACATTCTTAGAGAAGGTTTCTGAAAAGAAAAATAAAAAATTGATATTTATTGACTTATGGAAAATCAATGATAGTAGACCTACCTTAGAAATCGTTTTTTCAAAATTACATCCCATATATTATTATGGAATATTAGCTTTATCAATTTTATCTGTGGCAGTTTCGATATTGTCAACAAATGTTGTTAATCTTGGAATTGAAAATCTTATTAAAGAAATTGGACTCCCATTTAAATTTCTCTTTTTCATCGTAGGTATCATTGCCTTATTAGTGGCTATTTATCAATTTTTTAAATTCAAATCGGATATTTTTTGGATTTTTCTCTTTAATAAGTTACCACACGATAAAGTTGTATTAATTTTTGATGATTTTGATCGATTAACTGAAAAACAACAGGAAGAAACGTATAAAATTTTCAGTCTCCTTAAAGGGAAATTACCGATTGTGTTTGTAGGAGATATTTCAAATATCTACGAAGTGAAAACCAACTTTCTTTCGAAAATTATTGATAGAAGAATTGAGCTGCCTTTTGCACTGCATCCCAATAATATTTGGGAGACCTATTTTGGTGCATTAGAAGAAAAATTTGAGACGATACTTTCGCAGGATTTTAAACAACTCATTATAAATGAGGGGAGAAATTTAAGGGATAGAGAGCATTTCAATGACTATGTTAGCAAGGAATTTTTTGACCGAGGTAAGTTAGGACATGTTCAAATAGAGCAACAGTTACTAGTAATTTATACCTATCTATTCCACTCAAACCTCTATCAAAATTTAATAAATGGCTTTGGTGTAGATATTGATGAAGGAGATGTTCCTAAATTTCTAATAACCTCTCAAATTGATGGCTTATATAAATATAATGAAGGCTATCCACCGTGTTTTGCCTATAATCGTAGTGAATATTTTTTATATGAACAAGTATCAAACACAGCAGTCAGTGAGCTAGAGGAGATAATTAATAGTGATGTTCTACTTAAGGAGCAATTATTATCAAGTAGTGGTACTGATTTCTACAAGTATTTATCAGCTAATTATGGAAACTTTACTAGGGAGAGAAAAGAGAAGTTACTACAGTTGGCTCTAGAGTATATACGTGACTATAAGACGAGTGATACAATTTCCTACATCATTCGCGAAAAACAAAATGAAATCATGCCACCTAAAACATATATAGGAACACATGGTAATAGTCTGATGTATTCACTTCCTAAAGAGCGTAAAAATAAAACTGATGAAGAAATTAATAATGAGATTTATGATGGATGGAAAATAATTCTAGATAAAGCTAACTATGATTTTTCACAGCAATTATATCTTTTGGTAAAATACCACATTTTTAGTTTTCATGTACTAGGGGAACGATTCACCGATGTTCAGTGCGATACCATTTTGCATTCTTCAGATGAAAGAAAAGATATTATGCTTTTAGTTTATCTTTCCAGTAGCAATTTATGGACAAAATTTTCTGAATGGACAGATGACATCTGGGAAGTAGTTTATTCACTAACTGATACTCAATTTATATCTTTTTGGATTTTACAAGGAATTATTTCTAATGGAAGAAATAGAGATGATTTTGATTACATCCCTTCGGATAAAACATTGACTGTCTGGGAAAAAACTTACAGCTTTGATTATGGAAATGAAATAGATAATTCTCAAACTGTAAGTATGTTGAAACATCGATTAGATAAAATGGAACTAGAAGGATTTAAAATTAAATATGAGATAGATGGAAGATATAAAATAGAGGAATAATTTTTTAAAATATCTTCATTTGGATGATTACCTTTTTCGAATAAATAAGATAAGCATTCGAGGTACTTTAATAGCTTAAAGTATTCCTTTTCAATAACTTTTGAGTTATAATTGAAATAGAAAAATTTCTACAAATATCTATTGCAAAACGAGGCACGGTATGACAACAAACAATCCAGCTATTGGTAGTCGTTGGGAAGAGGTTCAAGCGGAACTCTTTACGCCTGAGGAATTGCGTGAAAGTGATTTGAGGGTGGCTGTTATGCTTGAACTCATTAAGGCTAGACAGGAAAAGGGTATCAGTCAGAAGAAATTGGAGCAGCTCAGCGGTGTTAGTCAACCTGTGATTGCTCGGATGGAATCTGGAAAAACCAGTCCGCAACTTGATACCGTTTTGAAAGTGCTAGCCAGCCTTGGAAAGACCTTAGCTGTTGTGCCTTTGGAGCAGAAATAGAACAGTAGTAGAACGACTATCTAAGTTACTTGGAGTATTTCCTATCAGCTCTGCTATTTTCCCAAAATAAACCATTAGAAAGACAAGAACATGGAACAACTACAAACCTCCCAATCGCTGTATCAGGCGCTTTGGAATTCGGCGGATATTCTCCGCTCTAAGATGGATGCTAATGACTACAAGTCCTATCTTTTGGGCATGGTCTTTTACAAGTACCTGTCGGACAAGATGCTCTTTTATGTGGCTGAGACCATGGAGGAGCCGACCGATGATTTGCACAAGGCTTTAGACCTCTATCGTGGTTACTACGAAGATGAGGAGACGCATGCTGATTTGCTGGCGGTGATTAAGGGTGAGATGTCTTATGCCATTGAGCCAGATTTGACCTTTACCGCCTTGGTGGATCGGGTCAATGACGGCACCTTTCAGCTAGAGGACTTGGCACAAGGCTTCCGTAACATCGAACAAGCCGATGAGCTCTTTGAAAATCTTTGCTAAATTCCCAAACTAACTTCCACCGTCTGTTAAAGTGGAAGTTAATCTGATAAAACCTCTAACAACCAGTGGAAATCCGTGTCAGGGTAAGTTCCACTGGTTTTTATAATGGTTGATTTTATTGC
>NZ_RCVM01000030.1 GCF_003686955.1 Streptococcus hillyeri
TGAGAATCATAATAGACTCATCCGGCGTTGGTTGCCTAAGGGAAGCAAAAATGCGACTCAACAACAAGTCGCATTTATTGAAAACTGGATTAACAACTATCCAAAGAAACTATTCAATTATAAATCTTCTATAGAGTTTTTACAGACTGCCTAACTTGAACTTGAAATTTGGCAAGGTTAAAAAATAAGCCAAAAAAATAAAAAATCGCATCAAATCTCTTGCAACAGCAGGAGATTTTTGTTAAACTATTATGGTGCTGTAAATAAACAGCTATAGCTTTGACGCAAGAGGTTGCGACACGCACGGTTGCATTGCCACGCAACGCGAGTCGGTTTTTCTTGAAGAGCTAGCCTATTATCTTACAATAGACGAAAAAGGAGAAAAAGATGGCAAACAAAAAAATCCGCATCCGCTTGAAAGCGTACGAACACCGTACACTTGACACAGCAGCTGCAAAAATCGTAGAATCTGCAACTCGCACAGGCGCAACAGTTGCTGGGCCTGTTCCACTTCCAACTGAACGTAGCCTTTATACAATCATCCGTGCGACACACAAGTATAAAGATTCTCGTGAACAATTTGAAATGCGTACACACAAACGTCTTATCGACATCATCAACCCAACTCAAAAAACAGTTGACGCTTTGATGAAACTTGATTTGCCAAGTGGTGTTAACGTAGAAATCAAACTTTAATTGATTTCGGAGCACAAAAAACGCTCGTAAAAAACTTTTTTGAGCATAAAAAACGCTCATTAAAAACTTTTTGAAAACAAAATTAAGAAAAGGAAATATTTTCTCATGACAAAAGGAATCTTAGGGAAAAAAGTGGGAATGACTCAAATCTTCACTGAAACTGGTGAATTTATCCCTGTTACTGTCATCGAAGCAACTCCAAACGTTGTTCTTCAAGTGAAAACTGTTGAAACAGATGGTTACACTGCAACTCAAGTTGGTTTCGACGACAAACGCGAAGTATTGAGTAACAAACCTGCCAAAGGCCATGTCGCAAAAGCGAACACTGCTCCTAAGCGCTTCATCCGTGAATTCAAAAACATTGAAGGCTTAGAAGTGGGAGCAGAACTTACTGTTGAACAATTTGAAGCTGGTGATGTTGTTGACGTAACTGGAACTTCAAAAGGTAAAGGTTTCCAAGGTGTTATCAAACGCCATGGTCAATCACGTGGTCCTATGGCTCACGGTTCACGTTACCACCGTCGTCCAGGTTCAATGGGACCTGTAGCACCTAACCGTGTATTCAAAGGTAAAAACCTTGCAGGACGTATGGGTGGCAACCGTGTAACAGTTCAAAACCTTGAAATTGTTCAAGTTATCCCAGAGAAAAACGTTATCCTTATCAAAGGTAACGTACCAGGTGCTAAGAAATCTCTTATCACTATCAAATCAGCAGTTAAAGCTGCTAAATAATAAGGAAAGGGGAAATCAGTTAACATGGCAAACGTAAAACTATTTGACCAAACTGGTAAAGAAGTTAGCTCAGTTGAATTAAACGACGCTATCTTCGGTATCGAACCAAACGAATCAGTTGTCTTTGATGTAGTCATCAGCCAACGTGCTAGCCTTCGCCAAGGTACTCACGCGGTTAAAAACCGTTCAGCAGTATCAGGTGGTGGTCGCAAACCATGGCGCCAAAAAGGAACTGGACGTGCTCGTCAAGGTTCTATCCGCTCACCACAATGGCGTGGTGGTGGTGTTGTCTTCGGACCAACTCCACGTTCATACGGCTACAAACTTCCACAAAAAGTTCGTCGCCTTGCTTTGAAATCAGTTTACTCAGCAAAAGTTGCTGAAGATAAATTTGTAGCTGTTGACGCTCTTTCATTTGCAGCACCAAAAACTGCTGAATTTGCAAAAGTTCTTTCAGCTCTTAGCATCGATACAAAAGTACTTGTTCTTGTTGAAGAAGGAAACGAATTTGCAGCACTTTCTGCACGTAACCTTCCAAACGTAACTGTTGCAACTGCAACAACTGCAAGTGTTCTTGATATCGTAAACGCAGACAAACTTCTTGTAACTAAAGAAGCAATCTCTACAATCGAGGAGGTTCTTGCATAATGAATTTGTACGACGTAATCAAAAAACCTGTTATCACAGAAAAATCAATGATTGCTCTTGAAGCAGGCAAATATACTTTTGAAGTTGACACACGTGCGCACAAACTCCTTATCAAACAAGCTGTTGAAGCTGCGTTTGAAGGTGTTAAAGTTGCAAGTGTGAACACTGTAACATCAAAACCAAAACAAAAACGTGTTGGTCGTTACGTAGGTTTCACTTCAAAAACTAAAAAAGCTATCATTACACTTACAGCTGATTCTAAAGCAATCGAGTTGTTTGCAACTGAAGCTGAATAAGACAAAGGAGAAATAACGTGGGTATTAAAGTTTATAAACCAACGACAAATGGCCGTCGTAACATGACTTCTTTGGATTTCGCTGAAATCACAACAAGCACACCTGAGAAATCATTGCTTGTTTCTTTGAAGAAAAAAGCTGGTCGTAACAACAACGGTCGCATCACTGTTCGTCACCATGGTGGCGGTCACAAACGTCACTACCGTTTGATTGACTTCAAACGTAACAAAGATGGCGTTGAAGCAGTTGTTAAAACTATCGAGTACGATCCAAACCGTACAGCTAACATCGCTCTTGTACACTACACTGACGGTGTTAAAGCATACATCATCGCTCCAAAAGGTCTTGAAGTAGGTCAACGCATCGTTTCAGGTCCAGAAGCTGATATCAAAGTTGGTAACGCACTTCCACTTGCTAACATTCCAGTTGGTACAGTTGTGCACAACATTGAATTGAAGCCAGGACGTGGTGGTGAACTTGTTCGTGCGGCAGGTGCGTCTGCACAAGTACTTGGTCAAGAAGGTAAATACGTTCTTGTTCGTCTTCAATCAGGCGAAGTTCGTATGATTCTTGGTACTTGCCGTGCAACTGTTGGTACAGTTGGTAACGAACAACAATCACTTGTTAACATTGGTAAAGCAGGACGTAGCCGTTGGAAAGGTATCCGCCCAACAGTTCGTGGTTCTGTAATGAACCCTAACGATCACCCACACGGTGGTGGTGAAGGTAAAGCACCAGTTGGACGTAAAGCGCCATCTACTCCATGGGGTAAACCTGCGCTTGGTCTTAAAACTCGTAACAAGAAAGCGAAATCAGACAAACTTATCGTTCGTCGTCGCAACCAAAAATAATCAACTAGCAAGTTGATTCATCCGCCAGCTCGGTAGCCAGCGCTTGCTGGCAAGCCGTTGTGGTACAACATTTTAAAGGAGAAAAACTACTAATGGGACGTAGTCTTAAAAAAGGACCTTTCGTCGATGAGCATTTGATGAAAAAAGTTGAAGCTCAAGCAAACGACGAAAAGAAAAAAGTAATTAAAACTTGGTCACGTCGCTCAACGATTTTCCCAAGTTTCATCGGTTATACAATCGCAGTTTACGATGGACGTAAACACGTGCCTGTATACATTCAAGAGGACATGGTAGGTCACAAACTTGGTGAATTTGCACCAACTCGTACTTACAAAGGTCACGCTGCAGACGACAAGAAAACACGTCGTAAATAATTAGGAGGAACACATAATGGCAGAAATTACTTCAGCTAAAGCAATGGCTCGTACAGTGCGTGTTTCACCTCGTAAAACACGTCTTGTTCTTGATCTTATCCGTGGTAAGAAAGTTGCTGACGCAATCGCAATCTTGAAATTCATGCCAAACAAAGCTGCTACTGAAGTTGAGAAAGTTCTTAACTCAGCAATCGCTAACGCGGAAAACAACTTTGGTTTGGAAAAAGCTAACTTGGTAGTATCTGAAACATTCGCAAACGAAGGACCAACAATGAAACGTTTCCGTCCACGTGCGAAAGGTTCAGCTTCACCAATCAACAAACGCACAACTCACATCACAGTAGTTGTGTCAGAAAAATAAGGAGGTAAAATCGTGGGTCAAAAAGTACATCCAATTGGTATGCGTGTCGGAATCATCCGTGACTGGGATGCGAAATGGTATGCTGAAAAAGAATACGCGGATTACCTTCATGAAGATCTTGCAATCCGCAAATTTATTAACAAAGAGTTGGCTGACGCTTCTGTTTCTACAATCGAAATCGAACGTGCAGTAAACAAAGTTATCGTGTCACTTCACACTGCTAAACCAGGTATGGTTATCGGTAAAGGTGGATCAAACGTTGACACACTTCGTGCACAACTCAACAAATTGACTGGTAAACAAGTACACATCAACATCGTTGAAATCAAACAACCAGATCTTGATGCACACCTTGTTGGTGAGTCAATTGCGAAACAATTGGAAGCTCGTGTAGCTTTCCGTCGTGCTCAAAAACAAGCTATCCAACGTACAATGCGTGCAGGTGCTAAAGGAATCAAAACTCAAGTATCTGGTCGTTTGAACGGTGCTGATATCGCTCGTGCTGAAGGTTACTCAGAAGGAACTGTTCCACTTCACACACTTCGTGCAGATATCGACTACGCTTGGGAAGAAGCAGACACTACATACGGTAAACTTGGTGTTAAAGTATGGATCTATCGTGGTGAAGTTCTTCCAGCTCGTAAAAACACTAAAGGAGGTAAATAACAGATGTTAGTACCTAAACGTGTAAAACACCGTCGTGAATTCCGTGGAAAAATGCGCGGTGAAGCTAAAGGTGGAAAACAAGTTGACTTCGGTGAATTTGGTCTTCAAGCTACTACAAGCTCATGGATCACTAACCGCCAAATCGAAGCTGCCCGTATCGCTATGACGCGTTACATGAAACGTGGTGGTAAAGTTTGGATTAAAATCTTCCCACACAAATCATACACCGCTAAAGCTATCGGGGTACGTATGGGTTCTGGTAAAGGGGCGCCTGAAGGTTGGGTAGCACCAGTTAAACGTGGCAAAGTAATGTTTGAAGTTGCAGGCGTTTCAGAAGAAATCGCACGCGAAGCATTCCGTCTTGCTGGCCACAAATTACCAGTTAAAGTTAAATTCGTAAAACGCGACGCAGAATAAGGAGAAGACATGAAACTTGAAGAAATCAAAAAGTTTGTTGAAGAGCTTCGTGGCTTGTCTCAAGAAGAGCTTGCGAAAAAAGAAAACGAACTTAAAAAAGAACTCTTTGAACTTCGTTTCCAAGCAGCTGCAGGTCAACTTGATCAAACAGCTCGTTTGAATGAAGTTAAAAAACAAATTGCACGTGTTAAAACTGTGCAATCTGAAATCAAATAATAGATTGGGAAAGGAGAAATTCAAATATGGAACGTAATCAACGTAAAACTCTTGTTGGACGCGTAGTATCTGACAAGATGGATAAAACAATCACTGTTGTAGTTGAAACAAAACGTAACCACCCAGTCTATGGTAAACGTATCAACTATTCTAAAAAATACAAAGCTCATGATGAAAACAACGTTGCTAAAGAAGGCGATATCGTTCGTATCATGGAAACTCGTCCACTTTCAGCTACAAAACGTTTCCGTCTTGTAGAAGTTGTGGAAGAAGCTGTTATTATCTAATCACACTAAAAGGAGAATATTGGAATGATTCAACAAGAAACTCGCTTGAAAGTTGCTGATAATAGCGGTGCCCGTGAAATCCTTACTATCAAAGTACTTGGTGGTTCAGGACGTAAATTCGCTAACATCGGTGACATCATCGTTGCTTCTGTAAAACAAGCTACTCCTGGTGGAGCAGTTAAAAAAGGTGACGTGGTTAAAGCTGTTATCGTTCGTACAAAAACTGGTGCACGCCGTCCAGACGGTTCATACATCAAATTTGACGACAACGCTGCTGTAATCATCCGTGAAGACAAAAACCCTCGCGGAACTCGTATCTTCGGCCCTGTTGCACGTGAATTGCGTGACGGAGGTTTCATGAAGATCGTATCACTTGCACCAGAAGTTCTTTAATTAACACTCAAACAATTAGTCCCCTGCAGTATTTGCAGGGTGCCCTAAGGGGCGTAAGAAATATATAGGAGAAACTCTCAATGTTTGTAAAAAAAGGCGACAAAGTTCGCGTTATTGCTGGTAAGGACAAAGGCACTGAAGCTGTTGTTCTTAAAGCACTTCCAAAAGTTAACAAAGTTATCGTAGAAGGTGTTGCTATCGTTAAGAAACACCAAAAACCAAACAGCGAAAACCCTCAAGGTGCTATCGTTGAAAAAGAAGCAGCTATCCACGTGTCAAACGTACAAGTTCTTGACAAAAATGGTGTAGCTGGTCGTGTTGGTTACAAATTTGTTGACGGCAAAAAAGTTCGTTACAACAAAAAATCAGGCGAAGTGCTTGATTAATCACGAAGGAAAGGAGAAGTATAATGGCAAATCGCTTAAAAGAAAAATATCTTAAAGAAGTTGTTCCTGCGTTGACAGAACAATTCAACTACACATCAGTTATGGCTGTGCCAAAAGTTGAGAAAATCGTTCTTAACATGGGTGTTGGTGAAGCTGTATCAAACGCTAAGACTTTGGAAAAAGCTGCTGCTGAATTGGCACTTATCTCAGGTCAAAAACCACTTATCACTAAAGCTAAGAAATCAATCGCCGGCTTCCGTCTTCGTGAGGGTGTTGCGATCGGTGCAAAAGTTACCCTTCGTGGTGAGCGTATGTACGAATTCTTGGATAAATTAGTTACTGTTTCACTTCCACGTGTACGTGACTTCCACGGTGTTCCAACAAAATCATTTGACGGACGCGGAAACTACACACTAGGTGTGAAAGAGCAATTGATTTTCCCAGAAATCAACTTTGATGATGTTGATAAAGTACGTGGTCTTGATATCGTTATCGTTACAACTGCTAACACTGACGAAGAAGGACGCGCACTTCTTAAAGGCCTTGGAATGCCTTTTGCAAAATAATATAGGAGGTAAATCTAATGGCTAAAAAATCTATGATTGCTAAGAACAAACGTCCAGCGAAGTTCTCTACGCAAGCTTACACACGTTGCGAAAAATGTGGACGTCCACACTCAGTTTACCGCAAATTCAAACTTTGCCGTGTTTGCTTCCGTGAATTAGCATACAAAGGTCAAATTCCAGGTGTTACAAAAGCATCTTGGTAATTTATGATGCAAAGGACGTTAAAAAATCCGTAGGATTTTAGTCCGTGCTCAAATTGTATGATACTAAGGGCGTGACAGTCTAAGTGAAAATAGGAAATCTAACGACGAACGCTTGCGTTCTAGGCAGATTTGTCTTTTTCACACAGGCTGTAGCCTGAGTTCAAATATGATAGTGCGGATGTATTCATGCGCACATCTCGCCTTCGGGCACACATTAACTAGCAAGTGCATCTTGCAAACTACTAGTAAGAGGAGAAATATAAAATGGTTATGACTGACCCAATCGCAGACTTTCTAACACGTATTCGTAACGCTAACCAAGCACGTCACGAAGTTCTTGAAGTACCTGCATCAAAAATTAAAAAAGGTATCGCTGAAATCCTTAAACGCGAAGGTTTCGTAAAAAACATCGAAATCATCGAAGATGATAAACAAGGAATTATCCGCGTATTCTTGAAATATGGACAAAACGGTGAGCGTGTTATCACTAACTTGAAACGTGTTTCAAAACCAGGTCTTCGTGTTTACACTAAACGTGAAGATCTTCCAAAAGTTCTTAATGGACTTGGAGTTGCAATCATTTCAACATCAGAAGGTCTTTTGACAGACAAAGAAGCACGTCAAAAGAACGTTGGTGGAGAAGTGTTGGCTTACGTTTGGTAAAATAATGATACAAAGCCCGTCAAGGACAAAGCAAATTTAGGAACTCTTTGAAGTTTGCTTGCAAACAAAAAGAGTTGTCTAATTTGCACGGTTCTTAGGGCGTGTTCAAATTAGCTTTTATGCTTTGAACGGTATTTATTTATCATCGCCCCGTGAAAACTAGTCGCTCGTCGGCTTGATAATTTAACAGGAGAAAATAAAAACATGTCACGTATTGGTAATAAAGTTATCAACTTGCCAGCTGGTGTTGAAATTAAAAACGACAACGGTTTGGTAACAGTAAAAGGACCTAAAGGTGAATTGACTCGTGAATTCAACACTAACATTGAAATTCGTGTTGAAGGTACAGAAGTAACTCTTCACCGTCCAAACGACTCAAAAGAAATGAAAACAATCCACGGTACTTCACGTGCAAACTTGAACAACATGGTTGTTGGTGTTTCTGAAGGGTTCAAAAAAGAACTTGAAATGCGCGGGGTTGGTTACCGTGCTCAACTTCAAGGAACAAAACTTGTACTTTCAGTTGGTAAATCTCACCAAGATGAAGTGGAAGCTCCAGCAGGAATTACTTTCACAGTAGCAAACCCAACTTCAATCACTGTTGAAGGAATCAACAAAGAAGTTGTTGGTCAAACAGCTGCTTACATCCGTAGCCTTCGTTCACCAGAACCATATAAAGGTAAAGGTATCCGCTACGTTGGTGAATTTGTACGCCGTAAAGAAGGTAAAACTGGTAAATAATAGATTATGGCAAAGCTGGCAAGAGGTAAACTTTTGTTGGCAGTCATACTCTAGAATTTTGCTAGCGTCTTAGTAGACAAAGAAAATTTTAAGAGGTGAAAATTGTGATTTCGAAACCAGATAAAAACAAACTCCGCCAAAAACGCCACCGTCGCGTTCGCGGAAAACTCTCTGGAACTGCAGAACGCCCACGTTTGAACATTTTCCGTTCTAATACAGGCATCTACGCTCAAGTTATTGATGACGTAGCGGGTGTAACGCTCGCAAGTGCATCAACTCTTGATAAAGAAGTTTCTAAGGGAACTAAAACTGAACAAGCCGTTGTTGTCGGTAAACTCGTTGCTGAACGTGCTGCTGCTAAAGGCATCACTGAAGTCGTGTTCGACCGCGGTGGCTATCTCTATCACGGACGTGTGAAAGCTTTGGCTGACTCAGCTCGTGAAAACGGATTGAAATTCTAATAGGGAGGACACTTAATAATGGCATTTAAAGATAATGCAGTAGAACTTGAAGAGCGCTTGGTTGGTATCAACCGCGTATCGAAAACTGTAAAAGGTGGACGTCGTCTTCGTTTCGCTGCTCTTGTAGTTGTTGGTGACCGTAACGGCCGTGTTGGATTTGGTACTGGTAAAGCTCAAGAAGTTCCAGAAGCAATCCGTAAAGCTGTTGAGGCCGCTAAGAAAAACCTTATCGAAGTACCAATGGTTGGTACAACAATTCCTCACGAAGTTCGTTCAGAATTTGGTGGAGCTAAAGTATTGTTGAAACCAGCTGTAGAGGGTGCTGGAGTTGCCGCTGGTGGTGCAGTTCGTGCCGTTGTGGAATTAGCTGGTATCTCTGATATCACGTCTAAATCACTTGGTTCAAACACACCAATCAACATCGTTCGTGCAACTGTTGAAGGTTTGAAACAATTGAAACGTGCTGAAGAAGTTGCTGCACTTCGTGGCATCTCAGTTTCTGACTTGGCATAAGAAAGGAGATTAACATGGCTCAAATTAAAATTACTTTGACTAAGTCTCCAATCGGACGCAAACCAGAACAACGTAAAACTGTTGTTGCCCTTGGACTTGGTAAATTGAATTCTTCAGTTGTTAAAGAAGACAACGCAGCTATCCGTGGAATGGTTAACGCTATTTCTCACTTGGTAACTGTTGAGGAAGCTTAAAAACTTTTGAAGTCGTAGAATTTTTCTGCGACTTTAACTTGAATATATGCATAGGCGAGTTTCACCGGAGCGTCCTTTTTCACTCTGGTGGAGCGCTAGCATTATGCCCATAAAAAAAGGAGAAAAAATAAATGAAACTTCATGAATTAAAACCTGCAGAAGGTTCACGTAAAGTTCGCAACCGTGTTGGTCGTGGTACATCATCTGGTAACGGTAAAACTTCAGGCCGTGGTCAAAAAGGTCAAAAAGCTCGTTCAGGCGGCGGTGTACGTCTTGGATTTGAAGGTGGACAAACACCATTGTTCCGTCGTCTTCCAAAACGTGGATTTACAAACATCAACGCTAAAGAATACGCTCTTGTTAACCTTGATCAATTAAACGTCTTTGAAGATGGTACAGAAGTAACACCAGTTGTTCTTAAAGAAGCTGGTATCGTTCGTGCTGAAAAATCAGGCGTAAAAATCCTTGGTAACGGTGAATTGACTAAGAAATTGACTGTTAAAGCAGCTAAATTCTCAAAATCTGCTGAAGCGGCGATTACTGCAAAAGGTGGTTCAGTCGAAGTCATCTAAGCGAGGTACTCGGATGTTCTTTAAATTATTAAAAGATGCGCTAAAAGTGAAACACGTTAGACGAAAAATTCTATTTACGATTTTTATCATCTTCGTTTTTCGCTTAGGAACGCATATCACAGTTCCTGGTGTAAATGTAAAGAGTCTTGAGCAATTAGGTGATCTGCCGTTCTTGAATATGTTAAATCTAGTCTCAGGGAATGCTATGAATAATTTCTCAGTATTCTCATTGGGGGTTAGTCCATACATTACTGCATCAATCGTTGTTCAATTACTACAGATGGATATTTTACCAAAGTTTGTAGAATGGGGAAAACAAGGTGAGGTTGGCCGTCGCAAGTTGAATCAAGCGACACGCTATATTTCACTTTTCTTAGCCTTTTTCCAATCAATTGGTATTACTTATGGATTTAATGCTTTGTCAAGCGTAGCACTTGTTCCAACACCAAATCCACAGACCTATATCTTGATTGGCGCGATTTTGACAACAGGTAGTGTTGTGGTAACTTGGCTCGGTGAACAGATTACAGATAAAGGATTTGGGAATGGCGTCTCAATGATTATCTTTTCAGGTATCGTTTCTGCTTTACCAAATACGATTTCAAGTATCTATGATGATTACTTTGTTAATGTTCGTTCAAGCGATTTGCAAAGTTCATACCTTTTCATTGCAGGCTTGATTGTTGCAGCACTCATTATTATCTTCTTCACAACTTTTGTTCAGCAAGCAGAGTACAAAATTCCTATTCAGTACACTAAGTTGACAAAAGGAGCCTCAACAAGCTCATACTTACCATTGAAAATTAACCCTGCTGGAGTTATTCCAGTTATCTTTGCAAGTTCGATTACAGCACTTCCAAGTACTATAATTCCATTTGTTCAAAGTCAGGGTTGGAATTTATCATGGTTATCATCAGTACAATCAGCATTTGACTATCGAACACCAGTTGGTATGGTAGTTTATGCAATCTTGATTGTCGTGTTCTCATTCTTCTATACGTTTGTTCAGGTTAATCCTGAAAAAACAGCTGAGAATTTACAAAAGAATGCTTCTTATATTCCAAAAGTTCGTCCAGGTCGAGAGACCGAGCAATACCTCACTAGTTTGCTTAAAAAATTGGCAACTTTAGGAGCTATCTTCTTAGCCTTTGTCGCTCTAAGTCCAATCTTAGCGCAACAATTGTATGGGCTATCGGCTGGTGTGGCTCTAGGAGGAACAAGTCTTCTTATCTTAATTTCAACAGCAATTGAAGGAATGAAACAGCTAGAAGGTTACTTACTGAAGAGAAAGTATGCTGGCTTTATGAACGTTGAAGATTAAGCACATTGCAAACAAAATTGAGGATAGGGATTTCCCTATTCTTCTATTTTGTTTTTAGATAAGTTTGTCACTATTGGCAAATTTATGTGAAAACAAAATAAAGTTGTCCAAAGTTAACACAAAAAGCATTCCTTATTGACCTAAGTCACTTACGCATTTGCTTTTTGTGTAAGCAAGGACAAACCTTTAAGAAACTCTAAATCACAAAAAGGAGAAACTCATGAATCTTTTGATTATGGGCTTACCGGGTGCTGGTAAAGGTACTCAGGCTGCTAAAATCGTTGAGCGTTTTGGTGTGGCGCACATTTCTACAGGAGATATGTTCCGTGCAGCAATGGCGAACCAAACTGAAATGGGGAAACTTGCTAAGTCATATATTGACAAAGGCGAGTTAGTTCCAGACGAAGTAACTAACGGTATTGTCAAAGAACGTCTTGCACAAACTGATATTGCAGAAAAAGGCTTCTTGCTTGATGGTTATCCACGTACTATTGAACAAGCGTACGCTTTGGACCAAACATTAGCAGAACTCAACATCACACTTGATGGGGTCATCAATATTGAAGTTAATCCAGATAGCCTTTTGGAACGTCTTAGTGGACGCATCATCCATAAAGTCACGGGTGAAACTTTCCATAAAGTCTTTAACCCACCAGCTGGTGATTACAACGAAGATGATTACTATCAACGTGAAGATGATAAGCCTGAAACAGTAAAACGCCGCTTGGATGTTAACATTGCTCAAGGAGAACCAATCCTTGCTCATTACCGTGAGAAAAACCTTGTTCATGATATCCAAGGCAATCAAGAAATTGATTCTGTTTTTGCTGATGTAGAGAAAGTGATTTCATCTTTAAAATAATAGATAATCTCACTTGCATATTGACTAAACTCATGATATAATAGCTTAGTCTGACTTATAATTGTTACCTCTGTGCTCAGAGGACATCAAATCGAAATTTAGGGGGTGCTTTTGCGTGGCAAAAGAAGACGTGATTGAAATTGAAGGCAAGGTTGTTGAAACAATGCCTAATGCAATGTTTACGGTTGAACTCGAGAACGGACACCAAGTTCTTGCGACTGTATCAGGAAAAATCCGTAAAAATTACATTCGTATTTTAGTCGGTGACCGTGTGACAGTTGAACTTAGTCCATACGATTTAACACGTGGACGTATCACATACCGCTTTAAATAATTCGAAATAATTGGAGGGATTAGAACATGAAGGTAAGACCATCGGTTAAACCAATTTGCGAATACTGTAAAGTTATTCGTCGTAACGGCCGTGTTATGGTTATTTGTCCAACAAATCCAAAACACAAACAACGTCAAGGATAAGATAGAAAGGAGAAAACATGGCTCGTATTGCTGGAGTTGATATTCCAAATGACAAACGCGTAGTAATCTCATTGACTTATGTCTATGGTATCGGTCTTGCGACATCTAAGAAAATCTTGGCAGCTGCTGGAATTTCAGAAGATATCCGCGTTAAAGATTTGACATCTGATCAAGAGGACGCTATCCGTCGTGAAGTGGATTCAATCAAAGTTGAAGGTGACCTTCGTCGTGAAGTAAACCTTAACATCAAACGTTTGATGGAAATCGGTTCATACCGTGGTATCCGTCACCGTCGTGGTTTGCCAGTTCGTGGACAAAACACTAAAAACAACGCTCGCACTCGTAAAGGTAAAGCTGTTGCGATTGCTGGTAAGAAAAAATAAGTAAAATAAAATAGGAGGTAAAAATCTTGGCTAAACCAACACGTAAACGTCGTGTGAAAAAGAACATCGAATCTGGTGTTGCTCACATTCACGCTACATTTAATAACACTATTGTTATGATTACAGATGTGCATGGTAATGCTCTTGCTTGGTCATCAGCTGGTGCTCTTGGATTTAAAGGTTCTCGTAAATCTACACCATTCGCTGCTCAAATGGCTGCTGAAGCTGCTGCTAAATCTGCACAAGAACACGGTCTTAAAACAGTTGAAGTTACTGTAAAAGGTCCAGGTTCAGGTCGTGAGTCTGCTATTCGTGCACTTGCTGCTGCTGGTCTTGAAGTAACTGCAATCCGCGATGTGACTCCTGTGCCACACAATGGTGCTCGTCCTCCAAAACGTCGTCGTGTGTAATCATAATAACTAATACTACACAAGATTCGTTTCGAGGGAGTAACTAAATGATTGAGTTTGAAAAACCAATAATAACAAAAATTGATGAAACAAAAGATTATGGCAAGTTTGTGATCGAACCATTAGAACGTGGTTACGGAACTACTCTTGGTAACTCTTTGCGTCGTGTACTCCTGTCATCTCTTCCAGGTGCAGCGGTAACATCTATCAAAATTGATGGTGTACTCCACGAATTTGACACAATTAAAGGTGTTCGCGAAGATGTTATGCAGATTATCCTTAACATTAAGGGACTTGCTGTAAAATCACACGTCGAAGACGAAAAAACAATTGAACTTGATGTGGTAGGACCAGCTGAAGTTACAGCAGGTGATATCTTAACAGATAGTGATGTTGAAATTGTGAACCCTGACCATTATCTTTTCACAATTGCTGAAGGTGCAACTATGAAAGCGACTATGACAGTTGCTAAAAAACGTGGTTATGTACCAGCTGAGCAAAATAAACGTGAAGATTTACCGGTTGGAACACTGGCAGTAGATTCTATCTATACACCAGTTAAAAAGGTTAATTACCAAGTTGAACCAGCTCGTGTTGGTAGCAACGATGGATTTGATAAATTAACCGTTGAAATCATGACAAACGGCACAATCATTCCTGAAGATGCCTTAGGTCTTTCAGCTCGCGTCTTAATTGAACACTTGAATCTCTTTACTGACTTAACTGAAGTAGCAAAAGCTACTGATGTGATGAAAGAAACAGAAAAAGTGTCAGATGACAAAGTGCTTGACCGTACAATTGAAGAACTTGATTTGTCAGTACGCTCATACAACTGTTTGAAACGTGCAGGAATTAATACTGTACTTGATTTGACAGAAAAAACTGAGCCTGAAATGATGAAAGTCCGTAACCTAGGACGTAAGAGTCTTGAAGAAGTCAAGGTGAAATTACAAGATTTAGGTCTTGGACTAAAAAACGATAAATAATAGAGGAGGAACACATGGCTTACCGTAAACTTGGACGCACTAGCTCACAACGTAAAGCAATGTTGCGCGATTTGACAACAGACCTTTTGATCAATGAATCAATCGTGACTACTGAAGCTCGTGCGAAAGAAATTCGTAAAACCGTTGAAAAAATGATTACTCTTGGTAAACGTGGTGATTTGCACGCACGTCGTCAAGCAGCTGCATTTGTTCGTAACGAAATTGCATCAGAAAACTATGATGAAGCAACTGATAAATACACATCAACAACTGCTCTTCAAAAACTTTTCTCAGAAATTGCACCTCGTTATGCTGAACGTAATGGTGGATACACTCGTATCCTTAAAACTGAACCACGCCGTGGTGATGCAGCCCCAATGGCTATCATCGAATTAGTATAAAATCATCAATTTTGTTGAGTGTTATGATGATGGAAGATTATCTTCTTAGTCTAGCTCTGGTCTACCGCTAGGATTTTTTCCTAGCGGGAACACTCATCATATGATGAAAAAATAACAAGTCAACGCTTGTTTACGAAATGTCTCTAGTCTTAGAAACACTTCGTAAGCAGGCGTTTTTGAGCTTTAAAATTTCTATAGTAGATGAATCCGGCTCTATAATTTCTGTAGTGGGTAAATTCCACTATGGAGATTATAGGCCTTTTTGAGCACCTAAAAAGTCCAATAAGACATATAATGAAAAGCGACCAAACAATTCATTAGAAAATATCTCACGAAGCATCTCGCGATTGCCATGTACCCATCGGAATTAAAGGTAAAAATATCCCCTTAGAGAAAGGTGCTCACCCCTATACCCAGCAATCTCATCTGTTCGTTTTCCGTCCACAAATTTTGGAATATTTTCTAATTCTGTACTTAAACAGATAATATCTTTTTGAGGATTGATGTAGATACCATCATTTGCATTAGAGTAACCGCCACGTTTTGTAAAAATTTTTTTCATCATAAAATACCTTTCATTTATAAATATAGTTTTCAGAGAGTATTGTCATAGATTAGTGCATTTTAATCACCTCTTCTTTGTTAAACAATTTGTGTCAAAAGAAAGGTAATAAACCTATGAATAAAAAAATGACTTACACATCACTTGCAGGAGTAGCATTACTAGCAGCATCATCTGTATCAGTAAAAGCTGAAGAACAGGTAACACCTGTTACAACAGAAGAAACAGTAGCAACAACTGAAGTAAAAACAATTGAAGAATTAGAACAAGCAGTTGAAACAGCAAATCAAGAAGTTGTTGAACCAACTGTTGAAAAAGAAACTGCCAAAACTGCGGAGACAGAAGTTGCAAATGCAGAAGAAGCACTCAAATCAGCAGAAGAAAAACTAACAACAGCTCCATCAGGTACAGTGACAGAAACACACAATATTACAGTACAAGACAATGAATCAACATCAGGTTATTTGACTGAAGAAGAGATTGAACAATCAGTTAAAGATGGAGAAAATCGTACAATCAGTGGTGCAGATGAAGTATCCCCATATTCTAAAAACGACATGCAACCAGCTGAAGGTAAAACGGTTATCACAACAACATTATCAGATGAACAAGTTAAAGAGCTAGAAAACAAAGGCGTAGTAACCTTCACACCTGATGCTCAAGAGACATCTAAATACTATGCACAATTCACAAATGAAGTGAGACAATTAAATGGTTTGACAGATGTTACAAAAGAAGTAGGTCATTCTGTACAAGCATATGCACAACTTCGAGCAGAAGAAAATGCAGAACGTCAACGTATGGGTCATGATACAATTTATACCTCTAAACAAAATCCTGAAATGGTAAAACGTGATATTCTACAAGGAAATCATGAAAGTGACATTTACCGATTTGGAAGTGAAAATGCACTGGAAATTGGAGTTGTCTTAGGATATTCTCCAAATTATAAAGGTGGCGGTATACAAGTTACCTCTAATGAACAATTAGCTTATATGGCAACACAAATGTGGATGTTCGATAATGGTTGGAGAAACTTTGGACATGCAATCAATGTATTAAATGACGCCAAATACGTAGGACTAGGATTTGCTATTGAAAAAGATAGTGAAAAGCCCGTATATGACGAACACAATAACGTTATTGACGGATTAAAATACGTAGTGTTACATGGTATAGCAATCACGTCAAGAGCAACGACACTAGGTAAAAATCCATTTACGCCTGTTGTCCAAGACAATTCATTTGTAGCAATCAAAGATAAAGAAACAGGACGTAAATTTGTCAATTTACCATTGTATCAATCAATTATCAGTTACGAAACAACATCAAAAACTGACACATCTACACTTGAACAAGAAGTTGCAACTGCTAAAGAAAATCTTCAAGCGGCAAAAACAAAACTCAATAACGCTAAAGTAGCATTGGAAAACGCACAAACAAAACGTGACGTTAAACAAATTCTTGCAAACAAAGCACTTAGTGATTACAATGCGTCTCTCAAAGAACTTGAAGACGCAAAAGCAACATTGACAGCATTAATTGGAAAATTGGCATCAGCTAAAGTTACCAAACATGATGCCGAACGTGAACTAAACGCTCTAAAAATCAAAGAAGCTGTTGAAAAAGGTGAAACACCGACTATTGTAGTACCTGAAAAAACTGTTGTAGAAGTGCCTAAAGAAGCCCCTGTAGCAGAAGAAAAACCTGTTGTAGAGGTTCCAAAAGAAGCTCCTGTAGCAGAAGAAAAACCTGTTGTAGAAATGCCTAAAGAAGCTCCTGTAGCAGAAGAAAAACCTGTTGTAGAGGTTCCAAAAGAAGCCCCTGTAACACCAGAAAAAACCGTTGTAGAAGTTCCTAAAGAAACCCCTGTAGCAGAAGAAAAACCTGTTGTAGAGGTTCCTAAAGAAACTCCTGTAGCAGAAGAAAAACCTGTTGTAGAAGTTCCTAAAACAACACCTGTTGTTGAGAAAGCAGAAACTAAAGGTTCTGTAGCAACGGTTGTAGAAGACAGTGACACAACTGCTAATACATCAAATGTACAACAAGTCACTTATTCACGAGTTGCTAAAAAAGCTAGTTTACCAGAGACAGGAGAAAAAGATTCTCTTCTAGCTTTAGCTGGTGTCAGCCTCATGGCTACCCTTGGATTAACAACATTACGAAAAGTGAAACGATAAGAGGTGAGATTATGACCTTAGAAAAATCACTATTTAAATTAAAACAAGTACTACAACGTTATCCTAAAGAATTGAAAAATGCTGAAATTTCCATTGAAACAATTAATGAAAATAATTTAAGTGAATTAAGAACAAAAGTAAGTTCAATGCCAAATTGTGCTGAGTTGTTACAATTAATTACTAAGATAGAAAGCTTAAAAGCAGCTAATGACGAGTGTGATTTCTTTGATCCTAGTCAGTTCGAAGTTAAAAATACTGGAATTCAACGATAAGTAACTATTGCGTCAAATTATCGGGAATAGAAAATGGAGGACTGGAATACTTTTCCCAGTCCCTATTTTCGTTAATCATATTTTTAGAAAGAGAAAGGGAACAGCAACAAATCAAAGCGTAAAATTAACAAGAAGACTGATATGCTGTAAAAGATTTCTTTGAAAATACATCAACGTTGCGTTTGTATAAGAACATATGAGGATAGGTGTTGTCTTAGTATTACAGATAGGATAGCCCGACAGTTACTACTTGAATTCATAAAATAAGCCAAACTTTTTTAGAAAAAAAGAAAAAAGTTTGAAAAAGGTGTTGACAGAGTAAGGGAAGATTTGGTAAGATATATGAGTTGTCTCGAGAGAGGCAAAAGTGAATTGAAGTTGTTGAAAAAACTTGAAAAAAGTAGTTGACAAGTTATTAAAGATTTGCTAGAATATAGAAGTTGTCTCTTAGGAGAAGTCCATTGAAAACTGAACAAGACGAAGCAAGTGCGGGTTATGAAAATAACCTGTCAAGAAAAACAATAAGTCAGCGATGACAAAACAGTGAGTTAAGAACTCAAACTTTTAATGAGAGTTTG
>NZ_RCVM01000031.1 GCF_003686955.1 Streptococcus hillyeri
TACTTTTTGGTGTATAATAGTTTTGCATCTCAGAATCTTTCTAATTGTTGTTGTGGTGATTACAATTATATCTCTCTGAGATGTTTTTTGATACCCTTAGGTGGCTAACTTCATTTTAGAACTTTCCGTCGCTAAAAAATTGAAAAAATCTATTGAAATTGTCATCAAATTTCTTGCATTTTACTGGAAAGTCTGTATAATAGTTAGAGTATGCTATTGGCATACTTGTGGGAGGTAAAAATCTGTAATTACCGCCAAAACCACAATAGGAGGATTTTATATCATGGCTAAAAAAGTCGAAAAACTCGTAAAACTTCAAATTCCTGCAGGTAAAGCTACTCCAGCTCCACCGGTCGGACCAGCTCTTGGTCAAGCAGGTATCAACATCATGGGATTCACTAAAGAGTTTAACGCTCGTACAGCTGACCAAGCTGGAATGATCATCCCAGTCGTTATCTCAGTGTATGAAGATAAATCTTTCGATTTCATCACTAAAACACCACCAGCTGCTGTTCTTTTGAAAAAAGCTGCAGGTGTTGAAAAAGGTTCAGGTACACCAAACAAAACTAAAGTTGCAACAGTTACTCGTGCACAAGTACAAGAAATTGCTGAAACTAAAATGCCTGACTTGAACGCTGCATCTGTTGAAGCTGCAATGCGTATGATCGAAGGTACTGCTCGTTCTATGGGATTCACTGTTACTGACTAAGTAGCACCCAAGATTATCTGATTACAAGGAGACATATAACATGGCTAAAAAAAGCAAAAACTTGCGTGCTGCTCTTGAGAAAATCGACAGCACAAAACTTTACAGCGTAGAAGAAGCTGTTGCTCTTGCAAAAGAAACTAACTTCGCTAAATTTGATGCATCAGTTGAAGTTGCTTACAACTTGAACATCGACGTTCGTAAAGCTGATCAACAAATCCGTGGTGCGATGGTATTGCCAAACGGAACTGGTAAAACTTCACGCGTTCTTGTTTTCGCACGTGGTGCTAAAGCAGAAGAAGCAAAAGCTGCTGGTGCAGACTTTGTTGGTGAAGATGACCTTGTTGCAAAAATCAACGGTGGTTGGTTAGACTTTGACGTTGTTATCGCAACTCCAGATATGATGGCTGTTGTTGGACGTCTTGGTCGTGTCCTTGGTCCACGTAACTTGATGCCAAACCCTAAAACTGGTACAGTAACTATGGATGTTGCTAAAGCAGTTGAAGAGTCTAAAGGTGGTAAAATCACTTACCGTGCTGATAAAGCAGGTATCGTTCAAGCTCTTATCGGTAAAGTATCATTTGACGCAGACAAACTCGTTGAAAACTTCAAAGCTTTCCACGATGTAATGGCTAAAGCTAAACCAGCTACTGCTAAAGGTACTTACATGACTTCAGTATCAATCACAACAACACAAGGTGTTGGTATCAAGGTTGATCCAAACTCATTGTAATAATAACGAAATCCGTTTCTGATGAAGCGGATTTTTTTGATGAAAATATAGTGATATTTCACTAGGTAAAATAGACTAACTGTGGTAAAATAATAAGGATGAAGTATCTTGAAAAGAAGGAGTATCAAATCGTGGAACCCAAATACAAACGTGTCTTGATTAAGTTATCAGGTGAAGCTTTAGCAGGAGATAAAGGGGTCGGTATTGACTTACCAACTGTTCAGAAAATGGCTAAAGAAATTTCTGAAGTACATGAATCAGGTGTGCAGATTGCTCTTGTTATTGGTGGTGGTAATCTTTGGCGTGGTGAGCCTGCTGCGGAGGCAGGGATGGACCGTGTTCAAGCAGACTATACTGGGATGCTTGGAACAGTCATGAACGCTTTGGTGATGGCTGACAGTCTTCAACAGTACGGCGTGGATACCCGCGTACAAACTGCTATTGCTATGCAGAATGTCGCTGAACCTTATATTCGTGGACGTGCCCTACGTCATCTTGAAAAAGGGCGTATCGTCATTTTTGGTGCTGGTATCGGTTCTCCTTATTTCTCAACAGATACAACGGCTGCGCTCCGTGCAGCAGAGATTGAAGCAGATGCTATTCTCATGGCTAAAAATGGCGTTGATGGAGTCTATAACGATGATCCACGTAAAAATGCTGACGCAGTTAAGTTTGATGAATTGACACACGTTGAAGTGATCAAACGCGGTCTTAAAATTATGGATGCGACAGCTTCTACACTTTCAATGGACAATGATATTGACCTTGTTGTCTTCAATATGAATGAAGTTGGCAATATTAAACGTGTTATTTTCGGTGAAAACATCGGAACAATCGTTTCAAATAAAACCTCTCATTAAGTAGCTCTGCTATTAAACAAAAGAAAATAAAGGAAAAGAAAGGGATTGCCTCTAATAGGTCATGATGAAACTGCAAAGGTTTCTGAAATTGAGTTAGAGGAGATATTTGATAAAAATTATGGCAAACGCAATTATTGCAAAAGCACAAGAACGCTTTAAACAGTCACATGAATCACTAGCTCGTGAATTTGCATCAATCCGTGCAGGTCGTGCAAACGCAAGTCTTTTAGACCGTATTCAGGTGGAATACTATGGGGCTCCAACGCCTCTTAACCAATTGGCATCAATTACAGTTCCAGAGGCTCGCGTTCTTTTAATCACACCGTTTGATAAGTCAGTTTTGAAAGACATCGAACGTGCGATTAATGAGTCAGATTTGGGAATTAACCCAGCTAATGACGGTTCAGTTATCCGTTTGGTGATTCCAGCGCTTACTGAAGAAACCCGTAAAGAGTTAGCTAAAGAAGTGAAAAAAGTTGGAGAAAATGCTAAGATTGCTATTCGTAATATCCGTCGTGACGCGATGGATGAAGCGAAAAAGCAAGAAAAAGCTAAAGAAATCACAGAAGATGACTTGAAATCTCTTGAAAAAGATATTCAAAAAGCAACAGATGATGCTGTTAAGAAAATTGATAGCATGACTGCTGAAAAAGAAAAAGAACTTTTGACTGTCTAAAAATCAAAAATAGTAAAGATGAGGAGGTGGTGGTTCCACTTCCTCAATTTTGTAAAGGAAAATAAATGAATAAATTACTTGGAACAGTTATCACTGGATTGGTAACGGATGAAAATACAAACTTTTATTTTGTCCAAAAAGACGGCTTGACGTTTGCCTTGGATAAAAATGAAGGAACACATGCTATTGGAGATATGGTCACAGGTTTTGCCTATAGCGACAGTAAACAAAAGCCACGCTTGACTACCAATGAAATAAAAGCAACTCGCACAACGTATGGTTGGGGAACTGTGACGGATGTCCGAAAAGACCTAGGGGTTTTTGTGGATACAGGTTTACCTGATAAGCAAGTCGTTGTCTCTCTTGATATTCTTCCAGAGATTAAGGAGTTGTGGCCTAAAAAAGGCGATCAACTTTACGTAACGCTTGATGTAGATGCCAAAGACCGTATTTGGGCAATTCCTGCGCAGCCTGAAATTTTCCAAAAAATAGCTGGTCCTGCCTATGATAATATGCAAAATCAAACCTTGAAAGCTATTGTTTACCGTTTGAAATTATCTGGAACCTTTGTGTACTTACCAGATAATAACATGCTCGGTTTTATTCACCCAAGTGAACGTTTTGTAGAACCACGCCTAGGAGAGGTGCTTGAGGCCCGTGTTATTGGCTATCGAGTGGTTGATAGAACTTTGAATCTTTCTGTTAAGCCTAGATCATTTGAAATGTTGGAAAATGATGCTCAGATGATTTTAACTTATCTGGAAAGCAATGGTGGTTTTATGACCTTGAATGACAAATCCTCACCAGACGATATCAAAGCGACCTTTGGCATTTCAAAAGGACAATTTAAAAAAGCTTTAGGTGGATTGATGAAAGCTAAGAAAATCAAGCAAGATCAATTTGGCACAGAGCTTATCTAAGTTAATCTAGAAGATAAAAAGACCAAGTCACTTCACGAGAGGATTTGGTCTTTTATGTTGTCAATAGATTTTTATACTTAACCAAAATCAAAAATTACTTTTTTGCTTCTTTCTTAAAAGTGCGGACGCTCCAAAGGTCTGGGAGACCTTTGGAGGTGGGAAATGAAGCTGACGAAGTCAGTATCACAACCTCCTTTGGAGTTTCATTGCTAGATTTGAGCTTATCTCTATCGCAGTAGATGATTGGCTGTACTTGTCGACGACTCGACAGCGTCCAACCTAATCATCCTTGCGGGGGAACTACTATGAAATTGATTCTCAATTTCTGTAGTTCTCCCAAAAATCCGTTCTTATCAAGCCACTTCCCCTCGCTCTTTTATTTCTGAGCTTGGGCTAAAACTGTCCACTGGACAGTTTCACTAATAAGAATGCCACCACAGCGAAAGAAGCGCTGGGAAATTGATACCTTTATTGGTCCTTGAGTTTGCTCAATATGCTAATTTTGATTTTGGTTGAGTATTAATAGTGTTTGAAAATCGCTTGTTTTAACTCGGCTGTTAAGATGCCTTCTTTTTCACAGGTTAAATAGATTGTGGCTAGAAATGATTTGATATTGAGTGAACAGAAATAGTCTTCTGGCTCTTGTTCGGAATAGTTGAGGTCGGAAATCCATTGCGCTAATATGGTTTGAGTTAATTTTTCAGAGAGAAGGAGTTGGCTAATAACCATGGCTAATCGATCGGCTTCACCAGCTGAAAAGACAGAGATTTGCAGATAGAGGAGTGTGGTGATAGCTTGCCAAACGTCTTTTAAGCGTTCTTTAGGAAAATTATCGTGAAGACTAGTAGCTAATAGGAGTTCGGCACCGTGAGCGATAGCGTGTATCCATCCCAAATCGTTATCGTAGCCACGAGTATCTTTTTCTCGTGTTAGAAAATTTAGTGATAACTCAAATAGTGGTGCTCTGCTATTTTCTAAAAGAGAAAAGTAAGGACTTCCCTGCCAATTGTCACAAGAAATGAGTAGGCTCGTCAGCAAGGCGCTAAAAGATCGTGTTAGTGTATCGGTATGTGTTAGAAGTTCACGTTCGTGAATGTTGTTAGCAAGCCAGATAAATTGTTCAGGACTGATTAAGTGGTGTTCAAAGCCGTGGCAAAAACTGTTGTAAATCACTTCGTCACGTATGGCTGGGTCAGGATGCCCAATGTTATCAAGGCACCAAGAGATTTCGTGATCGGTATAAGGAGACTGACTGTTAAGTTTGTTTTGTAAGAGTTCTTTCATGGAGTATATTATACAATAAAATAGTCAAAAAAACTTAAAATGATTGTTTGAGTTTGAAACCACTTTGAAATAGTTCTGAAATATGATAAAATGAAACTATCTTGAATTTGTACCAAAGAGGTGTTGTGTGAAAAAACGTGTTGTATTACTAGCAGCTTTAGTTGCTCTGCTTTTTCCAGCGACGGTAAAAGCGGATGATATTATGGACATTACTCGTGCGGCAGGTTATGATGTTCTTGAGATTAATCGTCCAAAATCTTCGATAGCTATTGATGGAAAAACTGGGGAGATTCTTTGGCAGGATAATAGTGATGCTCTCAGAGATCCAGCGAGTATGAGTAAGGTGATGACGCTCTATCTGGTATATGAGGCGATTGCTGAGGGACGTCTGACAGAGGAAACGATTATCACAGCGACTGAGACAGATCAAGCTATTGCTCAGATTTATGCTATTTCTAATAATAAAATTGTAGCTGGTGTGGATTATACAGTTGGTGAACTCATTACGATGACGGCTGTCCCATCGTCGAATGCAACAACCGTTATGCTTGCCAATTATTTGTCTAATAACGATGCGGATGCTTTTTTGGATCTGATGAATGCCAAAGCTAAAGAGCTAGGAATGACGAACACGACGTGGAACAATGCTAGTGGTGCAGCGGCAGTAGCGTTTAATGGTTATTATTTGCCTACACGTTATCCTATTGAATTACCAAACGAAACGACTGCGCGTGATTTAGCCATATTAGTTTATAATTTTGTTAAGAAATATCCAGCTATCCTCAATCATACTAAAGATCCAGTCGTTACTGTGAAAGCAGGGACACCATATGAGGAGACTTTTGATACTTATAATTACTCTTTACCAGGTGCAAAATATGGTATTGAAGGGGTTAATGGTCTTAAAACAGGCTCAAGTCCAAGCGGTGCCTTTAATTATATGGCAACTGTCAATCGTAAGGGGCAAGAAGTCATTGCAGTGATTATGGGAGTGGGTGACTGGTCTGATCAAGATGGTGAGTATTATCGTCATCCTTTTGGGAATGCTATTATTGAAAAAGCATACGCTGATTATGAAACGCGTCTCCTATTAAAAGCAGGAGAGCAGGAAATCAATGGACAAAAATACGAACTTAAAGAGGATTTCTATGGTACTTTGAAAAAAGGAAGTACCCCTGTTTACGCTATCGATGAGCAAGGCAACCTGTCGTTGGATAATGGTCTAGAAAGTGTTAGTCCTAACATCACATCGAGCCAAAAGGTGACTAAGGTTGAAAATCCAGTCGCAAAGGCTATTAAGAAAGTTATTCCAGGATCAGCTGACCAAGATGTGACACTTTTTGATTTGTTCTTCAAGAAAGGCTTAATCCTCATACCTCTTTTGGCTATTCTATTGGGTATTGTAGCCGTTGAAGTGAAACGAAAACGCAAATAATATAAGGTATAAAAGAGGTTGGAACAAACCTCTTTTATACCTTATATTTTGGATAGTAATAACAGTTTGACGCATTGGTTGATTGGAAGTCCTAGCCCCTTGAATAGTAAGCGTTAGCGGCCAATCTAATCAACTGTGCGGAGGTGTGACTACGAAGCCGATTTCTTTGAAATCGTAACTTCTGTCACACTCTCTTTTTAAATTGCCTAATAAAGCGACTTTTTGCTATAATGAAACCATTATAAAAGTTTGAAATCACAAAAGAGTTTTTAGAGAGGTGAAAAGTATGGAAAGAGCTATTTTTGCTGGCGGTTGTTTCTGGTGTATGGTGCAACCTTTTGAAGAACAAGATGGGATATTGTCTGTTCGTTCAGGCTACACGGGTGGTCATGTCCCGAATCCTACTTATGAAGAGGTTTGTGCCAAGACGACAGGGCACACCGAGGCAGTTGAGATTATCTTTGAACCAGAGAAGATTAGTTTTGCTGATTTGGTGGAGATTTATTGGGCGCAGACTGATCCAACAGATGCCTTTGGTCAATTTGAAGATCGAGGAGACAACTATCGTCCAGTGATTTTCTATTTTGATGAGCGTCAAAGGGAAATAGCAGAGCAGTCTAAGGCAGCTTTGCAAGCTTCAGGACGTTTTGAACAACCTATTGTAACGACCATTGAACCAGCGCAGCCTTTTTACGAAGCAGAAGAATACCATCAAGGTTTTTATAAAAAAAGCCCTGAGCGTTATAAAGAAAGTTCAGCTATTCGTAAAGCCTTTCTCAAGGATAATTGGAAATGATAACGATTTTAGAATTGACTACCTGCCATTTGGAGCAGGCTGCTCCGCTTTTTGCCTCTTTTAGGTCTACATTAAGACGTTTTAAGAATCGTATGGTAGAGCCTGATTTAGAAGAAGGGCGTGAAGAGTTCGCATACTTTTTAGAAGAGAAATTTCCAGTCTATGGTGCTTTCGTTGAGCATAATCTAGTTGGCTACATCGTTTGTAAAGTTGAAGGTTCCTTGGTTTGGGTAGAACAGATTTTTGTATCTGAGCTTGCCAGAAAGCAAGGGATTGCTACGGCACTTTTTCAAAGGGCTGAGAGGTTATCGCAGTTTTTAGGTGGTGAAACCTTGTTTCATTATGTTCATCCTAACAACCATGGGATGATAGCGTTTTTGAGAAAGCAGGGATATACTGTTTTAAATTTGATTGAAGTTCGTAAACCATTTGAAGGAGAAGAATTAACTCGTACCATTCAAGTGGGAGACGAAACATTTGATTATTGAGGAGAATTGGCATTGAGAAAATCATTTTACACCTGGCTGATGGCTCAGCGTAATCCAAAAAGTCATGAGCCGGTAGCCATCTTAGCTGATTTAGCTTTTGATGAGACAACGTTCCCAAAACATACGGATGATTTTGAAGTTGTCAGTCGTTACTTGGAAGATGAGGCGAGTTTTGCCTTTAATCTGAGTGATTTTGATAAGATTTGGGAAGACTATTTAGGGCATTAAGAAAAAAGGAGATAATTATGAAAACTATTCATACAGATAAAGCCCCTGCGGCTATTGGTCCATATGTTCAAGGAAAAATTGTTGGCAATTTGTTGTTTGCCAGTGGTCAAGTTCCGCTTTCACCAGAGACAGGAGAGATTGTCGGTGATACCATCCAAGAACAAACTGAACAAGTGTTGAAAAACATTGCAGCGATTTTAGAAGCTGCGGGTACTGATTTTGATCACGTGGTGAAAACGACATGTTTCCTCAGTGATATGAATGATTTTGTGCCTTTTAATGAGGTTTATAAAACAGCTTTTAGTTCGGACTTTCCAGCACGTTCGGCTGTAGAGGTTGCACGTTTACCACGTGACGTCAAAGTTGAAATTGAAGTGATTGCTGAAGTTCAAGCATAGGCATTAATAATCGAAATAAACTAAAAACAGTAGCTTAATCAATCTGATTAGCTACTGCTTTTTTATATAGTTAAGTGATGATACTCTCTAAAAATGAATCAATAAAGTTTGGATGGAACTGTTTTTGTTAAGTTGAGGTAGTCATGTTATAGTGTTTTATCTTTAAAATAGTAAACTCGTTTAAGATAAATTGTTTCAGTCACAATGAATTTCCCTTCAACATATGGTTTTTTTATAATATCTTATTGTTGGTATTTTCTGCAATCATTACGAGCGACGAAGTCGCCACAACTAGCACTTTCCGCAGTGGTGATAACACTAAAACTAATTAGTTTTAGTGTGAAGGGGTTGGCAAGACCTAGGCTTGCCAAGAAGGAATGGAACTCTGTAGGAGGTCGCTTCCGCCCCACACCACATTAGGAGAAGTGCTAACAAAAATACTAAATAAAAACTAATTGACTTTAACAGTTGATTTTTGTTAAGTATAAGATTCAGATGATTAGTAGGGATAGGTACCGTTAATAATTTTGACGATTTGGTCTTGAGCTTCAGTTGCTTCTGGAATAGGATAAATAGGGTAAACGTGATTCATACCAGTTTTTTCGATATAGATAATTTTGCTGGTAGCTGTTTCTTTGAGTGTCTTAGCATAATCTCGAATGTCTGGATAGAAGATGTCACGTGTTCCTGTCAGAATTGCAATTGGCGCTAAATGTTGTGTAGGACCATTTTTAGGGCTGACATAGATGTGGTCAGTGTTATCGGGATTTTTAGCCCAGAGCTCTCCGACGCGTTTTAACCCCCACGATGATAAAATAGGATCACTATTTTCGTACTGAGAAATTTCAGAATGACTCATAGTGACATCAAGCCAAGGAGAGAGTAAGACAATTTGTGTAGGTTGTTGCAAGTGGTTGGTTTCATGTTTTAATGCATGAGCTAACCCTAGTGCCAGACCACCGCCAGCAGAGTCTCCCATTAAAATTAAATGATTTGTCTTTTTTAAAATATCATCATAGAGATTCAAAAGGCGCGGAATGGCATAATCGTAGCTATAACGCGGTGCTTTAGGGTAAATTGGTAATACGATTTTAGCATCTAATGCTATCGACAAGTTTCGCAACATGCTGATGTGATAGCTAGTTGGGTTGTTGAGATAAGAACCGCCTGCTAGATAAAGAATTGTTTTTTGATTGGAATCGTTTTTATCGTTCCAAGTAAATACCTGCATGTCATAGAGTGTCTCTTGTTTTAGCTCGCCATTAACAGAAGCTTGGTCAAGTTGGTAAGGTTTGTCTGATTGTTCTCTACAGGCATCTAAGTAGTTTTGAAAGCTGATATCGCTTTGCTGTGAATAGTAACTTTTATCACGTTTTAACCAAAAGTATTGCTCAATAAACCAACTTTTCCAAGAACGATCGCTAGCATTTACTGGTGAATGATAAGACAATGTTAGAGCTAATCCAGCTAGAAGCATTGCTGATTTTAGTGATTTTTTCAAGAGTAACTCCTTTAGTAACTGTTAATTAATACAGCATTAGTATATAGAAGGATTTGCGGTTTGTCAATATAGACTAAAACAAAATTTTTGTTTATTTAACTTCAAGGGTTGAAAATCATATTGTGACTTACCTATACTAAGTATAAAAGCTAGTTCGAATACAAGCAGAAGAGTTTGAAATAGTGAAATACTGTCATTATTGAGCCCCAAATGCTGTTAGCTTGAAACTGGAACTAAATAGCGAAAGCGGAGGTAAGCATAGAATGATTGCGTGTCCTACTGCTTTTGTTATTCCGTATTTTGTGGTAGAATAAAGTATTAAGTATCAGGTAAAGTAGGTGAATTATGCGCTGTCCAAAATGTCATTGCAATAAATCAAGTGTGATTGATAGTCGCCAAGCAGAGGATGGGAATACCATCCGTCGTCGTCGTGAATGTGAAGAATGTGCCAATCGTTTTACGACTTTTGAGCGTCTAGAGGAAATGCCTCTTCTTGTGATTAAGAAGGATGGTACACGTGAGCAATTTTCTCGTGACAAGATTTTGAATGGAATCATCCAGAGTGCCCAGAAGCGTCCAGTTTCTAGTAGCGATATTGAAAAAGCGATTAGTCGTATTGAGCGCAAGGTGCGTAGTGACTACGATAGTGAAGTTGATAGTACTGTGATTGGTAATTTGGTCATGGATGAATTGGCAGAGCTTGATGAGATTACTTATGTGCGTTTTGCCAGCGTCTACCGTTCTTTCAAGGATGTCGATGAGATTGAAGAGCTTCTTCGACAAATTACAAACCGTGTAAGAGGTAAGAAAAAAGGGAGTCTAAGAGATGACACCGAATGATACCTTTTCCTACCTTGAAGGGAATCGTCATGCTTATGAGCATCAAAGTCTTGCGCAAGTTTATCAGCCAATTTTAGGAGTTGACGCCATTGGTCTTTATGCTTATTTTATAGCTTTTTGGGACAATGGTATCAGACCGCATAAATTTACTGAGATTTTAAATCATATGCAGTTTGGGATGCGGCGCTTTGAAGAGGCGCTAGCTTTGTTGACGGCTATGGATTTGGTTGCATTTTACCAGACACCAGAAGGTTATCTTATTGATATCCAATCAGCCTTGTCAAGTTCTGAATTTTTAGAAAATCCTGCTTATCGAAGATTATTGGAAAAGCGTATTGGCGAGGTAGCTGTCAGAGAATTGATGACGAAAATTCCTGAAACAGCTCGTAATTTATCTAAAAAATTCTCGGAAGTTTTTACAGGTATCGAAGAAACGAATGTTAAGCCGCAACGTCAATCTAGTTTTCAGTGGGAATTTTTTAAACAGCGCATGCAGTCAGAAGGTTTGCGTTTAGAAAAAGAAGATGAGGAAGTCATTGAGCTTTATAATTTGGCTGAAAAATACCACTTAACCTGGTTTGAGTTGTATAAGGTGGCTAAACAAACGGCTTACCGTCATACGATTTTGCCCAAACGCATCAAAATTTTTCTAGAACAAGCGCAGCAGCCAGCAACGTCATCTGATTTTACCAAAGAAGAATTTGAATTGTTGGCGAAATCTAAGACGCAAAGTCCAGCTGAAATTCTCGGAGAGATTAAAAAAGCTCGTAAGGCTGTTATCACTGCGGATGAATGGCGTGTTTTAGATGAACTTGTTGCTATGAATTTCTTGGATGATGTGATTAATGTGATGGTGATTTATACCTTGGCAAAGACCAAGTCTGCAAACCTTAATAAAACTTATCTGATGAAGATTGCCAATGATTTTGCCTATCAAGAGGTTACTAGTGCAGAGGTTGCCATCAGCAAAATGCGCAGCTTTGACCAAAGGAAAAAAGAGAGCAGCAAGAGTGCTAAGCAAGTAAAATCTAATGTTCCTGATTGGAGTAATCCAGATTATAAGAATGAGACGACGCCTGAGGAGAAGGCGAGGTTGGAAGAGATGAAGCGAGAAATGCTTGCGCGTTTAGGAGGGAGTGAGTAGATGGAAAAAGTTGGACAAACTATAGAGCGCAGTCAGCACTTACACCGAGCAGTAACTGATGACTTGATGCGTGTGATTTTAGCTGATTCTGAGGTGGCAGACTTTATTGCTCGCCATCAGATGACTTCTGAACAGATTAAACGTAGTCTCCCGAAATTTAATCAGTATCGCAATGAACGTGCGAAATTTGAAGCGGGAGATGCTAGTTATCTTGCCAAAGGCTATCAACCAGTTCTCTTTATGAATGAGGGTTATGCAGATGTCTCTTATCGTGAGACTGCTGAGCTGAAAGCTGCTCAAAACCAGCAGGCGATTGAAAATCGTATTAATCTGGTTAGCTTGCCAAAAACTTACAAGAAAATTACCTTTCAAGATGTTAATCTTGATGATG
This sequence comes from Streptococcus hillyeri, assembly GCF_003686955.1. Taxonomy (GTDB): domain Bacteria; phylum Bacillota; class Bacilli; order Lactobacillales; family Streptococcaceae; genus Streptococcus; species Streptococcus hillyeri. The sequence goes on from NZ_RCVM01000031.1 coordinate 12,401, forward strand.
TGAATCGTATTCAGGTTTTAGATGACTTGACAACATTTGTCGCTGACTATCCACAAGCTCAGCAAAAAGGACTTTACTTACATGGTGATATGGGGGTTGGAAAATCCTTCATGCTTGCTGCCATGGCGCGTGAATTAGCGGAGAAAAAAGGTGTTTCTACGACATTTTTACATTTTCCAAGCTTTGCCATTGATATCAAAAATGCCATCAATACCGGTACTGTTAAAGAAGAAATTGATGCCGTGAAAAAATCACAGGTATTGATTTTGGATGATATTGGTGCAGAACAGTCAACCTCATGGGTACGTGATGAAGTTCTGCAAGTGATTTTACAGTATCGTATGTTGGAAGAGTTACCAACCTTTTTCACATCGAACTACAGTTTTTCTGATTTAGAGAAAAAAATGGGAATGATCAGAGGTTCGGATGAGACTTGGCAAGCCAAACGTGTGATGGAACGCATTCGTTTTTTAGCGAAAGAAGTACATCTGCGAGGTGAAAATAGAAGATAATGTTACAGTCATAAAATTGTTGATGACATGTGACAGTAATTTAGAAGAAACAAAATATTTAAAGGAGAATTATGGCTTTACCTACAGTTGCCATTGTTGGGCGTCCCAACGTTGGTAAATCAACACTTTTTAACCGTATCGCTGGTGAACGCATCTCTATCGTTGAAGACGTAGAGGGTGTTACTCGCGACCGCATTTATACAACAGGAGAGTGGCTCAACCGCCAGTTTAGTCTGATAGATACCGGTGGTATCGACGATGTGGATGCGCCGTTTATGGAGCAAATTAAGCATCAAGCAGACATTGCGATGACAGAAGCAGATGTGATTGTTTTTGTTGTTTCTGGAAAAGAAGGGGTAACGGATGCCGATGAATACGTATCTCGTATCCTTTATAAGACCAATAAGCCTGTTATTTTGGTTGTCAATAAAGTTGATAACCCTGAAATGCGAAATGACATTTACGATTTCTATTCACTTGGTCTAGGTGATCCCTATCCAGTATCCTCTGTACACGGTATTGGTACGGGTGATGTTTTAGATGCTATTGTGGAAAATCTTCCGACCGAGCGTGAGGAAGAAAATCCAGATATTATTAAATTTAGCTTGATTGGCCGTCCAAATGTTGGTAAATCAAGTCTCATTAATGCTATTTTAGGTGAGGACCGTGTGATTGCTAGCCCTGTTGCAGGAACAACACGCGATGCGATTGATACTAACTTTACAGATAGCGAAGGTCAAGAGTACACTATGATTGACACCGCAGGTATGCGCAAATCTGGTAAGGTTTATGAAAATACTGAAAAGTATTCTGTCATGCGTTCAATGCGAGCCATTGACCGATCTGATGTCGTATTATTGGTGATCAATGCTGAAGAAGGTATTCGTGAATACGATAAGCGTATTGCTGGTTTTGCCCACGAAGCGGGTAAAGGGATTATCATTGTTGTTAATAAATGGGATACCCTTGAAAAAGATAATCACACGGTTTCTCAATGGGAAGCAGATATTAGAGATGGTTTCCAATTTTTAAGCTATGCACCAATTATTTTTGTATCAGCTGTGACTAAACAACGCTTGCATAAATTACCAGAAATGATTAAGCGTATCAGTGAAAGCCAAAATAAACGTATCCCATCAGCTGTCCTTAATGATGTAATTATGGATGCGATTGCTATCAATCCAACACCAACAGACAAAGGAAAACGCCTTAAAATCTTTTACGGCACACAAGTTGCGGTTAAACCACCAACATTTGTTATCTTTGTTAATGAAGAAGAATTGATGCACTTCTCTTATATGCGCTTTTTGGAAAATCAAATTCGTGCTGCCTTTGGTTTTGAAGGAACACCAATTCACCTCATTGCACGTAAACGTAAATAGATAAGAGAAGAGAGTGGGACAGAAGTCATGATTTCGAAGAAATTGACTTCGTCGTCCCACCTCCGCACAGTTGATTAGGATGGCCGCTAACGATTGCGTAGCAAGGGTTTAGGACCTCCAATCAACCACTGCGTCAATCTGTTATTACCATTAAAAATAGAAGGTTGAGATATTTATGTCCCAACCTCTTCTTTAGAAGGAATTATGAAAGCGATTGAAAAGATTTTGATATTTCTTTACATTACAGTCTTAACCTAGGGAATTCTTCTTAAGTTTCGGATAGGTCTGCCTTGGCCGATGGAGTACCGCTCCCTTAATCTTATTCCCTATGCTGAAATAGCACAAACAGTAGGAAGTCAAGCGATAGACTGGCGAGAAATTGTTTTTAATATTGTTGCCTTCACGCCTCTATGATTCTTTTTGAGAAATAGCAGAGCAAAAAGATTACTTGTAACAGCTATTTGCCTAAGTTTAGTTTATGAAGCTACTCAATACCTATTAGCGATTGGGATGGCTGATATTACAGATGTGATTCATAATATTTTAGGAGCTTATCTGGGATTCTTGATGGGAAAAGTTCTCAGAAAAAATCACTAAGGATATCATTGAGAATCAGTCGTTGATTAACTTAGGATGACCGTTAGAAACTATAATAAAAAAAAGCAGACTGGATTTTCCAATCTGCTTTTTTCGATACTCAATTTAGTTTCTATTAGTAGAAGTTATTTCATTGGTATTGGTTGTTTGGCTGCCTGTATCATCGAGAGTGCTTGATTCGGTCACTGATGAGCTTTCAGAAGTTTCTGATTCGCTAGTGCTAGAATCGTCGGTTGTCTCTTCATAATAATTGTAGCTTGGAGTGGCATCGCTAAGGTAGAGGTAGCTACCGCTACGATAAAGCCCATCTGGCATTGTCCAATCTTTATTATAACCACCGGTTAAATAAGTCATCATTTCGCGATAGACATCATTAGCAATGGATAACCCTTGGCCATATACAGGGGTGAGACGGTTTTTATAACCAGTCCAAACAGCCATTGAATACTGAGGAGTATAACCAACAAAGCTTTCATCTGGAGCCATGAGTCCCACGTTCCAATTAGTTAAACCGAGATTCTTTTCAATGGCAGCAAGTTCGTCATCTGTATAGTTAGATGTTCCTGTTTTTCCAGCTTGATGCACGCCATAAATTTGTGCACTAGTTCCAGTACCAGAGTAGAGAACGGTTTTTAGCATATCAGTCATCATATAGGCTGTTGTTTCTTTCATGGCACGATTGCTCTTAGCTTTATAGGTTTTACTTGAACCGTCGCTGAAGGTGATTTTATTAACATACTGAGGTTCGTAGTAGATACCACCGTTGGCGAAAGCAGCATAGGCAGCAGCCATTTTTTCACTACTTGCACCATATTGCTGATCCGTACTTGATGTGGAACTAGAAATGGCATTTGAGTAGTAAAGTTCAGGATAAGTAATTCCTAATCCAGCCAAGAAGTGACTCGCTTTCTCTAAACCAGTTGCTTCTAATGCTCTTACAGCTGGAATATTACGCGATTGCATGATAGCAGACTGCATTGTCATCCAACCATAATACTGACGGTCCCAGTTATGGATTTGCGTTTTAGTGTTTGGCCAGTAATAGAAAGAGTCGTTTAAATTTTGCGCAGTTGAAGTATAAACCTCGTTTTCAATGGCTGGGGCATAATCGGTGATAGGTTTCATGGTTGAACCCCAGTCACGATCGGTTAACACTGCCTGGTTTGAACCAAAGGTAATATCTTCTTGTTGGTTACGAACACCAAGCTGAGCAATAACGTGACCATTGGTAACATCCATAACAGTAGAGGCTACTTGAAATTCCTCATCAGGATAGGCAACGTATGTGTCTGTGTTGTAGATGTCGTATAGATATTCCTGAGCGGCACTATCAACGTTTGTGTAGACCTTAAGCCCTGAGTTGAAAATGTTAAGGCCTGTTTGTTTTTGAACCTCAGCGATAACCTCTGTCAAGTAATTATCATAGTATTTAGGGAAACTTGTGGCAGGTTTTAGGGCTTGTAAGCCATCGTTGACGGGAGTTGCGACAGCGCTATCGTATTCCTCTTTTGTGATGTAGTCATGACGATACATTTGGGATAATACAATGTCACGGCGCTTAGTGGCTAGCTCAGGTTGTGTATAGGGGTCGTATTGACTTGGTGCCTGAGGAATACCAGCAAGTAAGGCTAATTGGGCAACGGATAGCTCGGTTAAATCTTTACCAAAGTAAGATTTAGCTGCGGTACGCATACCGTAGTTTCCATTTCCCATATATACCTTGTTGATATAGAATGTCAAAATTTCTTCTTTTGTAAATTGACGTTCCATTTGCAAGGCTAACCAAATTTCCTGAATTTTTCGCTTAATAGTACGATCTGATTCGGCAGTTGAAAAGTAAGCTAACTTAATAAGCTGCTGATCAAGTGTTGAACCACCTTGAGTCGTATCATTAGTCAGGTTATGCCAAACAGATCCTAAAATACGATAAATATCAATTCCGCGGTGTTGAAAGAAACGATGGTCTTCGATGGACACCACCGCATTCACCAAGCCGATAGGGATATTATCTGAAGTGACGAGTTCTCGTTTTTCGGTACCCAAATCGGCAATCAGGTTGTTGTCTTTATCGTAAATCAAGCTAGAACTTGTGGCCTGCAATTTTTCTTGAGAAAGTTCCGGAGCTTGGCTGGCATAGAAAGCAAACAGACCACCACCTGCCAAAACGGCTAAAATGATAATACTAAGTAGACCGATTGTTAAGTAGCCTAAGATTTTTTTCCAAGGACTTGAGTTCTTAGTTCTGGAAGGTTTTAATTTTTTTCTTGCGTTTTTGATGCTAATCACCGCCTAAAATATATTTATCTATGATATCTAAGTAAGGAACCTGAGGAAAGGCACCTGTTTCTATGGCGAAACCATTTTTTCTGATATAATCAAGAGGCATAGACTTGCTCCCTTGGTCAATCTGATAAAAATCAATCAGAGGTTTCGCAGGGAGAAGGTAAGTCTCTTGGAGACTGGAAAAGTGAAGGAGAACGAAGCAGATACCGTCTTGTTGTAACACATTTGCCATGTGTTCAATCTGGTGATGATGGAAGTTTTTCATAGGCATCGCCGTTTTTTGACGGGTTTCTTTAGCTTCAAAGTCAATGTAATATCCTTTATAAACGCCCGAATAGTCAGTCGTTGAGGCTTGTCTAAAGTAGGCTTCAACAATTTTTGCTCGACTACGTCTAGGATAATCAACTCTTACAATTTGAATCGGGGTAGGTTTTTTATGAATGACCGCCATGTGACGAGACAAGTAATAGTCATTAGTGGCATTGATTGCAGTTTCAAATGACATACCGCGATTAGCAAAATCAATAGTCTTATGGCCCAGCTTATTTTGAGTGGCAGAATGACTTCTTCTGTTGAGCTTATTGGGATAATTAACCATAACCCTCCCTTGATTTTTTCACTTATATCTTATTAATTATAACATAATTTAAAAAAGGATGACAAATAATGACTGCATTTTTAGTGACTGGGTAATTTCCCAAAGTAATTTCCACTTTAGCTTTCGAAGTGGAAATTAGTCTAAAACGGATTTTTATGGTGGAATTAAGTCTGAGACGTTTGTGTTAGAAATGAGTCCTTACTATGACAAAATATAA
>NZ_RCVM01000032.1 GCF_003686955.1 Streptococcus hillyeri
TGAGAATCATAATAGACTCATCCGGCGTTGGTTGCCTAAGGGAAGCAAAAATGCGACTCAACAACAAGTCGCATTTATTGAAAACTGGATTAACAACTATCCAAAGAAACTATTCAATTATAAATCTCCTATAGAGTTTTTACAGACTGCCTAACTTGAACTTGAAATTTGGCACGTGATTTTCTTTATGCGCTTGTTAGCATAATTTTAGCTTTTTTTGATTACATTTTCAGCCAAAATTTAGTATAATAACTAAATCAGATTTCTTAATTCTTAATGATAATGTTAACAGAAAGGGCGATGTTATGAAAATTCCTAAGTACCAACGGATTCAAAATGACTTAAAAAATCAACTTATCACTGGCAAGTTTGACAATGGTGATAAGTTTTACACTGAAAATGAGCTGGTTCATCTTTATGATGTCAGTTCAATCACCGTTATTCGAGCGCTTAATGAATTGGTAAAAGATGGTTACCTTGTTCGTAAGCAAGGAAAAGGGACTTTTGTTTCTCGCTCACGCAAAGGAAAACGTGTTGAATTCTCAGATATCGAACGTTTCTCTCTTAAGGATGATCATGTTAAAATTCTCTCAGTTGAAAAAGGGAATGATCCTAAATATTTGAAAGAACTAAAACTAACTGATAACGATTGTTATTACCGAATTGACCGTTTAAGAAGTGCAGGAAATCGCCCTTACATCTATCAGATTTCTTATATTCCAGAACGCTTTATTCTCACGCCAAGCGCTTCAAAAGAGCACTATCAATCGATTCACCAGCGGTTTAAATTAGATTTTGATATTCACATGTCTTCAGAACCCTATACTGAAACGCATGAAGTGACCTTTTCAACGCCAGAGGATATCACGCAAATTCTGTCACTAAAAGAATTTGAGCCGACTATTTTACAAATTCGTAAAACGGAACAAGGCAATTCCGATATCATTCTCGAATACGCGGAAAATTATAAACACTGGGAATTTTATAAATTTGAAATCACTGCCAATCGATAAAGATGTGATAGCGTTATTGAGTTTAATTGAAATTTTCGTTTTTAGCACAATTGGTAAACGTTGGCAGTCAAAAAATTAACAAATTGATGTCTCACTTAAAGCATAAATCAGTTGAATAAAGTTATCTTTTCTGTTAAAATATTACCATTCAGAGGTGTTTTGAACCCCATTTGTCACAGAAAGCGGTGTTGCTGAGAAATCCGCACAAATGTCAAAACTGGTTGCTGATGCTAATAATGAAATAGTATGAGTTGCGGACCCTGAGTCCGAATCTGGGTGGTACCGCGGAAATCGTAAACGAACTTCGTCCCTGTCTAGCATGTGCTAGATGGGGCTTTTTCTATATCTCTTCATGATAGGAGTGTTCAATGAAAGAATTTAAAGAATTGCTAACAGAACGTTTGTGTTTACGCCCCATTCGTTTAGCTGATGCGGAAGCTATGTATGACTATGGACATCGTCCAGAGGTTGCAAGTCTAGCTGGTTTTCCAGTGAATCAATCTGTTGAAGAGTGCAAACAGTTTATCCAGATGGACTTGGATAAAAGGGGTGAGGCTGTTCGACAACGTATTTATGCGATTTGTCTGAAAGATCAGGACAGGCTGATGGGGACGGTGAATTTTGCGAAAGAAGTCGAACCAGATATTCTGGAGATTGGCTATGTCTTGCATCCAGATTTATGGGGACAAGGCTTGATGCCAGAGGCGGTGGCAGCTTTAGTTGATTTTGGATTTCAAGAGCTCAGTCTTCGAAAAATTGAAATTGCGGTCTATGATCACAATCCTCAAAGTCAGCGCGTGGCTGAAAAACTAGGTTTTCAATTGGAAGCTAGACTTCGTAAGCGGAAAAAGATTGATGGACACTATCAAGATAAGCTGATTTTTGGATTGCTGAGAGAGGAATGGGAGGCCAGTCATGGATAGAAACCTCATCTTAGAAAATACTCGTCAGTTTGTCAAAAATCTTTCTGACGGTGAAGCCAGTGGTCATGACTGGTGGCATATTGTCCGTGTGACCAAGACCACATTGACCATTGCCAAAGCAGATGGTGCGGATCCTTTTATCTGTGAAATGGCTGCGCTTCTCCACGATGTGGCAGATGAGAAATTAAATGCTAGCGAAGCAGAAGGATTAGCCAGACTGACCGCTTTCCTTGATAGCCAGTTGCTCCCAAGTGAGCTGAAAGCAGAAATTCTAGCCATTACCCAAGGTATTTCTTACAAGGGTGGGCACAATCAAGCGGTGCTGTCGCTAGAAGGGCAAGTGGTTCAAGACGCAGATAGGCTAGATGCCATCGGAGCTATCGGCATTGCCAGAACCATGGCCTACTCAGGAAATAAAGGCAGACTCATCCATGACCCCAATAAACAAGCGCGTGACAACCTTACCCTAGAAGACTACCGCAAGGGCGAAGACACCGCCATCATGCACTTCTACGAAAAACTCCTCAAACTCAAAGACCTGATGAATACCGAGACAGGAAAACGCCTAGCTGAACAACGCCACCAGTTCATGCAAGATTACCTCGACCAGTTCTATGCCGAGTGGGAAGGGGAGAGGTGATGTTATGAATGAGATTTCTAATTTTATTTTATACACAACCCCAAACGGTGATGTTCAGCTAGATATTCTCTTACAGAATGAAAACCTCTGGCTAACTCAAAAAGGAATTGCAGAGCTGTTTGGAGTCTCCAAATCAACGGTTAGTGAACATCTGTCTAATATCTTCAAAGATGGTGAGTTGGATAAAACTGCAACTGTTCGGAAATTCCGAACAGTTCGCCAGGAGGGCAATCGAGCGGTTCAACGTGAATTGGAGTATTATAATCTTGATGCTATCATCTCAGTTGGCTACCGTGTTAATTCGACTAAGGCGACCCAATTTCGGATTTGGGCAACTAATACCTTGAAGGAATTTATCATTAAAGGTTTTGTTTTAGATGATAATCGTTTGAAGCAAGGACAAACCGTCTTTGGTAAAGACTACTTCCGTGAACTTTTGGAGCGGATTCGTTCCATCCGTGCAAGTGAGCGCCGTATTTACCAGCAGGTGACTGATATTTTTGCAGAATGTGCGATTGATTATGATAGCAATTCTGAGATTACCAAGCGTTTCTATGCGATGGTGCAAAATAAATTCCATTTTGCCATAACAGGTAATACTGCTGCTGAGATAATCTACCATAAGGCGGATGCTGATAAGGAGCAAATGGGACTGACCACATGGAAGAATGCGCCGAATGGTCGCGTTCTAAAATCAGATGTGCTTATTGCTAAAAATTACTTGCAGGAAAATGAAATCCGTCAACTAGAGCGAACGGTTACCTCTTATTTTGATTATATTGAAGGTTTGATTGAGCGTCGAAACACCTTTACTATGCAAGCTTTAGCAGATAGCATTGACCGCTTCCTCTCTTTCAACGAATACGAGATTCTGGAGGGTAAGGGAACAATTTCTAAGAAGCAGGCAGAAGAAAAAGCTAGTCAAGAATATGAAAAATTTAACCGTACCCAGAAAATTGTGTCGGATTTTGACAAGCTAGTAGCGAAGCTGAAGGAGTGATAGGAGAGTAGTATGAATATAATCTTAATCGGAGCTCAAGCGTCTGGAAAAATGACAATTGGGCAAGAACTTGAAAAACAATCTGATTTAGTCCTTTTCCATAATCATGAATCCATTGATTTTGTCACAAAATTTATACCGATGTCAACTGAGGCTAGAGAACTAATCAATACGATTCGAATGGAATTTTTCAAAATCTTTGCTAAAACAAATCAGCAGATGATTTTTACAGTTGTTATTGATTTCAATGATTCTGATGATATTGCCTTTTTAGAAGAAATCCAATCGATTTTTCAGCAGTGGGATAGAGAAGTTTTATTTGTCGAGTTAGAAACGGATTTGCAAGAACGTTTAAAACGTAATAAAACAGAAAATCGTCTCTATCATAAACCTATAAAGCGCCATATAGAGTGGTCTGAAAAAGATATTTTAGAGACAGCGACTTTTGCTAACTTTAATCCAGAAAAAGCGCCAGAAAGTCTGAAACGTTATGTTAAAGTCAATAATACGGAGCTTTCTCCTCAGGAAACAGCGCAGCTTATTTTACAAAAAATAAAAGAAATACAAGAAAATTAGGAAGGACATCATATGTCAAAAGAACTTTCACCAAAATACAATCCAGCCGAGGTTGAGGCTGGGCGTTATCAAACTTGGTTAGACCAAGATGTTTTCAAGCCGTCAGGCGACAAGAAGGCAAAGCCTTATTCCATCGTGATTCCACCGCCAAACGTTACTGGTAAGTTGCACCTTGGCCACGCTTGGGACACGACCCTTCAGGATATCATTATCCGCCAAAAACGCATGCAGGGCTTTGACACCCTTTGGTTGCCTGGTATGGACCACGCGGGTATCGCAACACAGGCTAAGGTTGAGGAGCGCCTTCGTGAGCAAGGCATCACTCGCTATGACCTCGGCCGTGAAAAATTCCTAGACAAGGTTTGGGAGTGGAAAGATGAGTATGCGACAACTATCAAGGAGCAGTGGGGCAAGATGGGGCTTTCTGTCGATTACTCACGCGAGCGTTTCACCCTTGACGAAGGCCTTTCAAAAGCCGTGCGCAAGGTCTTTGTGGACCTCTACAAAAAAGGCTGGATTTACCGCGGTGAGTTCATCATCAACTGGGACCCAGCAGCCCGTACAGCCCTTTCAGACATCGAAGTTATCCACAAGGACGTTGAGGGTGCCTTCTACCACATGAATTATATGTTGGAAGATGGCTCGCGCGCTCTTCAAGTGGCAACAACGCGACCAGAAACCATGTTTGGAGACGTTGCAGTTGCCGTAAACCCAGAAGATCCTCGTTACAAGGACTTGATTGGTCAAAACGTGGTTCTGCCAATCGTGAATAAGCTCATCCCAATCGTTGCCGACGAGCATGCGGACCCAGAATTCGGAACAGGGGTTGTTAAAATCACACCTGCCCATGACCCTAACGACTTTGAGGTCGGCCAACGTCATGACTTGCCACAGGTTAACGTGATGAATGCTGACGGTACCATGAACGAATTAGCTGGTGAATTTGCCGGTATGGATCGCTTTGAAGCGCGTAAAGCAGTCGTAGCAAAATTGGAAGAAATCGGTGCCCTTGTTGAAATCGAAAAACGTGTTCACTCAGTTGGTCACTCAGAACGTACTGGTGTTGTGGTTGAACCTCGCTTGTCTACACAGTGGTTCGTTAAGATGGATCAATTGGCGAAAAATGCCATTGCCAACCAAGACACAGACGATAAGGTTGACTTTTACCCACCACGTTTCAATGATGCTTATCTCCAATGGATGGAAAATGTGCATGACTGGGTAATCTCTCGCCAACTTTGGTGGGGACACCAAATCCCTGCGTGGTACAATGAATCAGGTGAAATTTATGTTGGTGAAGAGGCGCCAGAGGGTGATGGTTGGAAGCAAGATGAGGATGTCCTTGATACCTGGTTCAGCTCTGCCCTTTGGCCATTCTCAACTATGGGCTGGCCTGATTCGGAGTCAGAAGACTTCCAGCGTTATTATCCAAACTCAACATTGGTAACAGGTTATGATATTATTCCATTCTGGGTGTCTCGTATGATTTTCCAAGGAATTGAATTTACAGGCAAGAGCCCATTTAAGAATGCTCTGATTCACGGACTTATCCGTGACGAAGAAGGGCGCAAGATGTCCAAATCGCTTGGTAATGGGATTGACCCAATGGATGTTATTGAGAAATACGGTACAGATAGTCTTCGATGGTTCTTGTCTAACGGCTCTGCCCCAGGACAGGATGTCCGTTTCTCATACGAAAAAATGGATGCTTCATGGAACTTCATCAACAAAATCTGGAACATTTCGCGCTATATCCTCATGAATAATGAGGGCTTGACGCTGGCAGATGCGACCGCAAATGTGGCGAAAGTGGCGAGCGGTGAAGCTGGCAACGTGACGGATAAATGGATCCTCCACAACCTCAATGAGACAATTGGCAAGGTGACAGAGAACTTTGACAAGTTTGAGTTCGGTGTAGCTGGTCACATCCTCTACAACTTCATCTGGGAAGAGTTCGCCAACTGGTACGTGGAATTGACCAAGGAAGTCCTTTACAGCGACAACGAAGACGAGAAGGTCATCACGCGCTCTGTCCTCCTCTACACGCTGGATAAGATTCTTCGTCTCCTCCACCCAATCATGCCGTTCGTAACGGAAGAAATCTTTGGCCAATACGCGGAAGGCTCTATCGTGACTGCGGACTACCCAACGGTTGATGTTGCCTTTGAAAATGAAGCTGCGCACAAAGGCGTGGAAAGCTTGAAAGACCTGATTCGTACCGTGCGAAATGCGCGTGCAGAAGTGAACGTTGCCCCAAGCAAACCAATCACTATCCTGGTCAAAACAAGCGACAGCGACTTGGAAGCCTTCTTTAACAGCAATGTCAACTACATCAAACGCTTCACAAACCCAGAGACGCTTGAAATTTCATCAAGTATCGCTAATCCAGAATTAGCCATGTCAGCCGTTATCACAGGTGCTGAAATCTTCCTCCCACTAGCAGACCTCCTCAACGTGGAAGAAGAGCTAGAACGCCTCAACAAAGAACTCGCTAAATGGCAAAAAGAACTCGATATGGTCGGTAAAAAACTCAGCAATGAACGCTTCGTCCAAAAAGCCAAACCAGAAATCGTCGAAAAAGAAAAAGCCAAACAAACCGACTACCAAACTAAATTTGATGCGACAGTTGAGCGGATTAAGGAAATGGAGAAGTTGGGGAAATAAGGTAGTTATAAATAGACGCCCAGCCTAGAAAGGCTGGGTTTTGTGGTATAATTGTCATGCAAGAGATGCAGTGCAACTAAATATCATATGATTAAGGTGAGAAAAGTGGAGACTAAAGATAGACGGCTACGATTGGTAGCAATGATTGAAGAAAATAATGGAGAGTATGAAGTCATTAACTTTTTACCAGATGTAATAGTCACACAACCTCAAAATGGGGTATTTGGAATTACAGAAATCAAGGAATATATACATATTCCATATACGAAAGGGATTAGTAATCTTACTGTTATTGTAGGAGAAAATGGTGTTGGTAAGACTAACTTAATTAATAATATATTTCAATTAAATAAAGAATTTTATTTTATTTATGAGACATATGACTTTGAAAATCGATATAAAAAATATTCTTGTTACAATAAAAATAATAGATATTTATGGTTAAATAAAAGTAATGATGGAGGACGACAGTTTTTTTCTAAAGAAGAAAAACCTATTAGGTCTATTAGATTTTCTAATGCTATTGAATCTTATACTCAGTATAGCAAGACACAATTTGATTTAACAACTACATATAAATTATCGAATCAAAATATTTTAGAATCGAATCAAAAAGATATGGCTAATCAAATTGATTTTCTTTTTAGAAATCGTGAGCTATCTAGTATCAATAACTTCATATTCAAAGTAAAAGATAAAAGAATTGTTACTCAACTTGAACTTAATCGTCAGAATAATAGAGAATTTCTTAACTATATTGATTATATTAGAACAAAGTTTGAAGATGAAGATGACCAAATCGAAGCTATTATGGAGTTTTATGATACAGATGATAATATTTCAGAATACAGTGATTATTATTTTTCTAAATATGATGAGGAGTTCTATTTAGAAGATGACGGTGTATTTTTAATTAAAGACTATGAACAATTTTTGATAGATAAATATGGGGCATTACTTCAAAATGATTCTCAATACATATCATTTCTAGAGGAAAAATATAATATATCACACGAAAAATATATGAGAGATATTGAGAGAGAGGATATAGATTCTATAGATTTGAGACAATTTATCTTGGATAAGAATAATATTTTTGATTCTATTAATCGTATGCTAAAAGGTTATTTAGTTCATATATTTTGTTGTAAAGATTTAGATAATGAAAATATAGAGGACTCGTTTAAAAAGTTTCGACAAATTGTCACGGATAACAGTATTCAAGGGAAGTTTGATTTTTTACCAAAAACTTTAAAAGAAGCTATGAAAGTTTTTAATATAGAGAATTTCAATCATTTAGTTCTGGATGTTGCGGTAGAGCTTATTGAGACTTTTAAAAGGGAATCGGATGAGCTAGTATTTGAAATAAAAAGATTTACAGAGAATAGTTACTGGAAGGATGAAGGAGTTAATTTAGAAAAAGGATTTCTAGAAACTGTTACTGAAGGAATCTTTACTGAATTTGAAAGTGATAATTATGCTGTTGAATTGATGCAGGCCTGGGGTGAAGTTCCTATTGAAAAAAGATATGAATACATAGAGGCGATTAAAAGTGAATTTCTAAGTAGTGCAAGTAACTATTTTCAAGGAAGTTTAGAAATAAAATCTGATGATATTATTTTGGAAAAAGAAGCATCTTTGGATGATATTCGCGAGGAACTTTTAAAAATCATTCCTTTAGAAGATATAAAAAAATTTGAGGAATTGTTTGATAAAGATTTAATTTCAATTAAGAGTATCTATTTGGAATATTATTGTGATACATTATGGAAATTAATAGAATTAAAAAATAGGAAAGAATTACTTGAAAAAAAAGATAGAAACAAATTCTTTGATATAGAATCTACAGATGTTGTACTAGTGGATATCTTGGATAAGCTACCCACTGGTATGTTTAAAAATTTTGAATCACATTTTCTTGATTTAATTAGTTATAATAAATCTTATATCTGGTTTATAAATTATTACAATGCTTATAATTCTTGTGATCAAGACCAAGAGGATATTCTAGAGAAATTGAATGAGAAATCATCAATAAAATCAATGGACAATCTAAAGTATTTAATTCATTATTTCTCTGATGAAACTAATGCTTTATTTAAATTAGGGGATGAAGAAAAGTTATCAAAATTTCATAAAATTATATCAATTTTACAAAGTGATTTTACAATTGAGCAAAATCAAGTAAAGTTTACAAAGATAAATGAGTTGGTATCATTTATAAAATTTAGATGGGAAGGTTTGAGCTCAGGAGAACACTCTTTGTTAAATCTGTTCGGGCGCATGTTTTCCATTGTTGAAAATATAGGTAATCAAGAAATGCTACTCTTATTGGATGAGGTAGATATTGGATTACACCCTGAATGGCAAAGGAAATGGATTAGTGATATTTTACCTAGAATTATAGAAAATTTTAATGAAAAATCTGTACAAATTATTATGACCACTCATTCGCCAATCATGTTATCAGATATTTATTCTGAAAATGTTATTATGTTGAAAAAAGATAAAGAAACTGGGAACAAGATAATTGAATATGCCGATACCCATCATAAAACTACTTTTGGACAAAATATCCATCAACTTTTTATGGATTCATTTTTTTTAGAAAGTACAAAAGGCGAGTACGCGACAAAAGTAATAAATGCAACAATCAAGGCTATCTATGAATTAAATCAAGAATATGTTGACTTAGGACAAATAAAGAGTAAGTTTTCAGAAGGGTTGAAATTGGGAGAGTTATCAGATTTAGAGTTTAAAAAATATCTTGAAAAGATAATTAATTCCATTGGTGAGAAGGTTATTTCAAAGAAACTAAAAATAATGTTCCAACGAATTAATTTTTCTCACGTATCTGCTCCTAATGTGGATTTAAGTAGTAAGATGGTATCAGAATTATCGACTGATGAATTACGAAAAATTTTGCAAGAACGTGAGAAAACGAAATGATTTATTTTGATAGACATGTATATAGTGATTCTGTAAAAGAACTTTACTATAATAAAGCTAAAACACAGTATATAAAACTAGATGGTAACATTGTTGATTTGATGAGGCGTATCAAAGATATTATTGGAAAGGATAGTTTTTCTAACTTTTTTCAAAGTGTTAATTCTGAAGACAATTTTAAGCAACTTATACTAATGCCAGCGAATGATATTAAAAGTATTGCTGAAATTATTAAAAAGCGTGTAGGAAATAAGGAAATTTCTACGAAGAAAATGGAATATAGAAATATCCAGCGTCTCAAATCTGTTTATACTACTGGCAATATTATGCAAAAGAGTAATAAAGGACAAAAATTGAATATCCTTTTAACAAATGCACTAGGAGTCACAGTTTGTCCTTACTGTAATCGGAATTTTATTAACAATCGTGATGATAAATTAGGTTCACAAATGGATCACTTTTATAGTAAGGATACATATCCTATGTTTGCTATATCTTTGTACAACTTTGTTCCTTGTTGTAGTATTTGCAATCTTAATAAGGGAAACAAAGAATTTTGGATTAATCCCTGGATTCAGGAGAATGTGGATGAAAATGAAGTGAAATTTGACTATTTACTTAAATCCTTGACTGATATGGAAATTACAATCGATGGTGGTTCAAAGCGTTTAGCAGATACAGAGATAATTAAATTGAATGCTGGTTACCAAATTCATCAAATAGATATCAAAGATATGCTTGATAGGGAAGTGAAATATTCATACACTTACCGAAAGGAACTACAAGAGATATTTAAAAATGCAGTTAATAAAAGAGATGAGACTGCTTATGAAAATTTTAATCAAATGTTAGCTGATGATGAGATAGATTATTTGATCCATGGTAATGCTGTATTTACTGAAGATATTAAAAATATTCCTCTTGGAAAATTTAAAAAAGACATTTTTAGCGAGATAAGAAAAATGCGTGATTGTTAATCAAACTATTATTATAAAAAATTATCCCCCTTTACATCCCTCCTAATATATTAGATAATAGTTCTATCAACTAGATAGGACTATTTATTATGGGATCAGCTTTTGAGGCTCAGTTGTTGGAGTCGATGCAGTTTGGTTTTATTGACCGGGTGAGGTTTCGGGACGTGACTTATGCGCCCTTAATAATGCTGAGGAAAAGCGTTTTGTTCTGACGGATTTGCAGGAGGAATTGCTCAAGAGTACGGCCTTTTATTTCTCGGTGGCTTTTGTGACCCAGTCTGGGATTTCCATGATTAAGGCGCAGCTGGCTGATTTGGCGGCGCGTGGTGTTCAGGGGAAAATTTTGATTTCACCTTATCTGGATTTCAATGATCCGTTGGCTATGTATGACTTGTTAAAATTGCCCAATGTGGAGGCTCGGATTTCTCAGGAATCCATGCAGTTGCATTCCAAATATTATTTGTTTGAGCAGGAAAGCAAGCAAGTCTTGATTGCTGGGTCATCGAATTTAACAGCGACAGCTTTGAAACAAAATTATGAGTGGAATATCAAGCTCAATTCGACGGATAATGGAGACTTGCTTTATCAGACCAAACAAGAATTTGACCGAGTTTGGGAATTATCTAGACCATTGACAGCTGAGATTATTGAATCTTACAAGAAAAAACGGAAGTCGGTTATTCAGGTAACAACTTTCGAAGAAGAAACAAAAGCAGACTATCAAGTCGGCAAGATTGAGCCAAATAAAATGCAAAAAGAAGCGTTGGTTTACAGCAAGTGCGTGATAATGGCGCTCAGAAAGCTCTTGTGATTTCTGCGACTGGTACAGGGAAAACCTATTTGTCAGCTCTTGATGTTCGTCAGGTCAATCCGGAACGCGTGCTTGGTTTTTCTGATGATGAGGCTTGCCTTTATAAGTCAGGTGTTGATATTACTGGTAAGAAGTACATTTTTGCGACCATTCAGACCTTATCACGTGATGAGCATTTACAGCGCTTTGCGCCCGATTTTTTCAATTACATTTTGATTGACGAAGTCCATAAGGCTGGTGCAGAGTCTTATAAGAAGGTGATGAATTACTTTACTCCAGACTTCCTTTTGGGAATGACGGCGACACCTGAGCGGACAGATGGGCAAAATATTTATGAATTATTTGATTACAATATCGCCTATGAAATTCGTCTGCAAGATGCCATGGATGCGGATTTACTTTGTCCGTTCCACTATTTTGGTGTGACCGATATTCGGGTGGACGGTGAACTCATTAGTGAAAATGAAGATTTTTCAAATCTTGTTTCCAAAGAACGCGTCAATCATATTCTCGAAAAAATCAATTACTATGGGCATAGTGGTGAGTCTGTGCGTGGCTTGATGTTCTGTTCCAGTAAGAAGGAAGCAAGAGAATTGTCTATTCTCTTAAATCAAAAAGGTTTTCGTACACAAGCCTTGACAGGTGATGATAGTCAAGCAGTCCGTGAAAAGGCAGTGCAAGAACTTGAAAAGGGTGAACTAGATTATCTACTCACAGTTGATATTTTTAATGAAGGAATTGATATTCCAAGTGTTAATCAAGTGGTCATGCTTCGAAATACGGAATCAAGCATTATTTTTGTGCAACAACTGGGGCGTGGTCTACGTAAGCATAAGTCAAAAGAGTATGTGACGATTATTGATTTTATTGGGAATTATCGCAATAATTATTTGATTCCAGTAGCTTTATTTGGCGACCAGTCCATGAACAAGGATAATTACCGTCGTGAAGTTCGTGAAGCGAATTTGATCAGTGGTTTGACGACCATCAACTTCGAAGAAGTCGCGCGTAAACAAATTTTTGAGTCTATTACTAACACCAGTCTATCTAGCATGAAAATTTTACGAGATAGCTATGTGGACTTGCAGAATAAATTAGGCCGTCAACCGTTTCTGAAAGATTTTGTGACTTATAATAGCATTGATCCGCTGACTTTCTTTAAAAATAGTTCTTTTAAGAATAAGAATTATGCGGATGTTCTAAATAAATTCTCTGATTCAGTGATTGATTTAACTAGAGAAGAAAGAGGGTATTTAACTTTTCTGACTACAGAGTTGCTAGGAAGTAAGCGACCTCAAGAAGTATTGTTGTTGGAGTATTTAGTTAACTATGGCAAAATAACTAAATCAGCTTATAAAGAACTATTAGCTAAAAAAGGTATAAGCAATGATTTTCATACTATGAGGAGTATGGAAAGAATATTAAATTTATCGTTTTTTTGTGAAAAACGATAGAGATAAATATGGAAATGTCCCCCTGATTGATGATGAAAATGATGTTTATTTCTTAAACAGATTATTTTCGAAACTTCTTAAAAGAAAACTTTTTTATGATTTATGTATTGATGTCATTAAAGTAGGAATTTATAAGTCTCAGGGTACAACGGGAGAGCTTATAATTGGTGAAAAATATACCCGAAAAGAAATGTGTAAATTATTCAATTGGGAAAAAGATGAGGAAATTCCCTATAAAGACTTCTTCATGAATGAAAAAATATTTAACTGGATGACTCGAAAGGATACAGATCTGAACTCAAAACAAGTTAAAGATATTATCAATTCGGCAAGTACTGGTATGAAACTTTATCTTTTTATTAATAAAAGTAAAGACGAAGGATCAGAACACTATTTCATGGGAGAAGTGAAATATATTGAAGGAACTGCTCAAAATGATGTTGAGTCGGAATCGAATAAAAAGGTTGTAAGGATGCAGCTAAAATTGGAGACTGCTGTAAAACAGGATTTATATGACTATATTACAAAAAAATGAGGTTCTTTCGAATCTCATTTTTTGCTTAATAAGTCAACAGCAGGACGATCAACAGGTGCCCAATTAAGAGTGTGGAGCTGGCTAGGTTCTAACCATTTGGAGTCTTGGTGTTCTAATAAAGTTAGCTGTTCAGATAAGAGTTTTGCCTCAAAAGTTTTCATAACAACAGTTCCGAAGTCATAGTCATAAGAGGTTTCGTTAACGTAGTTCAACACTTCAATATCAGCATTGAATTCTTCTTTGATTTCACGGACAAGTGCTTCCTGAGGAGATTCTCCTTCCTCTAATTTCCCACCTGGAAACTCCCAAAAGCCAGCAAGTGATTTCCCTTCTGGACGCTGTGCACAAAAGTATTTCCCATTTTTCAAAATAGCAGCAGCAACGACGTTGATAATTTTTTGTGACATGGTATTCTCCTTTGATACTATCATAGCATAAAATGGAGGAAATATATATTTGGTTACATGAATTGGCTGTGGTTTTTGTTATAATGAAGAAAACGGTATCTTTGGGAATGGATTGGAGGCATGTGAATGAAACCATTATCACAAGCAGCACTAAAAAAGGAATTAATTACTTTGGAAAAGAAAGATTTAGTGAGTCTGATTTGCCAATTATATGGTGAGAGTAAGGTAGTGAAGGATAAGTTAAATGTGTCTTTGCGAGGTGATGATTATATCGCGGACTTAGTGGCGGATTATTGTCAGAAAATCCATAAGGTGATGTTCCCAAGAAATATTGGTCGTGGTGGTGATTATAGGGCAGTTAAGAAGTTGATTAATGAGTTTAAGGAACGTTGTTCAGACCAAGAAGCTCAAGCGAGGGTTAATCTGCAATTTGCTTTAGACGGGACACAATATACAGAGGATTTCGGTGACATGTCAGTACCTTATTACAATGCTGTTCTGGATGCTTACCAAAATGTGGTTGATGTTGCTGAAGGAAATGAGACATTCTTTGAGTCTATCAAGCAAGAGTTGAGGCATATTGAGCAAGCTAGCCAAGGAATTGGTTGGGGTTTTGAAGAAGGAGTCATGGACATTTTCTGCCAAATTGCTTATAAGTATGATGAAGAGGATTAATATTTGGAACAATTCATTGAGAAAACTTCTGGTAGATTAGCCTGTATCGAGGCGAAATACCCATACTTTAGTTCACAAGTACAGTTGCTATTACTAGAATATCAAGATAATGGGGAGTTCGTGCTAATCAGCGAGAGTGATTTTCAAAAATACTTTATGTCTAGGCGTTCTCAGTTAACGACAGTTGAAAAATTAAGGATATACCGTTCCCTATTTAAAGGACGTGATGATGTGTATGCCAAATCCTACCAAAATGAGGATGGGAGATTGCAGTATTCCCCTTCCTATCGTTATGGCTGGAAGCAGCTTCCAGTTGAAAAACGTCTGTGCGAACCCTTGACGGATGAGGTGCTGAAATCCCATTTTAGAGGGGAAACGAGTATTGGTCTTTTTCCAATTTTAAAAGACGATACTTGCTCTTTATTAGCGATTGATTTTGATAAAGGGGATTGGAGAGAAGCCGTTCGAGTTCTGAGAAAAGTAGCAAGTGCTTATGGAATCGATCTACATGTGGAAATTTCTCGTTCAGGAAATGGAGCACATGTCTGGTTTTTCTTTGAAACTCTGATTTCTTGTCGAGAGGCGCGTTTATTTGGTAAAAAATTGTTAGCATTAGCTATGCAAGAATCTCCTAAATTATCCTTTGATTCGTTTGATCGTATGTTTCCAAATCAAGACTGCTTGCCGAAAGGAGGATTTGGAAATTTGATTGCTCTTCCTTTACAAGGGCAATCTTTTCAAGAAGGGAAGCGCGTATTTGTTGATGAGGAGTATGTCCCTTATGATGATCAGTGGCTATATCTTCAGGAATTGAGACGATTGAGTTATCAGCAGGTTCAAGAGATTAATCAGTTGTCTCTAGAGATGCATTTTGAAAAAGAACCGTTAGAGGTTCACAAAGGACGTGTACTAACGATAGTCAAAAATAGTTTATCACCACAGGCACTTTTTTATCTGAAAAAGTTAGCATCTTTTTCTAATCCTGAGTATTATTTAAAACAGGCAATGAGACAGCCGACTTACCAAACACCAGAGACCATCTATCTGTTTGAAGAAGATGATAGGCACCTATATCTTCCAAGGGGACTTGTTTCAAAGATTCAGGAAACCTTTCCAAAGTTAACACTTATTGAACAAGAACGTGTTGAGAATGAGATTAAGGTATCTTTTACAGGGGAGTTGAGATTTAATCAAGAATTAGCGCTATCAGACATGTTGGTTGCAGAAAATGGTGTTCTTTGTGCAGGAACTGGATTTGGAAAAACGGTTTTGGGGTCAGCACTTATTGCTAAGCGACAAAGACGGACGCTAATATTAGTTCATAATCGGCAACTGCTAGAGCAGTGGATAGAGCGCTTAGGGCAATTTCTAGTATTTGATGAAGAAGAAGCGGTGCGCTACACGCCTTCTGGTCGAGAAAAAATCATAGGACACGTTGGTCAATTTGTAGGAGCTAAAAAGTGGCGAACGAAATTGGTTGATGTCGCCATGATTCAATCACTGATGACGGCTGATAATCTTGAAGAATTATTGTCTGATTATGATGTGATGTTGGTAGATGAATGCCATCATGTGACCGCAACAATGTTTGAAAAAGTAGTAGCTAGTTTTTCTGGAACTTACCTTTATGGATTGACAGCAACTCCAGAACGAAAAAATGGTCATGAACCGATTCTTTTCCAACGTATAGGTCCTGTTTTGCATACTGCTACCGAGGAACAGGTTGCTTTTGAGAAGCAGTTATCGCTTCGATTTACTGATTTTGGAAAATATGATATCCAAGATAAAAAAAGTACAAATTTTGTGAACCTCTGTGAGAAACTAGCTCAATCATCGTCTCGCAATCAATTATTAATTCAAGATATTCGAGAAGCGTACCAACAAAAGCGTCATATTCTAGTATTAGCCAATCGTATTGAGCATTTGAACATTCTTGAACAGGGATTGAGTGATGCTGGCAGATCCTCTGTTTTTGTCATGAGTGGTCAGACAAAAGCAAAAGACAAGAAGGCAATTCTAGCCCAAATTGAACAATTAGATGATGCCGAGCCTTTTGTTCTCATATCAATTGGTAAGTATGTGGGAGAAGGATTTGATTTACCAAAGTTGGACACGCTTGTTTTGGCAAGTCCTTTGTCTTGGAAAAATAATCTGATTCAATATGCTGGTCGCATTCATCGTCCATATTCAGGGAAGAATTTAGTTACAATATACGATTACGTTGATATTCATGTCCCTTACTTAGAAAAGATGTTTCATAAGCGACAAGTAGCTTATCGAAAGATGCGCTATGTGACATCGTCTAAACAGGAAAATCAGAGTATTTTTGACCGAGTTTCCTATGAAGCTACTTTTACAAAAGATTTGCGACAGGTTAAAAAAGTGACGATTTCGATAGCTAAAGGTCATCGGTTGAAGTTACAACAATTACTGGGGCTGATTAAAGGAGTAAGTCTAGATGTTTATGTAACTCGAGATAAGAAAAATCAAACCTTAATACAGCAGCTAGCAGGCACAGGAATCTCTGTTTATGAGAGGGATACCCCATTGCCAACATTTACCATACTTGATGAAGATATTGTTTGGTTTGGACAGCTGCCAATGTTCACCCAGCAATACGACAAAGATGACCCAATGTTTCTTCGCATTGAAAGTGAGAGTATGGTTCAAGAATTTAAGAATATCCTTGAAAGCTAAAATTCTTATATGGATAAAGTTAAGGCATGAGGTTGAGTTGAATAAACTTGATTTCATGCTTTATATTTTTAAGAAATGGCAGATCGCTAAAAGGAAGGCAATTACACACAGTTGTAGACTAAAAACACAGTGGAACTTACGTTGGGAAATTACCTTTTTAGAAAAAAGCTAAATTCCCAAACTAACTTCCACCGTCTGTTAAAGTGGAAGTTAATCTGATAAAACCTCTAACAACCAGTGAAACTCCGTGTCAGGGTAAGTTCCACTGGTTTTTATAAAGGTTGATTTATTGCA
>NZ_RCVM01000033.1 GCF_003686955.1 Streptococcus hillyeri
GCAATAAAATCAACCATTATAAAAACCAGTGGAACTTACCCTGACACGGATTTCCACTGGTTGTTAGAGGTTTTATCAGATTAACTTCCACTTTAACAGACGGTGGAAGTTAGTTTGGGAATTTAGCCTATCATTTGTTTTTCTTTTTTATGAATTAGCATATAATGGCACTATGAAAACTTCTAAATTTTTTATTATGCGTTTCACTACTTGTTGTATATCTTCTCCTATTTTTGTTTAGAGGGTATCTATTTGATATCTTCTTCTATTTATTTGTTGCCCTCTACGTATCTCCTCTAATATATCCTCTTCCCTCTATATTAGCTTATATCAATTTTAAATACTGAAAAAAAGCTTTAGTAGATACTCGGTTATTTGATTTAGGTAGCATGTTTTTAGGGGGGGGATCGTATTTTCTTATTTCTTTTAGTGTCAGTACCGATGTATGGCAAGTACAACTCTATTCTAATCAAAGCCATACTCCAATATAGTGATTAGTCTCTTAACCTTATTTGGACAGGAACCAGATTATATGATTAAAGCATGTACTGAGACAAGTGACTGGACCTTATCAACCAAGGTATCACCCCCAGATATTTTCTACGATGAGCATTATCTTTGTACTGTCGGAGCGTCTGGTTAAACCTATTCGTATGGGCGTTCGTCATGGTCACCACATCGTCGTTAATCGTCAATTGCTAATTGCCAATGCCTTTGAGCAGATCATTGAAGAAAAACTACCACGAATACATAAGGTGATAAGACACATTTATGACACCTATGGCTATCCAATTGCTAGACAGATCAAGTCACCGTGGCAAGCAGATATTATCTATTTCCTAATGAACCCCTTAGAATGGTGTTTCTTGACGGTCATTTATCTCTGTGATGCAAAACCTGAAAACCGTATCGCACTGCAATATATCACAAAACCAGCAAAATAATAACAATTATATAACTATCAGAAAAAGCCCCATTTGGAGCTTTTTACTTATAAAAACTGTCTCTGTAAAATATCATTCACATCTCGAAGGTAGAACAGTTCAGACGTATTTTCCTCTTCATAGAATTGGATAATATCATCCATAGAGTCTGCCAAATCAATTGTTTTAAAATCAGTTTTTGGAACCCACTTGATTTCTCCCTCATCAGATGATCTGATATTCCCTTCAAATTCAGTTGCCTTGTAGAGAAATACAAGATAACGGATACTTTCTCCTCTTGTGTGAAAATGCTTGACACCAACCAATCTTGGATTTTTAATGGTCAATCCTGTCTCTTCATAGACTTCTCGGACAACAGCTTCGTGTAAGCTCTCGCCTAATTCGATGTGTCCGCCCGGATACGCTGCGCCATCCCAGCTATAACGTTCGGGACTTCGGATCTGCATGACCACTTCTCCCTTATCGTTTTCAATCATGCACATGTTGGTTAAAATAACCTCTTCACTTCTTGCCATCTTGTCCTCACTTTCTGTTGTTTATCAGTTTACTCTTTTCAGGCTTCTGATTGGTAAAATTCCCCAATTAGTTAACATTGTAATAGCCTCAGTTAAACTATTAGTATTTATTATACACCAAAAGACGCTTAACAGCGCCTTTTATTGTTTTTTTAATAATACTCGCCTTGGCGGTAATTCCATGAGTTGAAGTGGTCTGAGAGGTGCATCATAATTTTATCAATGTCAAGCCCCTTACGGATAACAACTGGGCAGTTATCAATAGAGCGACTTCCAGCTCCTTGTTCAGGAATGAGTTTGCCATCTTTATCGACCATTGAGACCATAACGCCTTGTTCGTAGCGGGTTTCAACAGTTTTATCTGGCTGAATAGAGGCGACATAGTCATCTGCTTCGATGACAAGATCAACAGCCTTTTCAATTCGTTCACCGATACCTTCAACTTTCCCACGATTTCCTTTACCAGAAGGGTTTGCAGATGAAGCGTAAACCATCTTCCCTTCTTTTTCCCACATTTCTTTGGCAATTTGTTCACCAGCTACACCAAATTTGATGACAAAACATGAGGTGCCACGGACATCCGTCATGAGTTCTTCCCGTCCATCACCGTAGGCTTTTAATTTCTCATAAGCCTCCGGTTTCCACGGCAAAATACAGCCGAGCAAAATATCCTCATCCCAATGTTTTTGGTAAAAGGCATCAATTTCTGGGGTTAATTGTGCCAGTTCACGGAGCTCCTCCATGCTGCCGCAGAGAACAACACCTGGTTTATTACGGTTACGCTCTTTGGCTTCAAATTTGCGCTCAAGTCCAGCACGGTCACTGGTCATAATAATATAACCAACCTTAGTTGGGGTCACGATACAACCACCATCTCCATTTAGAATATCAAATCCTTCTTGATTAAGTGTGCCATCCCAATGTACGTGTTTTGTCATAATAATTACCTACTTTTCTTTTTATGTTTAATGCGTTAGTTAGTCTTGCCAATAGCTTGGGCGATTGCGTTCATATGCTGCAATAGCATCTGCGTATTCGAGTGTAATGCCAATGTCATCTAGCCCTTTTAATAATTTATGTTTCCAGTCCGCGTCAATATCGAAGGAAAATTCTCCTACTGGCGATAGAATTTTTTGCTCGTATAAATTCACGGTGACTTGGTCTGTCGATTTTAAATTGGCCAACTTCTGCCGAACCTCTAGAGGTTGGACGATGGGCAAAATCCCATTATTCAAATCATTATTATAGTGAATGTCTCCAAAAGAACCTGCAATAATCACTTTAAAGCCATAATCCGCTAGCGCCCACGCTGCATGTTCACGTGAGGATCCGGCCCCAAAATTATCTCCTGTAATCAGAATACTTGCTTTGCGATAAGGAGACGTATTGAAAATAAAGTCAGGATTCTCAGTATAATCATCGTCCAGATAGCGCCATTCGTACATGAGGTACTTCCCAAAGCCTTTTTTATCAATTAATTTCAGGAATTGTTTGGGTAAAATCTGGTCCGTGTCGATATTATCATTCATCAAAGGAACGGTTGTTCCAGAATAGATAGTAAATGCTTCCATCTCACACCCCCTCTAGCTGTCTAATATCTACAAAGCGTCCTGCAATTGCTGCCGCGGCTGCCATGGCTGGGCTACAAAGATGCGGTTTAGAGCCAACTCCCTGCCGGTCTTCAAAATTGCGGTTGCTGGTTGAAGCACAATGCACACCAGATGGAACCTTATCAGGATTCATTCCTAGACACATGGAGCAGCCCGGTTCTCGCCATTCAAAACCTGCATCTGTAAAAATTTTATCCAAACCTAGTTGCTCTGCCGCCTGTTTTACTGGTCTAGACCCCGGAACAACAATGGCTGTCACACCATCTGCAACTTTTTTACCAAGGACATATTTTGCTGCCACCTGTAAGTCACTTAAGCGAGCGTTGGTACAAGAGCCGATAAATACGTAGCCGATTTCAATCGTATCTGGTCTTTGCCCTGGTTCTAGTCCCATATAGTGATAAGCTCTTTCATCATTCATATCACGAATATCTGGGAAGGTTTGGTCAAAAGAAACACCCATCGAAGGATTTGTTCCCCAAGTCACCATAGGAGCTAACTCTGACACATCCATTTCGATTATTTTGTCGTAATGTGCATCCTTATCTGATACTAATGTCTTCCAATCTGCCACAGCTGCCTCAAACTGTCTTGGACAGTGTTTCTTATCCGCCACATAGTCAAATGTCGTCTGGTCAGGGTTCATAATTCCCATTTTTGACCCAAATTCGATGGACATATTACAGATGGTCATGCGTTCTTCCATGGTCAAAGCGTCAATAGCTTCACCTACATATTCCACCACGTAGCCGACACCGAGAGCGACACCATGCTTGGCAATCAGAGCTAGGATATAATCTTTAGCGTAGACACCTTTTGGTGGTTTTCCTGTAAATTTAATCAGTAGCTTTTTTGGTTTCACTTGCCAAATGGTCTGAGTTGCAAAAACATGCTCGACTTCTGTCGTTCCAATTCCAAAAGCAATCGCTCCAAAGGCACCGTGAGTTGCGGTGTGACTATCTCCACAGACAATCAGTTTTCCAGGTTGGGTCAATCCCATCTCCGGTCCAATCATGTGAACAATGCCTTGATGTTTTGAGCCGTGCGGAGCGTGAGGAATCTGAAATTCTTTCACATTTCTCGCCAGAGCATCCATCTGTGCCTTTGAAATCACATCTCGGATGTCATGAATATTCACTGTCGGAACATTGTGGTCAAAAGTCCCATAGGTCAAATCAGGACGGCGAACCTGCCGATTGGCTTCTCGCAGGCCATCAAAAGCCTGAGGGCTGGTCACCTCGTGAATATAATGTTGGTCAACGTACAGGAGTTGAGGTTCACCAGTTTTTCCAGCAATCACATGGCGTTCCCAAAGTTTGTCAAATATCGATTGTCCACCCATTCAGTTCCCCCTATCATTTTCTAACTTTCCAAATCACATAACAGATAGCAATTTGGATAATAATTCCTAAGTACCAGATGACTTGAAAATACCATTTTCGTGTTTTATGGTGAAAATAGTTGCCACCTAAGAAGGCTCCAAGACCTGCACCACACAAGGTTAGCAGTAACAATGTTTTCTCTGAAATCCGCCACTTGCCACGAACAGCTCTGCCTTTATCAATACCGTAAAGGACAAAGACAAAGATATTCCAAAGACTGCCATAAATCAATATCTCCCGTATCATATCAGGTTACCTATGATGGCTTGAGTCATCTCCAAGGTTGTTACCTCTCCACCTAAATCTTTTGTGAAAATGCCATCTGCGAAAGTTTTTTCGACTGCCTTCTCAATCATTTCTGCCCCCTTGATTTCACCAAAGGACTCTCGAAGCATCATAGCAACGGACAAGATCATTGAGATGGGATTGGCAATGCCCAGCCCTGCTATATCAGGCGCTGAACCGTGAATTGGCTCGTAGAGACTTGGACCATCAGTCGAATGACTAGCCGAAGGCATGACGCCAAGAGTACCAGACAGGACTGACGCCTCATCAGAGAGAATATCGCCGAATAAATTTTCCGTGACAATGACATCAAAATGAGCAGGATCGGTAATCAATAGCATGGCTGCGCTGTCAACCAGCTGATGTTCCAAAATCACATCAGGATAATCTTTAGCCACTTCATCAGCCACCTGTCGCCATAGTTTAGAAGTTGCTAAAACATTTTGCTTATCAATGCTGGTTACTTTTTTCTGACGCGTACGAGCAATGTCAAATGCCTTAATCATGATTCGTCGGATTTCGTCCGATGTGTAATCATTGTGATCCCGAGCTTTATCGACTTCTAAAAGATGCTCCCCAAAGTAAATCCCACCAGTCAATTCACGCACAAGCACAAAATCCACGCCCTCAATGCGATCAGGCTTAAGTGGAGACAAATGCTTGAGAGGTTCAAAAATTTTAACTGGTCTTAAGTTAGCATAGAGGTTCAAAGCTTTACGGAGGGCTAACAGACCTTGCTCTGGTCGAACAGGGGCAGTGTCATATTTGGGACCGCCGATAGCTGCTAATAAAATAGCATCTGCTGTTTGCGTTGCTCTTAAGGTTTCTTCTGGTAAGGGATGACCACTGACATCAATACCAGCACCGCCAAAGGGTTTAGCATCCAGCTCATATTGAAAGCCAATTTTTTCTGAGACAGCTTTTAGAACATCCAGCCCAGCAACCATAATTTCTGGACCAATCCCATCACCTGCCAAGGTTACAATTTTCTTTGTCATCATTTCACCTTACATTTCTTTTTCTGATAGTCGGTGACCTATCTCACCAGCATTTTCTTTCTGCACCAGAACATTGGCATTGATATAAGCAATCGCGCCAGCTTTCATCACATCAAAATCAATTCCTGACGCATTGAAAATCGTCCCCGTTTCAGCATTTTCAATGGAAACCGTAACGCGTGCCTGGGCATCAATCCCATCTGTGACAGCATCCATGCTGTAATTGAGTAATTTGACCTCTTGATGGAAGAATTGGTCGATGGCATTGTAAGTCGCTTCCACGGAACCCTTGCCATCAGCTGTGACATCAACCGTTTCCTGCTCAATATTGACCATAGTGACAACTGCTGTCACCGTATCATCAGGATTTGAAGCTAATCTCAGATTGCCAAAGTGGAACCCTTCTGGATTTTCAATTTCAGCACCAGCGACAAGCGCTGTAATATCCGCATCCGTGATGTCTTGCTTCTTATCAGCCAAGGCCTTAAATTTCGCAAAAAGAACGGTGATTTCATCCTCTTCAAACTCTAAATCAAGCTCTTTTAATTTCTCAATAAAAGCATGGCGACCAGATAGTTTTCCAAGCGGCAGTGAGTTGCGTTTCACACCGACCAGTTCAGGTGTAATAATTTCATAGGTCAATGGATTTTTCAGAACGCCATCCTGATGGATACCAGATTCGTGAGAGAAGGCATTTCCACCCACGACCGCCTTATTACGAGGAATCGGAATTCCAGAAAAGCGCGACACCATTTCAGCAGTATTAATAGTTTCTTTTAGGGCAATAGCAGAGCTTGCCTCATAGTAATCCTCACGGATACTAAGCGCTACAGCAACTTCTTCTAGCGCCGCATTTCCAGCCCGCTCACCGATACCATTTAAAGTTCCCTCAACACGACCCGCTCCATTTTTAATGGCTGATAGGGTATTTGCTACAGCCATTCCAAGGTCGTTATGACAATGTGGGCTAAAAATGATTTCTCTGTCCGATTTGATATTCTCAATGAGAAAATTGAAAATCTCCCCATATTCCTCTGGTGTTGTAAACCCAACGGTATCAGGAATATTGATGTAGGTCGCGCCAGCATCAACGGCTGTTTGGACCACTTGAAGCAGAAAATCCAGTTCAGTTCTTGTGGCATCTTCAGGAGAAAATTCAACCACTTCCACCTTAGAACGAGCATAGGTTACATGCTCTGTGATAATCGCTAAAATCTCTTCTTTTGATTTTTTTAATTTGAACTCACGGTGAATAGGACTCGTCGCAATAAAAACATGGATTTGAGGAAATTTAGCGTCCTTAATCGCTTCGTAACAAGTATCAATATCTGATTTGACAGATCGGGCTAGACCAGAAACGGCAGTTGTTTTCATTGCCTTAGCTATTTGTCTAACTGCTTCAAAAGAATCAAGACTAGCTGCTGGGAAACCAGCTTCTATTGCTGAAATTCCCCATTTTTCCAGTTGTTTTGCGATGGCTACTTTTTCCTTGATTGAAAAATTTATACCTGGTGTCTGCTCACCATCTCTGAGTGTTGTGTCTAAAAATTCTATCTTACGCATAACCTCACCACTTTCTAAAACTTAAAACACCTCGCTGGAATATACCAAGCGAGGTGTTTCTCTCCCGCTTGGTAAGCCAAACAGGACTAATGCTTTTGCACTAGCCCGATATTCTCAATAGCAAAACAGTTGTCATTGTGAATGCCATTTGATTTTTTCTCCTTTGTGTTTTAATTTAATGAATATTCTATATTTTTCTGATAATTCTGTCAAGTGGAAAATGATAATTTTTTTATTTTTATGATTGTGGCTTCCTTCACCCTCTATTTTATAGTGGATTGACAAAGGAATAAGACAAGGCAAGGAGCTGCTGATAGAACTTAGTGTTCATCAAAACTGCTTAACGATGCCTTAACCTTTATTCAATTATCTATAAGTTCAGATTCGAACACTTTTTCTACCCACAACATAAAAAAGAAGCTGGTGATCCAACTTCTTCTGCGTTATATCTTATTTTCGGTACATTTTGAATTGCAAGTAAAGGTCGTTATAGATACCTAACCATTTTTGCCCGAGGTTATCGTAAACTTCAAGGTTTTCAATGGTTTCTTGGTCTGGATAGAAAGCTTTGTCAGAAGTGATTTCTTCTGGCAATAGATCTCTTGCCTTAGTATTCGGTGTCGCATAACCAATGTATTCGGCATTCTGCGCAGCATTTTCTGGTTCTAACATAAAATTGATAAAAGCATAAGCCTCTTCTTGATGCTTCACCGTCTTAGGAATGACAATGTTATCAAACCACAAGTTCGATCCCTCACTAGGAACGACATAAACAAGGTCCTCATTGCCATCAAGCATTTCACTAGCTTCTCCAGAGAAAGACACGCCAATAGCAGCATCTCCCTGAATCATGTAGTGCTTCAGCTCGTCACCAACGATTGCCTTAACGTTAGGCGTTAATTCGTTCAACTTTGCTTCAACAACAGCCAGTTCAACCTTGTCTTTACTGTTTAAGCTATATCCAAAGCTATTGAGTCCAAATCCCATAACCTCACGGGCACCATCGACCAGCAAAATATCATTGCGATATTCTTCTCGCCAAAGGTCTTCCCAATGTTCAGGGGCTTCTTTGACCATTGTCGCATTGTAAACAATTCCAACCGTCCCCCAGAAATAAGGAATTGAGTAAGTATTGTTGGGGTCAAAGCTATGTCCCATAAACTCGGAACCAATGTTATCTAATCCCTTAATCTTACCATGATCCAATTCAACCAGGAGGTCTTCCTTAATCATCTTATCAATCATATAGTCAGATGGAACTGCCAAATCATAGGTTGTCCCACCTTGCTTGATTTTAGTGTACATGGCTTCATTAGAATCAAAGGTTTCGTATTGGACCTTAATGCCAGTTTCCTTGGTGAACTTTTTCAACAAATCAGGGTCGATATAATCCCCCCAGTTGTAGATGACCAATTTATTTGAAGCGCTACCACTACTTTGTTTCATGAAAAAGCTGACGCTAAATAGCAGAGCCACGATAGCTAAAATCCCACCTACAAATGAATATAATCTACGCATCCGTAACCTCCTTCTCCTGTGAAATGAAATAGTAACCAATCACTAAAAGGATACTAAAGAGAAAGACGATCGTAGACAGGGCATTGATTTCAAGAGAAATTCCCTGACGAGCGCGAGAATAAATCTCAACAGAAAGCGTTGAAAAACCATTTCCTGTGACAAAGAAGGTTACCGCAAAATCATCAAGCGAGTAGGTAAAGGCCATGAAGTAACCTGCAATAATTCCAGGTGTCAAATAAGGTAGCATGACCTCTTTCATCATTTGAAAACGGGTCGCTCCCAAGTCATAGGCCGCATTGACCATATCGTAGTTCATTTCTTTAAGACGTGGCAAGACCATCAAAACCACAATAGGAATCGAAAAAGCCACATGGCTAAGAAGAACAGAGAGTTCACCAAGTTCAAATTTTATGGTTGTAAACAAAATCAGGAAGCTTGCTCCAATCATCACATCTGGTGCAACCATCAAAACATTATTCGCTGACAAGAGACCGTTTTGATAACGACGACGTGTTTGATGGATAAAAATTGCTCCAAAGGTTCCAATTATTGTTGCTAATAGGGCTGATAAAAAGGCAAGGAAAAAGGTTTCGACTAAGATAAGCATAAGACGACTATCCCCAAACATGATGCTATAGTGCTCAAAAGTCATTCCTGTAAAGCCATTCATATCCCCACCTTGGTTAAAGGAATAGAAAATCAAGTAAATAATTGGGATATATAGAATCAAGAAGACGACTGCAAGATAAAGATTAGCTAATTTTTTCATTGACGTCTCTCCTTTGTCACCCACATTGTCACTACCATAGCAAGAATTAAGATAACGCCAATGGTAGCTCCCATTCCCCAGTTTTGAGTGGTAAGGAAATGTTGCTCAATGGCAGTTCCTAGAGTAATCACACGATTTCCCCCAATCAAACGCGTCAACATAAAGAGACTCAAACTTGGGATAAAGACCGATTGAATGCCTGAACGCACCCCATTTAATGAGAGTGGGAAAATAACTTTTCTAAAGGTCTGCATTTCTGTCGCTCCCAAATCTCGGCTAGCGTTGATGACATTACCATCAATATCATCAAGAGCATTGAAAATCGGTAAAATCATAAAAGGCAATTCAATATAGCTAGCGACAAAGATAAATGAAAAATCTGTGAACAGAATTTGCTGCGGTGCCAAGCCCATAAAAGTTAAAAAGCTATTGATACCACCTTGCTGACCAAAAATCCCCATAAAGGCGTAAGCTTTTAACAAAAGATTAACCCAAGTCGGTAAAATAACCAGCATGAGCCACAACTGCTTGTGCTTGAGTTTGGTCAAAATCAGAGCTGTCGGATAACTGATTAAAAAGGTTACCAAAGTGATAATACCAGCGTACAAAATGGAGTTGAAACTCATTCTGAGATAGGTCCAGCTGCTAAAGAAGGTCGCGTAGTTATTGAAGGTAAAGTTTCCTTCAATGTCAAAAAGTGACTTCCAGACCAAGAGCATGACTGGTGCCGCTACAAATAGCAAAATCCAAAGGAGGTAGGGAACTGAAAAAAGGGCATTATTGGTTTTCTTCATGGCGTTCCTCCTCGATAGCATTGATGAGGCCGTCTTCCACTTCTTCCACTTCAACGTATTCTTCGATACGGGCGTCAAATTCTTCTTCCGTTTCGTTGAGACGCATGATGTGAATATCTTCTGGCTCAAAATCAAGACCGATACGCTCTCCCTCAATGGCTTTGCGGGTAGAGTGAATCATCCATTCGTTCCCTAGGTTATCGTAAGCAATGATTTCATAGTGAACCCCACGGAACAATTGCGTATCAACCGTAACCTCTAATTTTCCTTCTTCTGGCAAAGTAATCCGCAAATCTTCTGGGCGGATAACCACTTCTACAGGTTCATTTGGTCGCATCCCACCATCGACAGCTTCAAAACGTTTGCCGTTAAATTCCACCAAGTAGTCTTCAATCATGACACCTGGAAGAATATTAGATTCTCCGATAAAGGTCGCAACAAAATGATTAATCGGCTCATCATAAATATCAACTGGTGTCCCTGATTGGACAATCTCACCATCATTCATGACAAAAATCCAGTCTGACATGGCAAGCGCTTCTTCCTGATCGTGGGTAACAAAAACAAAGGTGATGCCAAGACGCTGTTGCAATTCACGAAGTTCGTACTGCATTTCAGTTCGCAATTTCAAATCAAGGGCTGATAGAGGCTCATCAAGCAAGACCACACGAGGCTGATTGATAATCGCACGAGCAATGGCAACACGTTGGCGCTGACCACCAGATAATTTTTGAATCGAACGTTTACCAAAACCTTCTAGACGAACCATCTTAAGTGCTTCTTCAACACGCTGGTCAATTTCTTTTTTATCAACTTTCTTGATGCGTAGTGGGAAAGCAACATTTTCAGCAACCGTCATGTGTGGGAAAAGCGCATAGTTCTGAAAGACAGTATGCACATCACGTTTATTGATTGGAACATCGTTGATACGCTTACCATCTAAGTAGATATTCCCACTTGTGGCATCTAATAAGCCCGCAATAATATTTAAAATGGTTGATTTTCCAGAACCAGATGCCCCTAAAAGGGTGTAGAACTTTCCTTCTTCCAATTCAAAATTAATATTTTTTAAGACTTGCGTGTCACTATCTTCAAATGTCTTAGTGACATTTTCAAAGGCAATAATTGGATTTGTCAATTGAGCTTATTCCTCTCTATTTTCTTCAGATACACCGATGATACGAACTTCTGTTTCCA
Source organism: Streptococcus hillyeri (assembly GCF_003686955.1). Taxonomy (GTDB): domain Bacteria; phylum Bacillota; class Bacilli; order Lactobacillales; family Streptococcaceae; genus Streptococcus; species Streptococcus hillyeri. Next base: position 11,576 of record NZ_RCVM01000033.1, read on the forward strand.
GCGTCACACCTGAATGTTCTTTTACTTTTTCAATCACGCTAGCGATTAAGTTTTCATAATCAGTAGCTGTGCCATTGTCCACATTAACCATAAAGCCTGCGTGCTTGGTTGAGACTTCAACACCACCAACACGATAGCCCTTGAGACCCGCCTCTGAGATAAGAGCTCCAGCAAAGTAGCCAACAGGACGCTTAAACACAGAACCACATGAAGGTAATTCTAAGGGTTGTTTCAACTCACGTAGGTGGGTCAAACGTGCCATTTCCTGTGTGATTTGTGTGTAATCTCCTGGTTTTAAAGCAAATTTTGCAGATAGAACAATCGCACCAGATTCTTGAATCGCAGAATGGCGATAACCAAACTTTAAGTCTCTAGCTTCCAAGGTAATAATGTCACCGTCTTTAGTCAATAGCTGCGCCGATGTCAAAACATGGGCAATTTCACCACCATAAGCACCAGCATTCATAAAGACAGCACCGCCAATTGATCCTGGAATACCGCAGGCAAACTCAAAACCAGTCAAACTGTGACGGCTAGCAACCCTAGTTGTCTCAATCAGATTGGCACCAGCTTCTGCTTCAATCACATAACCAGACACCGTAATCGTTGCCATTTTCTCTAACATAATCACCATACCACGAATACCACCATCACGCACGATGAGGTTGCTGGCATTTCCCAAAACGGTCCACTCCAACTGGTGAGTTTTGGCAAAGGTGAGCAAGCGTTGCAATTCATGACGCGAACGAGGGAAAGCCAACAAATCCGCAGGTCCCCCCACTTTCGTATAGGTATAATTTTTCAAAGGTTCATCAACGCGAACATCAATACCTGCTAATTCAGTTTTTATAAAATCTAACATCATACATTCCATCTCTAGATCCTGCCTAAACAAGATAAAAATCGGCATAAAGCCGATTCTATTATATCAAAAAGAAAACTGTTTGACGACCGATTGAGATAATAAATTTAGCAAGCATTGCCTAGGGTAATTTCCCAAAGTAATTTCCACTTTAGCTTTCGAAGCGGAAGTTAGTCTAAAACGGATTTTTATGGTGGAATTAAGTCTGAGACGTTTGCGTTAGAAATGAGTCCTTACTATGACAAAATATAA
>NZ_RCVM01000034.1 GCF_003686955.1 Streptococcus hillyeri
CGAACAAAGTAACAGTTGTTCCACCGAGTCCAAATCCACCAAAACCACCGGTTCCAATCAACCCACCTACTCCAAATAATCCGCCTTCAGGTAATACCCCACCACCAGGTGAAACACCACCACCAGGCAATACCCCACCAACACCACCAGGCAATACCCCACCAACACCGCCAGCAAACCATAAACCAAACTTGCCAGCAACTGGTGATAGCACTACCTACCTTGCGGTAGTTCTAGGAGTTATGAGTTTAGGTTTAGGTACATGGGTTATGAGAAAGAAACGTGACTAAAGAGAAGGCATAAGCGATAGCTTAAACTTCTAGAGGCAGAGAAAACTCATTCTCGCTTGATTAGAATGTTTCCTTAAAAAGAGAGAAGACCAAATGAAAGGTCCTCTCTCTTTTTTGTACCATTGGGATATTGGTAGTGACGTAAGCGTCCAATAACGAAGTACCTGTAAAAATCTCTCCCTCTCCGTTATACTGTCATTAGAAAACAGAAACGGAGGATTTTCATGATGTCAATACCTATCGTTCCTTTGGGTTCGCCCCATCAATCTCGTCAGATTGAAAAGAAATGTAAAACTAATCTTCTCCTCAAACTAAGATTAGGTAAACTAGAAATCAGTTGCTTTTATCCCCTTAGTCAAGATCAACTAGATTTTATTCTAGAAAAGGTACTTACTTATGACCGTCAGGCTCAATGATTTAGGGCAGGTCTATCTTGTCTGTGGGAAAACCGATATGATCCTTGATAAAAGGATAAAATGCCAAAAGGATAAAATGCCAAAAAATTTAGAAAATTTTATAAAAGGGCTTGCAATTTTACAAATTTAAGTTATAATTAAGAAAATTAAACGAGAGGAGTCTTTGACATGAGAGCATTCACATCTACAAACTGGCAAAGCTGGCGTCTGTAACGTTGTGTTTATGTTTTGGCATAGATACGACTTTTTGGAGTACTTCAAAAAAGTATCTGTGCCGCTTGTCTTAGACTTCAAAAGAAAAGCGTCATAGGAAACTAGGCGCTTTTTTGCATACTTCCTTTATCATTGACCGTTTAGCCTAGACTTTATTGAAAAGAAGGAAAACTTATGAAACACAAAGGACTTATTGCCACACTTATTGCCATCACACTCTTGACTGCATTTGCTATTTTTTCTAAGGAAAATGGCAGAGCACCAAAATCCTCTGAGAATCAGGTTGTTAGAATCGGAATCTTACAGTTCGTTACCCATGAAGCCCTTGATGCTATTAATAAAGGCATCGTCGATGGCTTAGCTGATGCAGGTTACGATGGAACAACTGTTCAATTAACACAACTGAATGCGGAAGCTGATCAGAGTAAAATCAAAACCATGTCAGATCAGTTAGTGAAATCTAATGATTTGGTCATTGGGATTGCCACCCCGGCAGCGCAAGGTTTAGCAAATGCAACAGCAGATGTTCCAGTTGTTATGGGAGCTATATCAGATCCTGTTGGTGCCAAATTAGTTACTGATTTACAAAAACCTGAAGGAAATGTCACAGGGACATCAAACATTGTTCCTGTCAAGCAGACTGTTGATTTGATTGGAAAACTCACCCCTAATGTCAAGAAAATTGGTGTTCTCTATGCAAGTAGTGAAGATAACTCGATTTCACAAGTCAAAGAGTTCCGCCAATCAGCACAAGAACAAGGGTTTGAAGTGATCGAGTATGCTGTTCCTTCAAGTAATGAGATTACCGCAACAATGGGGATTATCGTTGATAAGGTAGATGCTCTTTTTATCCCCCAAGATAATACCATTGCGTCAGCTTTTCCAACAGTAATTGGAGCAGCTAATGAAGCTAAAATCCCAGTGTATTCAAGTGTTGACACTATGGTTGCTCAAGGAAGTCTGGCAGCAATTTCTCAAAGTCAGTATGAACTAGGGAGAGAGACAGCTAAAATTGCTGTAAAACTTTTAGCGGGGAAAGAGGTTAACAAGGTTCCTGTCGCTATTATTGATACTGGTAAACCGCTTGTTAACCCTAAAGCAGCAGAGCTACTTGGGCTTATGCTTCCGAAAGATATCATGGAAGAAGCAGATATCGTAAAATTGCAAGAATAGATAAAACAATATTAAGGATAAAAACATGATTATTTCAGCAGTATCACAGGGGCTCCTGTATGGTATTTTAGGATTAGGAATCTACCTCACTTTTAGGATTTTAAATTTTCCAGATATGACGACAGAAGGATCTTTCCCTTTGGGAGCGGCAGTAGCAGTCACTTTAATCAATCATCATATCAATCCTCTTTTTGCAACTCTTTTAGGAATGTTAGCAGGTTGTTTGGCGGGATTAGTGACAGGCCTTCTCTATACAAAAGGGAAAATTCCAACTATTTTAGCAGGAATTTTAGTGATGACCTCAGCTAACTCAGTCATGTTAATGATTATGGGGAGAGCTAATTTAGGTCTTCTTGGCAGAAAAACATTAATGGATTTCTTGCCTTTTAGTAAGGATGTTAATGTTTTATTGTTAGGGGTGATTTCAGTTACCGTAGTGATAGCTTCTTTAATTTTCTTCTTACATACACAATTAGGACAGGCTTATATTGCGACTGGTGATAATAGGGATATGGCCAAGAGTTTTGGGATCAATACTGATCGCATGGAAGTGATGGGTTTGGTTGTTTCCAATGGGATTATTGCTCTTGCAGGTGCCCTTATTGCCCAACAAGATGGTTATGCAGATGTGCAAAAAGGTATTGGGATTATTGTTGTTGGTCTGGCTAGTATTATTATTGGTGAGGTACTTTATAGCAATTTAACACTGTTAGAGCGTTTGATTGCTATTGTTGTCGGCAGTATTCTCTACTGGGCATTGATTTCGATGATACTAGCTTTAGGATTCAATAGTAACTATTTGAAAATTTACAGTGCAATAGTGCTTGCGCTCTGCCTTATTTTCCCAACAGTAAAAGAAAAAGTTTTGAAAGGAGTGACCTTATCGCGATGACAAAAATTGTAGAATTAAAACATGCCACAGTTCGTGTTAATAATGGTTTTGATGAAGTCAAGGTTATTTTAGATGATGTTAATTTGACCATTTACGAACATGATTTTTTAACCATTTTGGGTGGAAACGGTGCAGGAAAATCAACCTTATTTAATGTCATCGCAGGGACGCTCATGTTGACCAGCGGCAGCATTTTCATCATGGGAGAAGACGTGACCCATTTACCAGCTGAAAAGCGGGCTAAGTATCTGTCTCGTGTCTTTCAAGATCCGAAGATGGGGACTGCTCCTCGTATGACAGTTGCTGAGAATTTGCTTATTGCTAAGTATCGTGGAGAGAAGCGCAGCCTTTTACCAAGAAAACTTCAGGAATTTTCGGATGAGTTTTTGGCACTTTTAGCAAAAACTGGAAATGGTTTAGAACGCCATTTAATGACACCAGCTGGTCTCTTATCTGGGGGGCAAAGGCAGGCGCTAAGCCTTTTAATGGCAACGCTAAAACGTCCAGAGCTTTTACTGTTGGATGAACACACCGCAGCACTTGATCCTAAAACCTCAACGTCACTGATGACTTTGACGGATCATTTTGTTAAAGAAGACCGTCTGACAGCCTTGATGATTACACATCGTATGGAAGACGCCTTGACTTATGGCAATCGTGTTTTAGTCATGAAAAATGGTAAAATCGTAAAAGACGTATCTGCAACAGAAAAAGCTCAGATGACCATCAGTGATTATTATCAAATTTTTGAATGAAAAGATCTGCCTCGTGCAGACTTTTTAATTGTCTTTTCAGAAAAATATTTTCAAATATGGTATAATACAAGGGACTGTAATTCGACTTACTAACCTTCGCAATTACTTGTGTGAAGGACGTAAGGAACGTTTGTAATTGATTTATTAAATAATTAGAGAAAATTTTTACGATTTTCTCAAGATAAAAGACATAAGAAAGGAGTGCCTAGTCAGTTTATCTAGGCTGGGGTTAAGGGAAGTAAAAATCTTAATCCTAAGGATTTTCAAGAATGAGTGATATTAAAATCATTGCCCTGGGTGGGGTGCGTGAAAATGGCAAGAACTTTTACTTAGTAGAAGTTAATGACGCGATTTTCGTTTTAGATGCGGGATTAAAATACCCTGAAAATGAACAACTGGGGGTAGATGTCGTTATTCCCAACTTAGATTATTTGGTTGAAAATAAAGATCGTGTTCAAGGTGTCTTTTTAACCCATGGACACGCTGATGCCATCGGAGCTTTGCCTTATCTTCTACAAGAAGTTAAAGTCCCTGTCTTTGGTTCTGAATTGACCATTGAACTGGCGAAATTGATGGTTAAAAACAACAATAACATCAAGAAGTTTAACAATTTTCATGTGGTTGATAGCGTTACTGAGATTGATTTTAAGGATGCTACAGTATCGTTCTTTAAAACGACTCACTCAATTCCAGAGAGTTTGGGAGTTGTGATTGGGACTGATCAAGGGAATATTGTTTACACAGGTGACTTTAAATTTGACCAGGCAGCAAGTAAATTTTACCAGACTGATTTAGGTCGTTTGGCTGAAATTGGTCGTGAAGGTGTCCTTGCACTCTTGTCAGATTCAGCTAATGCGACGAGCACTGTTCAAATTGCCAGTGAGGCAGAAGTTGGCGTTGAAATGAACAATGTGATTGAAGAAGCGCAAGGACGTGTGATTGTTGCAGCTGTAGCCTCAAACCTTGTTCGTATTCAACAGGTATTTGATGCAGCAGCACGCTTTGGTCGCCGTGTGGTTCTGACTGGATTTGACGTTGAAAATATTGTCCGCACAGCTATTAAACTTAATAAATTATCTGTCTTTAACGATCGCTTGATTATTAAAGCAAAAGATATGGACAAATATGAAGATCACGAATTAATCATTCTTGAAGCTGGTCGAATGGGTGAGCCGATTAATGGTTTGCAAAAAATGGCAATTGGACGTCATCGTTATGTCCAAATTAAAGATGGTGATTTAGTTTATATAGTTACTACGCCAAGTATTGCTAAGGAGGCAGTCGTAGCCCGTGTTAACAATATGATTTACAAGGCTGGTGGCTCTGTTAAGATGATTACACAAAATCTGCGCGTGTCTGGACATGCTAATGGGCGTGATTTACAGTTGATGTTGAATCTTATGAAGCCTAAATACCTTTTCCCAATTCAAGGAGAATACCGTGATTTAGCAGCCCATGCAGATCTTGCTGAAGAAATTGGTATGTTGCCAGAAAATATTTATATCGTGAAGCGTGGGGACATTATGCACCTGTCTGACCAAGGTTTCCTTCATGAAGGTGGTATCCCAGCTAGTGATGTGATGATTGATGGAAATGCCATGGGTGATGTTGGTAATATCGTTCTTCGTGACCGTAAAATTTTGTCAGAAGATGGTATTTTCATCGTTGCTTTGACCGTCAATAAACGCCAAAAGAAAATCATTTCAAAAGCAAAAGTTCACACACGTGGCTTTGTTTACGTTAAGAAGAGTCGTGATATCATGCGCGAATCTGCCGATTTGGTGAACACAACGGTTGAAAATTATTTTTCAAAAGACAATTTTGATTGGTCAGAATTAAAATCAGCTGTCCGTGATGATTTGAGTAAATTCCTCTTTGACCAAACAAAATGTCGTCCAGCAGTTTTACCTGTAATTATGGAAGTTCGTTAATCAATAGTAAAAATTCTACCGCACTTAGAGGTAGAATTTTTTGATAACCCCATTGTAAATTTTGGAGTGTTTTTGCCATTTTGTGCTATAATGATATAGTGTTTTAGCTTTAAAATGGTAAACTCGTTTAAGATAAAATGTCTCAGTCACAATGAATTCCTCTTCAATATATGGTTGTTTTATAATATTTTATTGCTGGTAGTTTCTGCAATCATTACGAGCGACGAAGTCGCCACAACTAGCACTTTCCGCAGTGGTGATAACACTAAAACTAATAAGTTTTAGTGTGTGGGGGTGAAATTGTCCAGTGGACAGTTTCAGCCTGAGCTTAGAAACCTGGGAGCGAAGGAGACCTAGGCTTGCCAAGAAGGAATGGAACTCTGTAGGAGGTCGCTTCCGCCCCATACCACATTAGGAGAAGTGCTAACAAAAATACTAAATAAAAACTAATTGACTTTAAAAATTAATAAGGGGAACAAAACATGGCATTTATGAAGATTGAATATAGCTCAGAAGTATTAAAACAGGATCGTCAGGTTACCGTGATTTATCCTGAATGTGGAGTTGGTGAGGATATTCCTGTTCTTTATCTTCTTCATGGAATGAATGGCAATGAAAATTCTTGGAATAATCACTCAAATGTCCAGCGTTTGGTGAAAAAGACGAATCTGATTGTTGTGATGCCTAATTGTGATAATGGCTGGTATACCAATACAGCTAGTGGAATGGCTTATTATGATGCGATTGCGATTGAACTCCCTCAGGTGCTGCGCCGCTTTTTCCCTAATATGACCACTAAGCGTGATAAAACCTTTATTGCTGGTCTTTCGATGGGTGGTTATGGCGCTTTAAAAATTGCTTTAACGACCAATCAATTTAGTTGGGCTGGTTCATTTTCAGGTGCCTTATTTACTGATGAAACCATATTAGAGCATACTACTGAGAATGAGACGCCTTATTGGACTGGGATTTTTGGTCCCCTAACAGCTAAAAATCTTTCTAGGCATTCTTTGACTTATCATGCAAAGGTTTTTGATGGACAAACAAATCTCTACGCTTGGTGTGGACAAGAAGATTTTCTTTTTGAAGCTAATGAAAAAGCTGTCGCTGACCTTAAAAAAATGGGGATTACAATTGATTACCGCAAATCTCATGGAACACATGAGTGGTATTATTGGGAAAAACAAATAGAAATTTTTCTTGAAATGTTACCGATTGACTATGTGAAAGAAGAGCGTCTTAGCTAGAAAATCATAGCCATCTTATTTCAAGATAATAATAAAAAAGCATAAAATCATCTGAAACAGATATGAGCTGTTCCTCGTGATTTTATGCTTTTTTATTATTATCTTGAATAAAGGTTAGAACAGCGTTAAGTAGCTTTGGTGGACTTTAGTTCTATCAGTAGTCCCTTGTCCTATTTCTTTCTCAATCCACTATACTATTTTTTGACTATTCGTGTTAAAAAAAGTCTGATTGTTCATCTCGTAAACTGATATATTTAAAAAGTAATGTTTACAAAGACTTAGTCCTGTTTACGTTTAATACCTAAGTAGGTTGCCAAACTGCTCAATATCACTCCGAGGATAGGAAGTTGCAAAAGTCCTAAGTTCTTCTCGCCTGTTTGTGGGAGGTTTGTCTCTGCCGGTGATACAGGAGCAGAAGGAGTTTGTTGGCTGATTTGAGTTTTGTAGTTATCTACCTTGATTGGATTTTGTAAAATTTGGTTGGTAGGATTTGGTTCACTCATATCTTCTTGCTCTAAAGGAATTTCCAATTTAAGATTATTAATATGAGGGTGTTGGTGTTCTGCCTTGGTATGACTTTTATCGTTTTCAGAGTGATTTTTTTGATTATCATCTAAGGAGTTTTTAGGTTGCTCGGAATATTCTTTGATTTCTTCAGGAACCTTATTATCATTTGGTACTTCTTCAGTCACAACTTTAGCATAGAATTTGTACTCTATTTCGTTACCTAAGTAGTCTAGTGCATGGACTTTGATAATATCGTTATCTTCGATATCAAGTTCATAGTGGAAGACTTGGCCATTATCGCCGTATTCACCAGTTAAGATGCGGCTATCAATCATATTATTATTGATGTACAATTTCCAACCATCAAGATTATCTTGTATGTTACCTGTGATGATAACTTTGCTATTTTGAGCGGTAATGGTACCATTGACCTCTTTATCATCTTTTTCTTTGAAGAAGGTGATATGGCTAGTGTCGAGCGCAAGAGCTGGTTTTTCTGTATCAAGATATAAGAAGTAGCCTTTGTTAAAAATGAGTTCCTCTTTGCCATCAATGGTTTGATACACTTTGATATTGATTTGGTTGCTTCCATCTGTGATCGGTAGATTCAGGTTTTCAAGTGTCCAACCGTCTGAGTCAGAATCAGAACGATATTCTACAGTAGAAAAAGGTTTGTAGGCATCAGCAATTTGTTGATTACGGTTGTAGTGAACATTTGTATTGGTGATGACAGCACGAAGGGATTGACGAAGGAAAATAGGAACCTTGTAGAGAATATTCCCTTTATCAACTGAAGCAAAATTATTGTGCTTATCTTCAATGATATCAAAATAGGTGTATTTTAAGACGTTATGCATCGGGATATTTGAAACGGTGAAAGTATCATCATCGTCAGAAGGTGTTTTGCTATCTTCGTCAACATCGTTGGTTTCCTCATCGTCAGATTCTTCATCTTCATATTCATCGTCGCCAGAGTTTTCCTCGCCAGAATCATCATCGTTAAATTCTTCGTCATAAGATTCTTCATCATCGTCTTCGTCGTCAATGTCTTTATCAACTTGTCTATCTTCCTCGATTTCAGATGTATCATCATTTTCGATATCTTCTTCTGACATGTCATCTAAATCTTCTAAGTCATCTTCATCCGCTTCCTCGTCTCTGCTTTGTTTCGTTAAACGTGAGCTACGTGATGTAGATAAGTTAAATTTATTTCTAAATCTAGGTGAGGTAATCACTTCCTCATCTTCTTCGGTATCCTCTGAGTCATTGTCTACAATATGGAGGATTCCAGTGAGTTTTTTCCAATTAGCAACTGTTAAACGGTGTTCGGTGCTGTTTCCTGCTTGGTCAAAGACTTCAATGCTGAGATCACGATCCTCATCTTTATCTGCCAAATCAATCTCATATCGGTGATTTTCTAATTTTGTTACAGGAGTTTCACGATAGGATAATTTGGCCTTAACTGTTTTGATAGCATGATTATCGCTAGGAATAATAGTTAATTTATTGGTATTTGTATCATAAGTCACATCATAGGTTGGGCGCGTGCTATCCACTTTGATAGGGATATACATGGTTTGGTATGGTGAATCTGATGTTAACCTCGCGCGGAGACGGTAGTAGTATTGCCCTTCGGGAGCGGCTTCATCTTCACCTGTTTTGCGATTATACAACTTACCTTCCCAGATATTTTCATTGGCAGGGGTATCGTAGTGTTTTCGATAATGCTCATATTCTTTATAAATACTGCTACCGTATTTATTGGCAAAATGTCCTGTTTGTAAGACTTGTAGTACCTTAGCTTGATCGTCATTTCGGTCTACGATAGCGACTTCGTAATCTTGAGCCTCTCTGAGGAAAATATAGCGTGGGGCAACCTTGCTAACAGCATTGACATCTCTTGGTTTTGTTGTTAAGGCATAAAGTTCCGGGTTAGGCGTCTCTTTTCCATCTTCTTTACCAATGGTAATATACTCAAATTCATCATGTGTTTTATATTTTGGATGGAGAAGTAGTGAGAGTTTTGTTTTAGATTCTTTTTCCCAAGCTGGCGCATCTGCAATAGCTTCTTTGTGCCATTCTCCTTTGAACCCCATATAAGGCATGCTGAGATTAGGATGGTTTTTGTCTGCTGAAATAAACTCAAGATAACCTTCAACAAATTCATCCTTAGCTTGACCTGTTTTAAGAACAACATCAATAGTAACTGATGAATTTGGGTCAATGGTTACTGTTTCTGGATGTTCTAGTGATGCCCCTTCAATGGCTTTAGGGAAAATGGCTTGAATAGCAATTTCACCTGATTCATCAAGACGTATGCGTTCTGAGTTGGTTACTCCCTGGACGGTACCGTGTTTCAAGGTGAAGCTTTGCTTAGTATTCCCAAGATTTCTAAATGTCAGTTTGAAGGATTTTGTGTCACCGATTTCTTTTAAAGAAGCTGCGCCTTTATTATCATGGGTGACAATAACAGTTGATTTTAATGCTTCTTCGAATTGTGTCAATCCAGCCCCTTGTTGTCTAGGTGAATGATAGAGAGAAGTACGACCGCCGTTGGCCTCTTCTTGTTCTTGAAGAGGTTTTGCTGTATTCATCAAGAGCAATTTTGTTAACTCAACCAGTGATAAGTCTTTCTCAGAAGACTTTGCAAGAAGGGATTTGGCGTGTTGACTGAGCAGAGCACTGACTCCTGCTACGTAAGGAGATGCCATGGATGTCCCAGACAGCATGACGTATTTTCCGTGGTTTCCTAAGGAATAAACATCCTCACCAGGTGCCACCAAATCGGGCTTGATTTCTAAGTTGAGATTAGCTCCCCAACTGGTGAACCCAGAAACTCTAGGAGCATTGAGCAGTTGATGAGGGACGGCTTCTTTATTAAAGGTTAATTTTTGTTCCAATTGCTGAGCAGCTAAAGCGATAAGTTCTTGACCGTCTTTATGAGAAACACTGATTGCCCATTTGTTAGGAATATCTAAATTATGATAGCCGATAATAGGGTGTGTTTCAAAATTACCACGGCTATACTCGGTAGGATTATTGATGACAATAACACCTTTAGCACCTTTTCCTATCCACTTTTTAACCTTATCAAAAACAGACTCACCACCTCTGTGGACTAGAGCAATTTTATTATAGAGTGGCGCGTGGTTTTTATCTTCTCTTGTTTGGTCAATATATACTAAGGAAGCAGATGCATTAGAAAGTGTTTTCTCATTATGCTTGCTGAGGTCAGAGTATGCATAGTTTTTCCCACCAATGGTTAGTGTTGGAAGATAAACAATTGGGCTTTGAGCTGAACCAACCCCAATCGCTAATGGGTTAGCAGCAACAGAAACAGTTGTTGAAAGGTCTTTAGTGTTTAAAGAGTTATCAGTGTATTTATCGTAGGTGTTAGTTGATGGCGCAGCTCCATAATTTCCCATAGCCGCAACAACGATAACACCAGCTTCGGTTGCCTTTTTGACGGCTTTATAGAAAATATCATCAGGATGTCCCGTCCCACGTTCGCCAACACTGAGGCTAATGACATCAGCTCCGCGTTTAACAGCGTCTTCCATAGCATGAAAAACAGCATCGTCACCAACGTATTCGTATTCATCAGTATTGCCATAATTTTCAGAGAAAACTTTGTAAGTCAGCAGTTGTGCATTAGGAGCGATACCTTTAAACCCTTTTGGATCCAAAGAATTACCTGCTAAAATACCTGCAATATGCATACCATGTGGAGATTTTGCCTGGTCAATCATATCCGTATCGCCACGCATGTAATTGAAACCATGTGGCACTTTATGGTTAAACTGACCATTTGGTGTGATGTCTTTAATTTTCATTTTATTCAAAACATCCGGGTCAGTAATATCAAGTCTCAAGTCAGGATGGGTTAAATCAATACCAGAGTCAATAGTAGCTATCACAAGACCACGACCATCAAGGTCTTTATGTAACTGCTTAAATTGAGGGCTAGTCATTAAACTTGCTAAAGGAGCTTCTGATTGTCTAGGTTTGCTCGTTTTATAACTTGTACTTTCTTGAATGGTTTTAATTCCAGAAGTCTTTTTTAACTTCTCAAGTTCAGATTCAGGAAGTTCGACAGCAGCCCCTTGGAATAACTGATCATAAGTGTATTTTACGGTCAATCCCTTAATGGCTTCTAAATCCTTTAAAATGGTGTCTTTTTTGCCATCTTCAAATTGCAAGATATAGCGTTTCGGTCCAAAGGTTTCTGTAGGTTTCTCCTTATCTAGCTCTGTATCGTCAAATTCTTCGTCATCTAACTCTGGGTCATCTAATTTTTGTTCAGATGTCAAAGACTCTATCTTTTTGTTTGTGCTTGATTTTTCTTTCTCTTTAAGGACAGAGGTCTCACTTTTATTTGTGATAGGTGCTCCATTTTCCGAGGTAGATGCTACATCAGAAGGAGAGACAGTGTCTGTAGGGGTTGTAACGTTTGCAGTATCGACTTGTTGAGCAGAATCATCCTGTTTTTCTGCAGAGCTATCTTTTATTGATGATTCTTCTTCAGCAGAATCATCTGTGACTTGATTTCCTTTTTCGTTTTCTTTTGAAATAGCAGAGCTTGACGCGTCTGTAGTCTCAGAAACGAGGGGGAGTGACAGATCGGAAAGATTAGTTTCTTCAGCGAGAACCTCGCTAGAATGAGACATTAAAATCAATGGACAGCAGAGTGCCAATAAGCTTATGGGGAATGTTTTTTTAGAATTCATAAATCCTCCTAGGTTTTATTTATTTTAAAATTAGGTTGACCTAATTTTAAAATAAAGTTTTTAACCTGTCAAGGACTATAATAAATAATTATTTAAAATTGTTTATGGGTAATTTCCCAAAGTAATTTCCACTTTAGCTTTCGAAGTGGAAATTAGTCTAAAACGGATTTTTATGGTGGAATTAAGTCTGAGACGTTTGTGTTAGAAATGAGTCCTTACTATGACAAAATATAA
>NZ_RCVM01000035.1 GCF_003686955.1 Streptococcus hillyeri
TGAGAATCATAATAGACTCATCCGGCGTTGGTTGCCTAAGGGAAGCAAAAATGCGACTCAACAACAAGTCGCATTTATTGAAAACTGGATTAACAACTATCCAAAGAAACTATTCAATTATAAATCTCCTATAGAGTTTTTACAGACTGCCTAACTTGAACTTGAAATTTGGCTTATCGTACCATAAAAACGTTTTTTTAAAAACTTGTTTTTTTTTGGGAAGTTGGGTATATAGTAAAAGTGATAAAATATAGAAATAACTTGTTAGAAAGGAGGAATTTAGATAAATCAAGTTATTTTATTAAAAAATGTGAAAATATGATAAGAGTATTTGCTATGAAAAAAATTAAATATTTAATTATTTTTGTAATTAGTAGTTATTTAATTCTTAATTTTATGGTTTCAGATGGGTATCGATATGAGAAAATATTTTATGGATTGATGATTTTAATTCTTATAGGAATACTAGCTGTATCAAAGAATGAAAAATAAAAATGCTGGTGCAACATGCTTCAGCATTTTTATACTTGTCAAAAATCAAAAATTACTTTTTTGCTTCTTTCTTAAAAGTGCGGACGCTCCAAAGGTCTGGGAGACCTTTTGAGGTGGGAAATGAAGCTGACGAAGTCAGTATCACAACCTCCTACGGAGTTTCATTGCTACTTTTTGACCCTCTTTTTCGCAGTAGATGATTGGCTGTACTTGTCGACTACTCGACAGTGTGCAACCTAATCATCCTTGCGGGGGAACTACTACGAAATTGACTTTCAATTTCTGTAGTTCTCCCAAAAATCCGTTTTTATCAAGCCAATTCCCCTCGCTCTTTTATTTCTGAGCTTGGGCTAAAACTGTCCACTGGACAGTTTTACTAATAAGAATATCACCATGGCGAAAGAAGCTCTGGTAAATCAAGCCATTTATTGGTTCTTGATTTTACTTAAACTGCTAATTTTGATTTTGGATGAGTATCAGTTGGGTTCGGCATTCGGCTGATTCCACCGGAGGGGTATCAGCTTTGAGAATGAGGCGAACAAATCACGCAGTCGGTTAAATAAAGGAGAGAGAATACTTATTCGTTCGGACAGACTTTTATGATTTACCACGATTAAGATAAAGCAAATCGTAGGAATTTAAAGAAATATACGATGATTATTCCTACAAAAAACTCTGGCAAAAAATCGCAGGCACTTTTTACTCACTATATTTTTCAATAAAAGCCTTAATCTCATCAACGGTTGATTCGCTACCTTTTAACAGACTATCTACCATCTGTTTATCAGAAAAATAGCTAAAATGTGGAACGGTCTTAATACCAAAGTAAGCAATGAATTCATTCCAATCTTTAGCATCAGCCTCATCTGAATTTAGGTAATAAATCCTTGCCGATTTCTCCTGATGAGCCTCCGCTAACTTTGGAACAAAAACCTGACAATACCCACATGTTGGACGACCTAAGTAGATTAAAAACTCCTCTGAATTAGCAATCTTCTCATTGAGCTCTTGCAAGGTAATTTCTTCTAGATTTGCTACAGACTCTTGATAAGTCCCTGTCTTTTTTTCTTGGAGTTCAGAACTTGATTGACGACCACAGCTCATTAGAAGAATACTTATCATAAAAAACGAAACGGTCACTAATATTTTCTTTAACATGTTTTACTTTCCGAACTCTTACCCTAGTGTCGCAATGGTACAGCCACTTCCTCCAGCCGTTTGTGGGGCATATTCAAAGTATTTAACATGTTTGTTACGACGAAGATATTTAGTTACTGCCTCACGAATGACTCCTGTACCAATACCATGAATAATGTCCACTTGTCCCATATTATTCAAAAGTGCTTGGTCAATAAAGGCATCCAACTCCTGCATAGCTTCCTCATAGCGTTTACCACGAAGATCCAAACGAGCCCTTGGCCCAGACCCTGTTGCAACTTTCTTGACCACATTGATTTGACGTTTCTTAGGTTTCTGAGCTTCTTCCTGCACCTTAACCAAGCTAAACTCGTCCTCGATTAAAGTCATCTTGATGATACCAACCTGAGCCTCCCAAGTTTTGTCCTTGATTTTCTTCACCAAAGTACCACGCTGACCATAAGCCGTCACGATGATATCATCACCCACTTCAGGATTTTTTAACTTTTTCGCTTTTTTCAAGACTTTATTGTGGGAAAGCTGAGCTTCTGGAGCAAGTTTTTTCAGTTGACCTTTAGCTTCAATCACTTCATGTGGTTTCAGAGCCGCGCGATCGTGGAGATCTTTAAGGATTTTATCGGATTCAGCAATCGCCAATTCAACCACCTCACGCGCCTCTGCTGCCGCTTTTTCAACTTCCTTGTCCTTAGTATGGGCAAATTCATTATACAATTTCTTAACCGCACGGTTAAATTTGAGATTTTCTTGCTCAACATCACGGATATGATCCAATCGTTTACGGCTTTCCACAGTCTGTGCTTCCAACTGCTCAATGATACGATTGACATCACTATCACGGTCAGTCATCTGCTCTGCTTTTTCCACAATAGTAGCAGAAAGTCCTAAACGGCGAGCAATTTCAAAGGCATTTGAGCGTCCAGGGACACCTTGCATGAAGCGGTAAGTTGGACTTAAGGTTGCCACATCAAACTCCATGCTGGCATTTTCAACATGCGCTGTCTCAATACCATAAGCCTTGAGTTCTGGATAGTGAGTTGTCGCCATCGTCTTAATGCCATTAAGGCGAAGATAATCAAGAATAGCCATCGCAAGACTAGCTCCCTCTTGCGGGTCCGTACCTGCTCCCAACTCATCAAAAAGAATAAGGCTATCCTCATCAGCAGCTTGTAAGGTCGCAACAACTTGTGTCATGTGGCTTGAGAAGGTAGACAAGCTCTGCTCAATAGACTGCTCATCACCAATATCCGCAAAAATGTCTTTAAAGACAGCAACCTTTGAACCCACATCCGCCAAAACAGGAAGACCAGATTGAGCCATCAACTGTGTCAAACCAAGCGTCTTTAGCATGATGGTCTTACCACCCGTATTTGGACCTGTGATCACAATACCTATCAGCTCATTTGGAAAATACAAATCATTTGGAACGGGATTAATCAGTAGAGGGTGTCTAACATTAAAGAGCTGAATACTCTTATCTGCTGATAAGG
This sequence comes from Streptococcus hillyeri, assembly GCF_003686955.1. Classification (GTDB taxonomy): domain Bacteria; phylum Bacillota; class Bacilli; order Lactobacillales; family Streptococcaceae; genus Streptococcus; species Streptococcus hillyeri. The sequence continues at coordinate 3,138 of NZ_RCVM01000035.1, forward strand.
TCGGTACAACTGCCTTTTTCTCTCTCATGAACAGATACTTGGCACGCACCAAATCAATATGCCCTAAAATCCAAGCATTATTTCTGATAATGTGGGCATGTGGACGAAGCATATTTGACAGCTCGTGGAGCACCCTTGCCATCTCGTGTCGCTCATCAGCACGCAACTGCGTGATTTCTTCATTTAGCTGTACCACAGCACGTGGCTCAATATAGACCGTATTTCCAGAAGATGAAATGTCATGCACCACACCAGCAATTTTATTACGGTGCGAATTCCGCACAGGAAGCACTGAGCGACCATTACGAGAAGCAATCAGATTTTCTGATAAATAATCGGCACTTTTCTTCAGAATTCCCTGTAAGGTCTCACGTACCTGGCCTTCACTAATGGCAATTTGACGGCGAATTTTTTCCAATTCTGGACTGGCAAAATTTTCAATAAAGCCACCATCGTTAATGGCTTGAAGGCTTCCTGATAAACTTGGAAACACCTCAAGCGTCTCAAAAAGACGACCCAAAGCTTTTAGCTCTGCATTTTCCAAAAGACTATAAAAACGACTCATTTCAGCCGATACTTGAAGAACTTTTTTTAGCTCAATCAATTCAGCAACGTTCAAGTCTGCGTCTAACTCGAGGCGACGAAGAGGTTCTGAGACATCGCGCAAACTTCCCATGGCAAAACCGTGGTGCTCGATAAAAATGGCTTCCATATCCGAAATTTCGGTAAAGGATTGTTCAATCTTATCAGGATTTACCATGGGCTCAAGGTCACGTAATTCTACTAGCCCTTGCTGGGTTTGTAAATAAGGTTCAAAAAGACTTCTAACCTTGTTAAATTCTAATTGTTCAATAATCTTGTTATTCATGGTTATATTATATCACAGTAATAGATAAGAGGAGAAAAAAGAGCAAGTCTCACCTTAAATACAGCAAAAAAATCCAGAACATCTGTTCCAGATTTTAAAAAATCTTTGTCACCCAAAAATATTTCCAAAGTTGCGCGAAAATTGGGAAATTAATCAATAGCTTTATCATGATATGACTAGCTAAAAAATTCTGAATAGTAGTAGCTGGAACCGTTGCTACCAGTGTTAGTCCCATGCTAAAAAAGAGAATAGTAACTAAAATAGCAAGCCCACCACTCACACAGTTTAATAAAACACTATCAAACTGATCCAAGTTAACCAAGTGAAGAAAAATACCAATCACTCGAAAAGCGACATAGCTCAGACCATAAATACCAATAAAAGCAACACCTGCGTAGAAAACCCTATCAAGGTCAAAAACAGTGACATCCTTAAAAAAATGAACCACCGTATCTTGTCCTGGATTAACAAATGGCACCCAGAGCGTCAGCCTTTCTGCTAGTCTTTGGTAAAAATGATTTGCAATAAACAATGACATCACACTTGCAAGCGCATAGTAACCTTGTAACAAAATGCCACGCATGTAACCAATATAAAATTGCCAAGCCAGAATGAGGATAAAGAGTAAACCAATCATCTCTCATCCTCACTTAATTCCAATTCTAACTGATTATTTTTTTCCTTTAAGGCCATGATTTTCTCAGTTCGCAATCGCTCAAGCTCACGCTCTGTCTCTTCAAATACAATCTCGCGACTAAGTTGCGTGGATAAGGTGTTAATCGCCATCAAAATAGCAATCGTCTCATTATCCGCTTCAGGAAGGCTACGTTTAATCGCATCGTATTTTTCACGCGCAACACGTTCCACTTCTTCCATAAAAAGATTATCTTTATCCGTAGTGAGGGTTAGCGGTTTATTACCAAAAACAAATTTGTAACGATTTTTCATGTTTTAATCTCAAAGAACGTAACGGCTATACCATTTTTCGCCAATCCGCTCCGTGTTTAGTCGTATCTCACAACCAAACAACCCTTTCCATTATTACTCTAACTCCTACCATTATAACGCAAAATTAGAAAATGGTAAAATATGACCTTTTCTTCTCTTTATGTTACAATATTTCTATGAACACTATCGTCATGAAGATGGGAGAAGGACGAACTAAGTCCCTAGCTCAAGAACTCGCTAACTACCAAATTACTAACAATAATCCTTATGTTTCCTTTGCTGCTAAGGTTTCTAGCACAACCGTACTCGTTTACACTTCGGGTAAGATTGTCTTTCAAGGCAGCGGCGCCCAAGGCTTAGCGGAGTCCTTTGGTTATGTTTTGGAAAATAGCAAAGCAGTATCACCTGCTGGGCAAAATCTCTCATTGATTGGTTCAGATGAGGTTGGTAACGGTTCTTACTTTGGTGGCATTGCTGTTGTTGCGAGCTTGGTAACACCAGACGATCATGCCTTTCTCAAATCACTTGGTGTCGATGATTCTAAAAATCTAACAGACCTCAAAATTCGTCAGATTGCGCCAATCTTAGAAGATAAAATCCCTCACAAAGCTCTGCTATTGTCTCCTAAAAAATATAACGAAGTCGTGGGGGAAGGCAAAAAGCATAATGCCGTCTCTGTTAAAGTGGCTCTGCATAACCAAGCGATTTTTCTGCTCCTACAGGAAGTCGCAACACCCGATAAAATCGTTATCGACGCCTTTACCAGTCAGAAAAATTATGAAAAGTATCTCAAAAACGAAGCCAATCACTTCAATAATCCTCTGACTTTTGAAGAAAAAGCTGAGGGGAAATACTTAGCCGTGGCGGTTAGCTCCATCATTGCCAGAAATCTCTTTCTTGAAAATCTGGAAAAGCTGAGCAGTGATCTTGGTTATAAACTCCCAAGCGGAGCAGGAGCAAACTCTGATAAGGTTGCCAGCAAAATCCTTTCTGCCTACGGGATGGAAGGACTTCATTATGCCGCAAAACTCCACTTTGCTAATACACAAAAAGCACTAAAACTCTCGAAATAAGAGAAAACTATTAACTACTTGAAAGGACAAAAAACGTTCGAACCTCTCGAACTAACACTATTTTTTAATCTATGAAACAATTTATCAAAGAATGGGGACTTTTTCTCCTCACAATGTCTGCTATCCTCCTCTCTTCTATCTTTGTTTGGTTCAGCGTTACTGTTGATGGTCACTCTATGGACCCAACCTTAGCCGATAAAGAATATCTCTTTGTCGTAAAAATCTCTAAAATTAATCGTTTTGACATTGTCGTCGCAGATGAGACTGATGAGAACGGTGAATCTAAAAAAATCGTAAAACGTGTCATCGGTATGCCTGGAGATACCATCACCTATGACAACGACACCCTCTATGTCAATGGTCAAAAAACTGAAGAACCTTATTTAGACGAATACCGTAAGCTGTTTGCTAAGGATAAATTGCAGAGCACCTACTCTTATAGCAAACTTTTCCAACAATTAGCGGAACAGTCACCCTCATTTACGGCTGATCGTACTGGTTCAAGCTCCTTTACAGTTACCGTTCCAGAAGGACAATACTACCTTCTCGGAGATGACCGTATCGTCTCAAAAGATAGCCGAGCAGTAGGAACCTTTAAAAAAGAAGCCATCATTGGTGAAATCAAATTCCGCTTCTGGCCATTTAACAAAATCGGAACCGTTGATTAAAAGTTGCCAAAATTTGTCATCACTATCTAGTGAAAAACTCACATTTCAAGGTTGAGCTACGCTCAACCTTTTTACTAAAAAACTATGAACGAAGTATATTTTTCAGGCGAGATTAATCGCATTATTTTTGAAAATGCTAGTAATTTTTTTAAAATTATCTTGCTAGACATTGAAGACACAGACAGTGACTTTAATGATTTTGAAGTCATCGTGACAGGAACGATTGCTGATGTTATCGAGGGGGAAAACTACACTTTTTGGGGAGAATTGACCCAGCACCCTAGGTATGGTGAGCAGCTCAAAGTCACTCGCTACGAGCGGGCTAAACCGACTTCCTCTGGTTTGGTCAAATATTTCTCCAGTGATCATTTCAAAGGCATCGGGAAAAAAACAGCTGAAAAAATTGTCCAGCTTTACGGTGATAATACCATTGATAAAATCTTGGAAGATCCATCAAAATTAGCTACCATTTCTGGCTTGTCCAAAGTGAACCGTGAAGGCTTTCTTGCCAAATTAAAGCTCAATTATGGAACTGAACAAATTCTCGCAAAACTTGCCGAATATGGATTGACCAACCGTGTTGCCTTTGAGATTTTCAATCAGTATAAGGACATGACCCTTGACATCATTCACGAAAATCCCTACCAGTTAGTAGAAGATATTCAAGGGGTTGGTTTTAAAAGTGCTGACCTTTTGGCAGAAAAGCTGGGCATCGAAGCTGATGCACCCCAGCGCTTCCGCGCAGCCCTTGTTCACAGCCTCCTAGAAGCCTCTTTGGAAAAGGGGGATACCTATGTCGAAGCTAAGGAATTATTGGAAAGGGCACTTTACATCCTAGAAGAGGCTCGCCAAATTGAGCTAGTTCCTGCGCAGGTCGCTCAGGAACTCCAAAACTTAATCGCCGAAGATAAGATTCAAAATGTTGAGACGCGTATCTTTGATAATACCCTCTATTATGCAGAAGAAGGGATAAAAAAACACCTATCTCGCATCATGGAAACCCCATTAGAAAAAAATCTTGACGACGATAAAATCTCCGAAGCAATTACTCGTATCGAAGCCAATTTCAAGTTGGCCTATGATGACATACAGAAAAAAGCCATTCACGATGCCTTAAAGAGCAAAGTTTTCATTTTAACCGGTGGACCTGGTACTGGAAAAACAACTGTTATCAACGGCATCATTGAAGCATACGGTAAACTCCACGGCATTGACACTCATAAAAACGAAGTTCCTATCACTCTAGCTGCCCCAACAGGACGTGCTGCCAGACGCATGAATGAGCTGACAGGATTGCCAGCAGCGACCATTCATCGTCACCTCGGACTAAATGGGGACAATAACAACGATTACCAATCCATTGATGATTATCTTGATTGCGAGCTTATCATCATTGATGAGTTCTCTATGGTAGACACTTGGCTGGCTAACCAACTTTTTGCCTCAATTGCCAGCCATACACAAGTTATTATTATCGGTGATAGCGACCAGCTTCCGTCTGTCGGCCCTGGGCAAGTTTTAGCTGATTTGTTAAAAATAGCAGAGCTTCCACAGGTTGCCTTAACCAAAATCTTTCGACAGTCTGAAGATTCGACCATTGTTACCCTAGCTAGTCAAATGCGTTCGGGACAGCTTCCTGATGATTTTACCCAGAAAAAAGCTGACCGCTCTTATTTTGAAGCTCAAGCACAATACATTCCAGATATGGTGGAAAAGATTGTTCGCTCTGCCTTGAAATCTGGTATCAAAGCACAAGATGTCCAAATTCTAGCACCCATGTACCGAGGACAAGCAGGTATTACCAACCTCAATACTCTCATGCAAAACCTCCTTAATCCTAAGGAAGAAAAACTCGAATTTCTATTCAACGATCAAATCTTTAGGAGCTCTGACAAGGTCTTACATCTGGTTAATGATGCAGAACTCAATGTGTTTAATGGAGATCTTGGCTACATTACCGAATTAATGCCCGCCAAATACACAGACAGCAAACAAGATGAAATCACCATTCAATTTGATGGGAACGAAGTCACCTATCCTCGCAATGAGTGGCACAAGATTACCCTTGCCTACGCCATGTCTATCCATAAATCTCAGGGCAGTGAGTTTCAGGTAGTTATCCTACCTATCACGCGCCAGAGCGGTCGCATGCTCCAGCGTAACCTCATTTATACAGCCATCACACGCTCTAAAAGCAAACTCATCATGTTGGGAGAACTCTCCGCCTTTGACTACGCTGTCAAAAATGAAGGAGCTAGTCGTAAAACGTATCTAGTGGAACGCTTTGGCAATCAAGTAGTTGCCAGTCAGACAGTCCCTGTTCTTGATGAATCAACTACAAGCCCCCTATCATCAAATGCAGAATCGCCTACCACAGACAGCCCTGCTTTATCTCCACAAAAGCCTGAAAATTATCGTCTCACCGAAGAAAACTTTCTAACGATTGATCCAATGATTGGTATAACAGAGGAAGATATCGCAACCTTTTTTAAGTCATAATAGCTAATTAGCAGGTTATCTTTATGAAACTTTTATCTTTTCTTAATGGTCAGTTTAGCAAGACATGATATGATGAAAGCAACAAATAAATAATGTAGACAGTGATAAGGAATAGAACGCCAAATTTCAAGTTCAAGTTAGGCAGTCTGTAAAAACTCTATAGGAGATTTATAATTGAATAGTTTCTTTGGATAGTTGTTAATCCAGTTTTCAATAAATGCGACTTGTTGTTGAGTCGCATTTTTGCTTCCCTTAGGCAACCAACGCCGGATGAGTCTATTATGATTCTCA
>NZ_RCVM01000036.1 GCF_003686955.1 Streptococcus hillyeri
ATGAGTCTGCGTCGTAAGAAATATGCCCTAAGTCTGTCCTTTGACAAGTATTTAAAACAATTGCTTTAGGGCAAAAAACTTTCAACACTTGCAAAATGGAAATAGAAGATTTCATGCGTTTGTCGTGCAGTTCTGATAAAAATCTTGAGTAATACTAGCTTTTATGCTAAAATGAAGTGATAAAAATTGAAAATAAAGAGGTAATTCACTAATGATTGAAGCAAGTAAGCTTAAAGCAGGTATGACATTTGAAACAGAAGGTAAATTGATTAAAGTTCTTGAAGCAAGCCACCACAAACCTGGTAAAGGGAACACAATCATGCGTATGAAGCTTCGTGATGTTCGTACAGGTTCAACATTTGATACAACTTACCGTCCAGATGAAAAATTTGAGCAAGCGATCATTGAGACAGTTCCAGCTCAGTACCTTTACAAAATGGATGACACAGCTTATTTCATGAATACTGAAACTTACGATCAATATGAAATTCCAGTGGCAAACGTTGAAAATGAATTGCTTTACATCTTGGAAAATGCTGATGTTAAAATTCAATTCTACGGAACAGAAGTAATCGGAGTTACTGTACCAACAACAGTTGAACTAACAGTTGCTGAAACACAACCTTCAATCAAAGGTGCAACTGTGACAGGATCTGGTAAACCAGCAACAATGGAAACAGGACTTGTGGTAAACGTTCCAGACTTTATTGAAGCAGGTCAAAAATTAGTTATCAATACAGCAGAAGGTACTTACGTATCACGTGCTTAATCTTTTTGATAGGATTTAACGCTTTTAAGCAATTCTCTTTTTGAGACAAGTTTTCAAGTGGTTGGTGGCACTACAATGTGTGCCCTTTCAGAAATAATATCAAAAATATAAAACTCCTAGAAAGGAAAGAAGAATATGTCAACAGCAACAATTGGTGAAATCGTTATTTCTCCGCGCGTGCTTGAAGTGATTACTGGCATTGCAGCGACAACTGTTGAGGGGGTGCATTCCCTTCATAATAAAGCAGTTGCAGACACCTTGAGTAAAACATCGCTAGGGCGTGGTGTCTATCTAAACACTTCAGAAGACGGTACTGTATCAGCAGACATCTATGTCCAGTTACAATACGGTATTAATGTTCCTGCTGTTTCTATGGCGATTCAACAAGCTGTAAAAACTGCAGTTTATGATATGGCAGAAGTGACAATTGATACCGTTAATGTTCACGTTGTTAAAATGGTTCCTGCCAAAAGACCAAAACCAGACGTAAAAGCTCTTTTTGATGAGGATTTCCTCGATGACTGATAAATTAAAACATTCTCGTCGAGATATCCGTGAGCGTGCCTTCCAAGCTCTCTTTAGCCTTGAGTTTGGCGGAGACCTCCTACAGGCTGGTGAAAATGCTTATCGCTATGACAAACATGAAGAATCTGACGAAGATGTACCAGTATTTCTCCTTAATTTGATTAAAGGAGTTTGGGATCATCAAAAGGATTTGGATGAAAAAATAGCAGAGCACCTCAAAAAAGGATGGAGTTTGGAGAGATTGACGCTTAATGACAAAATTTTACTGCGTTTAGCCCTCTATGAAATGCAATATGAAGACACGCCGGGTCGTGTTGTGGTAAATGAAATCATTGATATTGCTAAAAAATATTCAGACCATACATCTGCAAAATTCATTAATGGTATTTTAACGAACTTTATTGTTGAAACCGATTAACAGACAGTCTCGTAAGAGACTGTTTTTGTGTAAATTGTAGACAAATGACCAAAAATTGTCCTAACAAATATAGAAAAAAGATGAAATATTTGTGAAAATATCTGAAAATTCAAACCTAAGCACAAAAAAATAAAAAAATATACCAAATTTTCTGACAAATTGCTTTATTTAAGAAAAATTTATGATATAATGGTTTCTAATAACACGACGAGACGGTCGGTTAAGAAAAGAAATTTATAGAGGTAGCTTTTATGAAAAATAAAGGTAAATTATTAGCCCTTGCTGGAGTAACTCTTGTATCAGCAGCAGTGCTTGCAGCTTGTGGAGGAAACTCTTCGGCACCTAAATCTGAGGGAGCTTCAAAAGTTTATAACTATGTATATGCATCAGATCCAAAATCTTTGGACTATATTTTGACTAACCAATCTGCGACTTCAGCGCTTGTAACACAAATGGTTGATGGTCTTTTGGAAAATGATAAATATGGTAACTTGGTACCATCTCTTGCAGAAGACTGGAAAGTATCGGAAGATGGTTTGACATATACTTACACATTGCGTGAAGGTGTGTCATGGTACACTTCAGATGGTGAAGAGTACGCACCAGTTGTTGCCGAAGACTTTGTAACAGGTCTTAAACACGCGATTGATAAAGATTCAGAATCACTTTACGTCATCCAAGATTCAATCAAAAATTTGAATGAGTACAAAGAAGGTAAAGTAAAATTTGAAGAAGTTGGTATCAAAGCCCTTGATGAACGTACCGTTCAGTACACTTTGAACGCTCCAGAACCATACTGGAATTCAAAGACAACTTACTCAATCATGTTCCCGGTTAATGCTAAGTTCCTTGAGTCAAAAGGTAAAGATTTTGGTTCAACTGACCCATCATCAATCCTTGTCAATGGTGCATATTTCTTAAGTGAATATACAGCTAAAACCTCAATGTCATTTACGAAAAATGATGCTTACTGGGATGTAGATAACCTTACTCTTGACGAAGTGAAATTGACATATTTTGATGGTGAAGATATCGGTTCCCTTTATACTAACTTTGATAAGGGTGCCTATAACGTAGCGACCCTTAACCCTAACGATCCGACTTATGCGGATGCTAAGAAGAAATATCCGGATGCTATCACTTATGGTATGCAGGATACAACCACTTACTTTGCATCAATCAACACAAATCGTTCTAACTTCACGAATTCTAAGAAAGATGCAGCTGCTCAAGAGTCAACTAAGAAGGCTCTTCTTAACCAAGATTTCCGTCAAGCAATTACATTTGCCTTTGACCGTGGTTCATGGAATGCCCAACGTGCGGGTGAAGATGCTAGAGAAAAAGCTCTTCGTAGCATGTTGACAGCACCAACATTTGTGTCTATTGGTGAAGAATCTTACGGACAAGTCGTTCAAAAAGAATTAGCATCTATCGGCGATGAATGGAAAGATGTTAAATTAGATGATGCGCAAGATGGTCTTTACAATGCTGACAAAGCTAAAGCTGAGTTTGCTAAAGCAAAAGAGGCTCTTGGCAGCGAGGTCACTTACCCAATCCAACTTGATTTCCCAGTGGACCAAGCAGATACTGTTGCTGTACAACGTGCACAATCAATGAAACAATCTATTGAGGCATCACTTGGAAAAGAGAATGTGCAACTTAATATTATTGAACTTGATAATGACACATACCTTAACTCAACTTACTATGCTGAGGATGTTTCACAACAAGACTATGACTTGACAATCTCAGGTTGGGGACCAGACTATGCTGACCCACGTTCATACCTAGACATTTTCAATGTTGAAAATGGAGCAAATGCTCAAAAAATTGGTGTAATGCCAGGTAAGAACCAAGATATCGCTAAAGCTCTTGGACTTGATACCTTTACTGCTGATCTTACAGCGGCAAATGCTATTATTGATGATCTTGATGCTCGTTTTACAGCACAAGCAAAAGCAGAAGCGAAATTACTTGATCAAGCTGTCGTTATTCCACTAATCTCACTTGGTGGTACACCACGTGTATCTAAAGCAGTACCATTCTCAGGTCGCTACTCTGTATCAGGTGTTAAAGGTTCAGATGTTTATAAAGGCATCAAGCTCCAAGAAGAGCCTGTAACAGCTAAACAATATGACAAAGCGAAGGCTGCTTGGCTTGAAGAAAAAGCTAAGTCAAATGCAGAAGCACAGAAAGCTCTTGCAGATCACGTAGCTAAATAAAACGTTGTTCAATCAGAACTTTCTCGTTTCTTGAGGAAGTTCTTTTGAACTGTTGGGGGAACGAATGAAAAAATATCTCTTTACTCGTACGTTACGATCGTTATTTTCTATTTTTATGGTTATGGTTGTAACTTATACGGTTGTCTACACACTGGTTCCGACACGACTTATTTTTAACCAAGACCCTTTGTATAATAAGATGTCGACAACACCAGATAAAAAGGATAACTATGTCAATACGGTTTTTGAACGTATGGGCTATATCCAGTACTATAATACAAAGGAATTGGTTAATAAGGCTAAAACTATAGATTCGGGAGTTACTTCTGAAGCAACTGAGTCTAATCAGAAAATCTACGAAGAATATATCGCTTCTGTAGGAAATGGTTGGGAGCTTCATAACTTCACAGAGAGCGGTAAGGCTTATGCCACTCGTAAAATTCCGATTTATGAACGTCTATGGAATTTCTTCTCAAACCTTGTTGTGATTGACCATCCTTGGAAAATTAAAGATAAGGAAAATCCAGATTTAGAACGTTATATCCGTGTTGAAAATGATCCAGCGATTGGCTGGTCAGTTGTTGGCTCTGGTACTAAGCATAAATATCTTGTTTATGTGAATAACCAGTTCCCATATATTCATCAAAACTTTATCACTTTTAACCTTGGTAATTCTTATCCGACCTTTAGTGGTATCCCTGTTCTTCAGGTTATCACACAAGGACAAGGTAAAGCCCTAACTCAAGATGTTACTTTCCCGACAGGAGTAACTAAAAAGTCTTCTGTTGATATTTATAGCCGCACTTACCAAAATCCTAGCAAGGCAGATGATATAGCTGTTGCAAACTTTGGTAAGGGGGATAATTATACTGCTACAAAAGTTCGTTATACTGATCCATCAATGATTGCGAACTCTGCTCGCATTGGTTTGACAGGTATTTTTATTGCTTACGTATTAGGTCTACCTCTAGGACTTTTCATGGCTCGTTTCAAGTCAACTTGGTTTGATTCTATGTCTACTTCTTTGATGACTTTTGTTTTAGCGGTGCCATCGATTGCTTTGATTTATGTTATTCGCTTTGTTGGAGGTCATCTCGGGCTTCCGGATAATTTCCCATTGTTGGGGGCGTCTGATGTACGTTCATACCTCTTGCCAAGTATTGTATTGGGGCTTTTGAGTGTTCCAGGACTTGCTATTTGGTTCCGTCGTTATCTAGTGGATTTGCAAAATTCTGATTGGATGCGTTTTGCTCGTGCCAAAGGCTTATCGGAAGGTGAAATTTATCGTTCACATTTATTTAAAAATGCCATGGTTCCTGTTGTTCATGGCATTCCAGGGGCAATCGTGTTGACAATTGCAGGTGCGACACTAACTGAAACAGTATTTATCGTCCCTGGTATGGGTAAAATGTTGATTGATTCTATCCGTGCTTCAAATAATGCTATGGTAGTTGGATTGACTTTCATCTTTACTACATTGTCTATCTTCTCACTCTTTGCAGGAGATTTGTTAATGGCTCTTGTTGACCCACGTATTAAGTTATCGACTAAGAAAGGAGGCAAATAATGTCAACTATTGATAAATCTAAGTTCCAATTTGTGGCTCGTGATGATAATGCCTCCGAGGTTATTAATACACCGGCCTATTCTTACTGGAAATCTGTATTTCGACAGTTTTTTGCGAAGAAATCAACATTACCAATGTTGATTATCTTGATTGCAGTTCTTTTGATGAGTTTTATTTATCCAATGTTTTCTAGCTATGATTTCCGAGATGTTAGTGACATTAATGACTTCTCAAAACGCTACATTTGGCCAAATGCTCAATATTGGTTTGGTACTGATAAAAATGGTCAGTCACTTTTTGATGGGGTCTGGTATGGTGCTAGAAACTCGCTCTTGATTTCGGTATTGGCAACGGTTATCAATATGGCTATCGGTATTGTTGTAGGTGCCTTTTGGGGTGTTTCTAAAAGTTTTGATAAGATTATGCTTGAGATATATAATGTTATCTCAAACATTCCAAGTATGCTGATTACAATTGTTTTAACCTATGCTTTGGGGGCTGGTTTCTGGAATCTTATTTTAGCCTTCACTTTGACGGGTTGGATTGGACCTGCATTTACTATGCGTACTCAAATTTTGCGTTATCGTGACCTTGAATATAACCTTGCCAGTCAGACCTTGGGGACACCTCCTATGAAAATTGCGGTGAAAAATCTTTTGCCACAATTGGTATCAATTATCATGACTATGGTTTCTCAAAGTTTACCAGGATATATTTCGTCTGAGGCTTTCTTGTCTTATTTTGGTATTGGTTTGCCAATTTCAACACCGTCGTTAGGTCGTTTAATTTCAAACTACTCAAAATACTTGACTAACAATGCCTATTTATTCTGGATTCCACTTACAGCTTTAGTATTGGTGTCCTTACCGCTTTACATTGTTGGGCAAAACTTGGCGGATGCCAGTGACCCACGTACTCACAGATAAGGAGATAACATGACAGAAACTAAAAATGTAATTTTATCAGCCGAAGATGTGGTCGTGGAATTTGATGTCCGTGACCGTGTTTTGACAGCAATCCGTAGTGTATCTTTAGAGCTTGTAGAAGGTGAAGTTCTCGCTCTTGTTGGTGAATCAGGTTCGGGGAAATCTGTTTTAACGAAAACTTTTACAGGTATGCTAGAGTCAAATGGTCGTGTTGCTTCTGGAAAAATCACTTATCGTGGTCAAGATTTAACAAGTATTAATTCACATTCGGACTGGGAAAAAATTCGTGGTTCAAAAATTGCGACGATTTTCCAAGATCCAATGACCAGTCTTAATCCGATTAAAACAATCGGTGCTCAAATTTCAGAAGTCATCATCAAGCATCAAGGAGTTTCGAAAGAAGAAGCTCGCGAACTCTCCATAGACTACATGAATAAAGTTGGTATCCCAAATGCGGAAAAACGTTTCAATGATTATCCGTTCCAGTATTCAGGAGGGATGCGTCAACGTATCGTTATCGCAATTGCTCTTGCCTGTCGTCCAGATGTGCTTATCTGTGATGAACCGACAACGGCTCTTGATGTGACGATTCAGGCTCAAATTATTGATCTTTTGAAGTCTCTTCAAAAAGAATATAATTTCACAACTATCTTTATCACGCATGACCTCGGTGTCGTTGCCTCTATCGCTGACAAGGTTGCGGTAATGTATGCTGGTGAAATTGTTGAGTTTGGTACAGTTGAAGATATTTTTTATGACCCACGTCATCCTTATACATGGAGCCTTTTATCTTCGCTACCTCAGTTGGCAACAGAGTCTGGTGAGTTATTCTCTATCCCGGGAACTCCTCCGTCACTCTACGCGCCTATAAAAGGAGATGCATTTGCTCTTCGTTCTGAATATGCAATGCAGATTGACTTTGAAGAACCGGCACCTAAATTTAAAGTTTCGGATCACCACTGGGCTAAAACTTGGTTGCTCCATCCAGAGGCTCCCAAAGTTGAAAAACCAGAAGTTATCCAAAATCTTCATGAGAAAATTTCTCGTAAAATGTTGAAATAGGAGAAGGAAATGACTGAAAAATTAGTTGAAATTAAAGATTTAGAAATTTCCTTCGGTGAAGGGAAAAAGAAATTTGTAGCTGTTAAAAATGCCAACTTCTTTATCAATAAAGGGGAAACGTTCTCTCTTGTTGGTGAATCAGGTTCAGGAAAAACCACAATTGGACGTGCCATCATTGGTTTAAACGATACAAGTAGCGGAGATATTATCTTCGATGGTAAAAAAATCAACGGAAAACTTTCTCGTTCTGATAAAAAAGAAGTGATTAAGCGTATTCAGATGATTTTCCAAGATCCAGCGGCAAGTTTGAATGAACGTGCGACGGTAGATTACATCATTTCGGAAGGTCTTTATAACTTTAACCTTTTTGCAAATGAAGAAGAGCGTCAGCAGAAGGTTCGTGACATGATTACCCATGTTGGACTTTTACCTGAACACTTAACACGTTATCCACATGAATTCTCGGGTGGACAACGTCAACGTATTGGTATTGCACGTGCTTTGGTTATGCAACCTGAGTTTGTTATTGCGGATGAACCAATCTCTGCACTTGATGTATCGGTGCGCGCGCAGGTTTTGAATCTTCTGAAACAATTCCAGCGTGAGTTAGGTTTGACTTACCTCTTTATCGCTCATGACCTATCGGTGGTTCGTTTTATTTCTGACCGTATTGCTGTTATCCATAAGGGTATTATTGTCGAAGTGGCTGAAACTGAGGAGTTGTTTACGAATCCAATTCACCCTTATACAAAATCACTCTTGTCGGCGGTCCCTATTCCAGATCCTATTTTGGAACGTCAAAAAGAATTGGTTACTTACGACCCAGAAATGCACGATTATTCTGTTGATAAACCAGAAATGGTTGAAATCAAACCAGGACACTTTGTTTGGGGTAATAAATCAGAAATGGAAACTTACCGTAAATCTTTATAAATTAGAAGAGCTAGATTCGTCTAGCTTTTTTGGCGATTTAATATCAGAACAGTTTTGAACATTTGGATGTGTGATACTTGGATGTTTTCAAGAAGTGTAGATGTCACACGACAAACGCATGAAATCTTCTATTTCCATTTTGCAAGTGTTGAAAGTTTTTTGCCCTAAAGCAATTGTTTTAAATACTTGTCAAAGGACAGACTTAGGGCATATTTCTTACGACGCAGACTCAT
>NZ_RCVM01000037.1 GCF_003686955.1 Streptococcus hillyeri
GAGAAGTCCATTGAAAACTGAACAAGACGAAGCAAGTGCGGGTTATGAAAATAACCTGTCAAGAAAAACAATAAGTCAGCGATGACAAAACAGTGAGTTAAGAACTCAAACTTTTAATGAGAGTTTGATCCTGGCTCAGGACGAACGCTGGCGGCGTGCCTAATACATGCAAGTAGAACGCTGAAGTCTGGTGCTTGCACTAGACGGATGAGTTGCGAACGGGTGAGTAACGCGTAGGTAACCTACCTTATAGCGGGGGATAACTATTGGAAACGATAGCTAATACCGCATAACAGGTGTTAACACATGTTAATATCTTGAAAGGGACAACTGTCTCACTATAAGATGGACCTGCGTTGTATTAGCTAGTTGGTGAGGTAACGGCTCACCAAGGCGACGATACATAGCCGACCTGAGAGGGTGATCGGCCACACTGGGACTGAGACACGGCCCAGACTCCTACGGGAGGCAGCAGTAGGGAATCTTCGGCAATGGGGGGAACCCTGACCGAGCAACGCCGCGTGAGTGAAGAAGGTTTTCGGATCGTAAAGCTCTGTTGTAAGAGAAGAACGGGTGTTAGAGTGGAAAGTTAACACTATGACGGTATCTTACCAGAAAGGGACGGCTAACTACGTGCCAGCAGCCGCGGTAATACGTAGGTCCCGAGCGTTGTCCGGATTTATTGGGCGTAAAGCGAGCGCAGGCGGTTTCGTAAGTCTGAGGTCAAAGGCATTGGCTCAACCAATGTACGCCTTGGAAACTGCGGAACTTGAGTGCAGAAGGGGAGAGTGGAATTCCATGTGTAGCGGTGAAATGCGTAGATATATGGAGGAACACCGGTGGCGAAAGCGGCTCTCTGGTCTGTAACTGACGCTGAGGCTCGAAAGCGTGGGTAGCGAACAGGATTAGATACCCTGGTAGTCCACGCCGTAAACGATGAGTGCTAGGTGTTAGGCCCTTTCCGGGGCTTAGTGCCGCAGCTAACGCATTAAGCACTCCGCCTGGGGAGTACGACCGCAAGGTTGAAACTCAAAGGAATTGACGGGGGCCCGCACAAGCGGTGGAGCATGTGGTTTAATTCGAAGCAACGCGAAGAACCTTACCAGGTCTTGACATCCCTCTGACCGTCCTAGAGATAGGACTTCTCTTCGGAGCAGAGGTGACAGGTGGTGCATGGTTGTCGTCAGCTCGTGTCGTGAGATGTTGGGTTAAGTCCCGCAACGAGCGCAACCCCTATTGTTAGTTGCCATCATTAAGTTGGGCACTCTAGCGAGACTGCCGGTAATAAACCGGAGGAAGGTGGGGATGACGTCAAATCATCATGCCCCTTATGACCTGGGCTACACACGTGCTACAATGGTTGGTACAACGAGTGGCAAGCTGGTGACAGTAAGCAAATCTCTTAAAGCCAATCTCAGTTCGGATTGTAGGCTGCAACTCGCCTACATGAAGTCGGAATCGCTAGTAATCGCGGATCAGCACGCCGCGGTGAATACGTTCCCGGGCCTTGTACACACCGCCCGTCACACCACGAGAGTTTGTAACACCCGAAGTCGGTGAGGTAACCTTTTAGGAGCCAGCCGCCTAAGGTGGGATAGATGATTGGGGTGAAGTCGTAACAAGGTAGCCGTATCGGAAGGTGCGGCTGGATCACCTCCTTTCTAAGGAAATGGAAGCACTTGTAGCGTCTTGTTTAGTTTTGAGTGGTCTCAGGAAGAGACAGATGTGGGGCCTTAGCTCAGCTGGGAGAGCGCCTGCTTTGCACGCAGGAGGTCAGCGGTTCGATCCCGCTAGGCTCCATTAACATCGAAGAGATGTTAAGGATTGTCCATTGAAAATTGAATATCTATATCAAATTCCACGATTCAAGAAATTGAATTGTAAGAATAGTAACAAGAAAATAAACCGAAAACGCTGTGAATTAATGAGTTTTCTAATTTGAAAGAATTAGGTTAATAAGGTTAAGTTAATAAGGGCGCACGGTGGATGCCTTGGCACTAGAAGCCGATGAAGGACGTGACTAACGACGAAATGCTTTGGGGAGTTGTAAGTAAGCGCAGATCCAGAGATGTCCGAATGGGGGAACCCACTAACTAATGGTTAGTATCCATATCTGTTAAGGATATGAGAAGGAAGACGCAGTGAACTGAAACATCTAAGTAGCTGCAGGAAGAGAAAGCAAAAGCGATTGCCTTAGTAGCGGCGAGCGAAACGGCAGGAGGGCAAACCGAGGAGTTTACTCCTCGGGGTTGTAGGACTGCAACGTGGACTTAAAGATTATAGGAGAATTACCTGGGAAGGTAAGCCAAAGGGAGTAATAGCCTCGTATCTGAAATAGTCTTTATACCTAGCAGTATCCTGAGTACGGCGAGACACGCGAAATCTCGTCGGAATCCGGGAGGACCATCTCCCAACCCTAAATACTCTCTAGTGACCGATAGTGAACCAGTACCGTGAGGGAAAGGTGAAAAGCACCCCGGGAGGGGAGTGAAATAGAACCTGAAACCGTGTGCCTACAAGAAGTTCGAGCCCGTTAATGGGTGAGAGCGTGCCTTTTGTAGAATGAACCGGCGAGTTACGATATGATGCGAGGTTAAGTTGAAGAGACGGAGCCGTAGGGAAACCGAGTCTTAATAGGGCGAATTAGTATCATGTCGTAGACCCGAAACCATGTGACCTACCCATGAGCAGGTTGAAGGTGCGGTAAGACGCACTGGAGGACCGAACCAGGGCACGTTGAAAAGTGCTTGGATGACTTGTGGGTAGCGGAGAAATTCCAAACGAACTTGGAGATAGCTGGTTCTCTCCGAAATAGCTTTAGGGCTAGCGTCGATGTTAAGTCTCTTGGAGGTAGAGCACTGTTTGGGTGAGGGGTCCATCTCGGATTACCAATCTCAGATAAACTCCGAATGCCAACGAGATATAATCGGCAGTCAGACTGCGAGTGCTAAGATCCGTAGTCGAAAGGGAAACAGCCCAGACCACCAGCTAAGGTCCCAAAATATATGTTAAGTGGAAAAGGATGTGGGGTTGCACAGACAACTAGGATGTTAGCTTAGAAGCAGCTATTCATTCAAAGAGTGCGTAATAGCTCACTAGTCGAGTGACCCTGCGCCGAAAATGTACCGGGGCTAAAACATATTACCGAAGCTGTGGATCCCGTAAGGGATGGTAGGAGAGCGTTCTATAGGCGACGAAGGTGTACCGTGAGGAGCGCTGGAGCGTATAGAAGTGAGAATGCCGGTATGAGTAGCGAAAGACAGGTGAGAATCCTGTCCACCGTAAGACTAAGGTTTCCAGGGGAAGGCTCGTCCGCCCTGGGTTAGTCGGGACCTAAGGAGAGACCGAAAGGTGTATCCGATGGCCAACAGGTTGATATTCCTGTACTAGTGTATATAGTGATGGAGGGACGCAGTAGGCTAACTCAACCCAGCGAATGGAAGAGCTGGGCTAAACAGTGAGGTGTGATATGAGTCAAATGCTTATATCTCTAACATTGAGCTGTGATGGGGAGCGAAGTTAAGTAGCGAAGTGAGTGACGTCACACTGCCAAGAAAAGCTTCTAGCGTTAAGTATACACTACCCGTACCGCAAACCGACACAGGTAGTCGAGGCGAGTAGCCTCAGGTGATCGAGAGAACTCTCGTTAAGGAACTCGGCAAAATGACCCCGTAACTTCGGGAGAAGGGGTGCTGACTTAAAGTCAGCCGCAGTGAATAGGCCCAAGCAACTGTTTATCAAAAACACAGCTCTCTGCTAAATCGTAAGATGATGTATAGGGGGTGACGCCTGCCCGGTGCTGGAAGGTTAAGAGGAGGGTTTAGCGGTAACGCGAAGATCTGAATTGAAGCCCCAGTAAACGGCGGCCGTAACTATAACGGTCCTAAGGTAGCGAAATTCCTTGTCGGGTAAGTTCCGACCCGCACGAAAGGCGTAATGATTTGGGCACTGTCTCAACGAGAGACTCGGTGAAATTTTAGTACCTGTGAAGATGCAGGTTACCCGCGACAGGACGGAAAGACCCCATGGAGCTTTACTGCAGTTTGATATTGAGTATCTGTACCACATGTACAGGATAGGTAGGAGCCATTGATTACGGGACGCCAGTTTCGTATGAGGCGATGTTGGGATACTACCCTTGTGTTATGGCTACTCTAACCCGGATAGGTTATCCCTATCGGAGACAGTGTCTGACGGGCAGTTTGACTGGGGCGGTCGCCTCCTAAAAGGTAACGGAGGCGCCCAAAGGTTCCCTCAGATTGGTTGGAAATCAATCGCAGAGTGTAAAGGTATAAGGGAGCTTGACTGCGAGAGCAACAACTCGAGCAGGGACGAAAGTCGGGCTTAGTGATCCGGTGGTTCCGTATGGAAGGGCCATCGCTCAACGGATAAAAGCTACCCTGGGGATAACAGGCTTATCTCCCCCAAGAGTTCACATCGACGGGGAGGTTTGGCACCTCGATGTCGGCTCGTCGCATCCTGGGGCTGTAGTCGGTCCCAAGGGTTGGGCTGTTCGCCCATTAAAGCGGCACGCGAGCTGGGTTCAGAACGTCGTGAGACAGTTCGGTCCCTATCCGTCGCGGGCGTAGGAAATTTGAGAGGATCTGCTCCTAGTACGAGAGGACCAGAGTGGACATACCGCTGGTGTACCAGTTGTCTCGCCAGAGGCATCGCTGGGTAGCTATGTATGGAAGGGATAAGCGCTGAAAGCATCTAAGTGCGAAGCCCCCCTCAAGATGAGATTTCCCATGATTTTATATCAGTAAGAGCCCTGAAAGAAGATCAGGTAGATAGGTTAGAAGTGGAAGTGTTGTGAGACATGTAGCGGACTAATACTAATAGCTCGAGGACTTATCCTAGAAATAAGAAAGTATATTGACAGCGTAGCGGTTTCTTGATAGAATATAGGTATTCAATTTTGGATGGATAATCCAAGAAGAAGTTAAGTGACGATAGCCTAGGAGATACACCTGTACCCATGCCGAACACAGCAGTTAAGTCCTAGAACGCCGGAAGTAGTTGGGGGTTGCCCCCTGTGAGATAGGGTAGTTGCTTAGC
>NZ_RCVM01000038.1 GCF_003686955.1 Streptococcus hillyeri
AACAGTAATCAAGAAATTTAAAAGGTCTTCCATAACAAAATCCTCCACTTTTATTATAGCGAAGGATTTTGAATTCATCCATGAAAGTCTTTTCTGTAAGCCATATTTTCTTCATGCGTTTGTCGTGTAGATGTCAATATTTGTTGGAAATGGAGAGAATTTCATGATATAATGAAAACGTAAACAAATTCTTTCGACGCTCTAGGAGGTATTTATGTCAAATCTATCTGTCAATGCGATAAGATTTCTTGGTATTGACGCCATTGAAAAATCGAAATCTGGTCACCCAGGAGTGGTGATGGGTGCAGCTCCAATGGCCTACAGCCTTTATACAAAACACATCCGTGTAACACCAAAAGTGCCAAATTGGATTAACCGCGATCGCTTTGTGTTATCTGCAGGTCATGGGTCAATGTTGCTATATGCGCTTTTGCATTTAATTGGCTATGAAGATGTTTCTCTTGATGAGATTAAAAATTTCCGTCAATGGGGATCAAAAACGCCTGGTCACCCAGAATTTGGTCATACAGCAGGTGTTGATGCCACCTCTGGTCCTCTAGGTCAAGGCATTTCAACGGCAGTTGGATTTGCTCAAGCAGAGCGTTTCCTTGCAGCTAAGTATAATAAAGAAGGTTTCCCACTCTTTGACCACTATACCTATGTTATTGCAGGTGACGGTGACTTTATGGAGGGTGTGTCAGGAGAATCTGCGTCTTATGCAGCAAAACAAAGCCTTGACAAATTGATTGTTCTTTACGATTCAAATGATATCTGTTTGGATGGAGAGACAAGTGATGCTTTCTCAGAAAATATCCGTGCTCGCTATGACGCTTATGGTTGGCATACAAGCCTTGTTGAAGATGGAACAGACCTTGAAGCCATCAGCGCAGCGATTGAAGAAGCAAAAACATCTGGCAAACCAAGCTTGATTGAAGTGAAAACAGTTATCGGTCACGGTGCTCCAACAAAAGGTGGTACAAATGCTGTTCACGGAGCTCCTCTTGGTGCAGAAGAAACTGCAGCAACTCGTGAAAACCTTGGTTGGTCTTATGCTCCGTTTGAAGTACCGGAAGAAGTTTATGCGGATTTTAAAGAAAATGTTGCTGATCGTGGTCAAGCTGTTTATGAGGCTTGGAGCAAATTAGTAGCGGATTATAAAGTAGCCTATCCAGAAGTTGCTGATGAAATTGATGCCATTGTTGCTGGACAAGCGCCAGTTACAGTGACAGAAAAAGATTTCCCAGTTTATGAAGATGGCTTCTCACAAGCAACGCGTAACTCTTCACAAGATGCCATCAATGCGGCAGCAGAAGTGCTTCCAACCTTCCTTGGAGGTTCTGCGGACCTTGCTCACTCTAACATGACTTATATCAAGGCAGATGGTTTGCAAGACGCCGAAAATCCGCTGAACCGTAACATTCAGTTTGGTGTTCGTGAATTTGCTATGGGTACCGTTTTAAATGGTATGGCACTTCATGGTGGTCTCCGTGTTTATGGCGGTACTTTCTTCGTCTTCTCAGACTACGTCAAAGCTGCCATTCGTTTGTCAGCCCTTCAAGGATTGCCAGTTACTTATGTCTTTACACATGATTCAATTGCGGTTGGTGAAGATGGTCCAACACATGAGCCGATTGAACACCTTGCGGGTCTTCGTGCAATGCCAAACTTGACAGTTCTTCGTCCGGCAGACGCACGCGAGACACAAGCGGCTTGGCACTATGCATTGACAAGTACAACAACACCAACAGCGCTTGTGTTGACACGTCAAAATCTTGAAGTAGAAGCTGGTTCTGATTTTGCTAAAGTTGCAAAAGGAGCTTATGTCACTTACCAAACGAGCGAAGATTTTGACACTATCTTATTGGCATCTGGTTCAGAAGTTAACTTGGCAGTCAAAGCTGCTAAAGTCTTGGAAGCAGAAGGAACAAAAGTTCGAGTGGTCTCAGTACCATCAATGGAACTCTTTGATGCTCAAGATGCTGCTTATAAGGAAGAAGTGTTGCCAAATGCGATTCGCCGTCGTGTAGCACTTGAAATGGCAGCGACACAAAGCTGGTACAAATATGTTGGTCTCGATGGTAAAGTTATCGGTATTGATACCTTTGGTGCCTCTGCTCCAGCAGCAGAAGTTATCGAACGCTATGGCTTTACAGTAGACAATGTTGTCGCAACAGTGAACAGTCTATAATCATTCTAAAGGGTTGGTTTTCCAGCCCTTTTTGCTATAATGGTATTATGACAAACGACGATGTATTGCAGTTGCTTCAAGCTGATACCGACATGATGACTGTTTTAAGGGCAATAGCAGAGCTGAATCTTTCCGATTGTTGGCTAGCTGCTGGTTCAGTGAGAAATGCTATTTGGAATGACCTCAGTAACCGCCCTGCTTTTGATAAAGAGACGGATATTGATGTCGTTTATTTCGATGCCAATAAAAGTTATGAAGATACTCTAGTTATCCAAAAACAATTAGCAAACCGCTATCCTAACTATCGTTGGGAAGTCAAAAATCAGGTTGATATGCACCAGCACAGCCCAAATACAGCGCCGTATCAATCAGCCTGTGATGCCATCAGTAAATATCCAGAAAAGTGTACGGCAATTGCGGTGCGACTAAAGAATGATAAGCTAGAGTTATATGCTCCTTATGGTTTGGATGATATTATTAACTATCGTGTATCACCGACGCCACATTTTTTAGCAGAGGAGGAGCGAATGGACGTTTATCGTAAGCGTCGAGTGAAAAAGAAGTGGCATGAGAAGTGGCCGCAACTGCACTATGAATAGGAGATTAAGAAAGGACAGAAAATGAAATTAACAACCTTAGGATGTTGGGGAGCATATCCCTATAAAGATGAAGGTACAACTGCTTACTTATTGACTGGACATGATGGCTTTCAACTTCTTATAGATTGTGGTAGCCGTGCGGTCAATGAACTCGAAAAAGAAATCAGCCCCTTGGACTTAGATGCGGTTATTATTAGCCATTATCATCCTGATCATGTGGCAGATTTGGGTGTCTTACGCCATTATTTCCAACTATACCCGAAACATCTCTGGGAGCCAAAGGTGTTACCGATTTATGCTCATGACGAAGATGTATCAGAATTTGAAAAATTAACCTTACCAGGTGTTTCACAAGGAATTGCTTACAATACGTCGGGAACCGAGACAATTGGCCCGTTTTCAGTGACATTTATTAAGACAGTTCACCCAGTGGTTTGTTATGCTTTTCGTATTGTTGAAGAAGCAACAGGATAGGTTTTTGTCTTTACGGCAGATACGGGTTATTTTGAAGATTTGGAAACATTTGCCGCAGGCGCAGATTTACTACTGGCAGATGTTTATCTTTATGAAGGTAATGAAAACCATATCGCTCACTTGACAAGCAAAGAAGCAGGGCTATTGGCACAAAAAACAGGAGTCAAAAAATTAGTCTTGACTCATATGCCACCCCTACCTCCACAAGGAATTCCATCAGAAAATCACTTGGAGTATCTCAAAAATGAAACCCAAAAATATGAGGGAAATATCCCAGTTGAGTTAGCGAGTCCACATCAATCTTGGGAAATTGGAGAATGTTAGTGTTTACAGAAGAAGAAAAATCTTATTTCATGCAGGAAGCCATAAAAGAAGCTCAAAAGTCGCTCGAGAAAGAAGAAATTCCAATAGGCTGTGT
This sequence comes from Streptococcus hillyeri, assembly GCF_003686955.1. Lineage (GTDB taxonomy): Bacteria > Bacillota > Bacilli > Lactobacillales > Streptococcaceae > Streptococcus > Streptococcus hillyeri. The sequence continues at coordinate 3,680 of NZ_RCVM01000038.1, forward strand.
CATTGTTAAAGATGGACAAATTATTGGTAGAGGTCATAATGCACGAGAAGAACGCAACCAAGCTATTATGCATGCTGAAATAATGGCTATCACTGAAGCAAATCAAAGAGTAGGGAATTGGAGACTTCTTGATTGCACATTGTTTGTGACGATTGAACCCTGTGTCATGTGCAGCGGAGCAATCGGGCTAGCACGGATTCCACAAGTTATCTACGGTGCAAAAAATGCAAAATTTGGAGGAGCAGGATCATTGTATGATATTTTGACGGATGAACGTCTTAATCATCGTGTTACTGTAGAGACTGGTATCCTAGAAAAAGAGTGTGCTGCTATTATGCAAACTTTTTTCCGAACTCGCCGTAAACAGAAAAATAGCCCGAAATAGTTGAGAGAAGTGGAAAAGCTAAAAACATCTACCACTTCATTTTCTTTATTAGGGGGCATAACCTTAGACAAAGACTCGCCATGTCAGTGAAAATCTTAGTCAAGATCCCCCTGATTGTTTTTATCAAAGATATTAAAAACAGGTTGACAGACAAGATAAGGTTTGCTAGAATGATGAGGTGCTAAATCAGCTCGAAGAAGTTAATGAAAAAAACTGCTAAATTCCCAAACTAACTTCCACCGTCTGTTAAAGTGGAAGTTAATCTGATAAAACCTCTAACAACCAGTGGAAATCCGTGTCAGGGTAAGTTCCACTGGTTTTTATAATGGTTGATTTTATTGC
>NZ_RCVM01000039.1 GCF_003686955.1 Streptococcus hillyeri
TACGAGTTAAAACGTACCGAAGAAGCAGAAAACTTGGATGAGGCGGATGAAACAGAGCCTCCTGCGAACTACACGCCACCAAAAGTAGAGCGTGAAGTAGGTCAATTGGTAGGTACCTTTAAGGTAGGAGACTATGAAAGTGCGGAAATTGGTTCTAAAACACCAACGCATGTCCAAGTAACGGACCTTAAATACTGTTACCCACGTGTCACAAAAGATGTTAAAGATAAAGACCAGTCTAACGATAAGAATGGTGATGATGGTCAAACAGGACACATTACCCAAGACCCATTGCTTGTAGATGCGACTAATCCAGCTAAAACCATCAAACGTCCATCTTATGCAGCATCATTGACAACGGAAGGTGAAGCCTTTACTTACAGCGTTGATTACAACATGTACAACGTTGCCCTTGAGATGAAGAAAAATGTTATGTTTGTGGACGCACTCGATTATCGCGTGAAGTTTATCAGTGCTAAAGTCACAGACGACCAAGGGAAAGAGTTGCCAGGATTCACAGTTTCTACAAAAGAAACACAAGATGACAATGGTAACGCCAATACAACCATTATCGCTGATGTTCCACAAAATAAAGGTGAACAAACCAAAGAAGTGAACGAAGGTGAGTATGGTGGTCACAAGTTCAAGAAATACCGTCTTGTTATCACTGCAGAAATCAAGGATGAATACAAACTTGACAAGAATGCAACTGAGTACTACAAGATGATGCAGGAAAATGATGGTTTAGGTTTTGCGAACCAAGCTAAGATTGTTTGGAATGGTGACACCAAAGACTTGAAGGATCCAAACGCGAAAACGCGTCGTTCAAACAACGTCTTTGTAACTCCACCATTAGAAACAGATATCACAAAAGAAGTCACACAAGAAGTTAAACCAAAAGAAAAAGGTTCAGAACACTTAGACTTACCAGCTGTTGATGATACTTATTTCTATACTATCGAATCCACATGGCCGGGTATCTTCGATGAGTACCTAATTGAAGATATTCTTGTTCCAGAATTGGAATCATTGAATAAAGATGGTGAAGATAAAGTTTATGTCAATGGTCAAGAGTCTGAAGTATTGAAAAAATACTTGAAAGTAGATCAAGTTGAAGACAATGGCAAAACCACTGACCGTGTTTACTTTGAATTGAAAAAAGAAGAATTGACGTCACTCGAGCTTCGCCGTATCAACCGTGAGATTGCGAAACTGAATGAAGGCAATGATGGCCCAGCTAAGATTAAACTTGGTATCAAGGCTAAGATTCGTGAAAACGCTGATTTAAGCAAATATCATGATGCTGAAGCAGATGGTCAAATCAAAGTACCGAATGAAGCTAAAGTAAAACTTAACAACAAATCGAAAACCTCTAAGAAAGTAACGGTAACGCCACCAGGTATGCCGCCAAAACCAGAGAAAACAGTAGATGAGAAACCATCGCTTACTCTTGGAGCTTTAGAACAAGTCTTTACATATGAAGTGAAGGCGACTGTACCAAAAGATGTTGCTGGTTTCACTAAGTTTGAACTTAGCGACGATCTTGAAGATATCTTGACCATTACAGAAACGAAAGTAACTGTAGGTGGAAAAGCAGATGCAGCAGTGACCGTAACAGGTGCAGCAGAGGCAAACGCTAATGCTACTACTAAAGGTCTAGTTGTCGCAAGCTTACCATCAGATAAGATTTCTAATTATAAAGGTCAAGAAATGGTCTTGACTATTAAAGCTCGCATCAAGGAAGGTGTCACAACTGAAGAACTTGGTAAATATGTAGACAACAGTATCCCTAACAAGGCTACGATTAAAGTTGGTGACAAACCAAACCAAACAGAAGATACCGAAAATGTTCCAGTAACGCCACCAGGCGAGACACCAAAACCAACGAAAACCGTTGATGACCAAGCAAGCTTAAATCTAGCAGGCTTAGAACAAGAATTCACTTACCGAGTGAAAGCAACTGTTCCACAAAATGTGACAGGCTTTACGAAGTTTGAGCTCAGCGATGATCTTGAGGATATCTTGACGGTTAAAGAGATTAAAGTTCTCTCAGCAGGTCAAGAAGACAAAGCAATCAAAGTAACAAGCGTTGCGGATGCGAATAAGGCAAAAGGTCTTGTTACGGCAACCATCGCTAAAGATGACCTTCCTAAGTATGCAGGCAAAGAGATTTCATTAGAAATTAAAGCCCGTATCAAAGAAGATGTAAAAGGTGAAGAACTTGCGAAGTATGTCACAGCAGATAATACAGCTGGTTCTATTCCGAATAAAGCAACCTTGACTGTAGGTGATAAACCAAGTCAAAAGAAAGAAACAGAAGAAGTTCCAGTTACCCCACCAGGTGACACTCCAAACGTTTCTAAGAAGATTAATGAAACCCTTGATAGTGCAGTTGTCTTACCAGAAGCAGACTACACTTACAACATTAAATCTACTTTGCCAAAAGATATTTCTACTTATAAGAAATTCAACATTGTGGATGAGGTTGATGAGCGTCTGACGGTTAAAGGTACGCCAGTTATTAAGGGAGAGGCAGCTAAATTCTTCAAAGTAACAGTGACTGGTCAAACCGTTACAGCTGAAATTACTGATTTTGAAGCAGCGAAAGCTTATGCCGGTAAAGAAGTTGAATTGATTATCACTGCCCAAGTGAAGAAAGATGCGACTGTTAAAGAAGGTGAAAATGGTATTCCGAACCAAGCGAAAGTTCAGTACCGTAATAAATCTCGTCAGGAAGGTGAACCTGATGAGGAAACGCCACCAACACCGCCAGTAACCGTAACGCCGCCAACCGATCCAACAGTTGATAAGAAAATCAACGAAAAACTTGATCACTTAGATGTTCCAACTCAAACGGATTACACTTACAACATCAAAGCAAGCCTTCCAACCACAATCACATCTTATAAGAAATTCGTGATCACGGATACCCTTGATAAGGACTTGACTGTTAAACCAGATGCCAAACCAAGCATCACAGGTGACGTCGCTAAGTTCTTCGATGTTAAAGTAGACGGTCAAACCGTTACAGCGACAATGAAAGACTTCGCGAAAGCAGGCGACTTCGCAGGTAAAGAAGTTGAGTTGGTCATTCCAGCGCAAATCCGCGAAGGCGTGACTCGCGTTAAGATTCCAAATACAACAAAAGTTGTTTATAA
>NZ_RCVM01000003.1 GCF_003686955.1 Streptococcus hillyeri
GCAATAAAATCAACCATTATAAAAACCAGTGGAACTTACCCTGACACGGATTTCCACTGGTTGTTAGAGGTTTTATCAGATTAACTTCCACTTTAACAGACGGTGGAAGTTAGTTTGGGAATTTAGCTTTTTTTCAATTTTTATCTCAAAAAAGTTTAAAAAGAAATCAGAAGGATGGGATATTGTTCTTTCAAGTAGTTATACTCATCCAAAATGCCCCAAAACAAAATAAAAAACCTACTACATAGCGTTAAAACGTTGATGTAATAGGCTTCTTAATGTTTTATTTAATCACTTCTTGCGTCTTAGCGTAGTTTGCTTCAACGGCTTCTTTTTCAGCTTTCCACCAATCTTGGTTTTCTGTGTACCAAGCGATGGTTTCTTCCAAACCTTCTGAGAAGTTGGTAAATTGTGGCTCCCAACCTAATTCTTCACGAAGTTTTGTTGAATCAATAGCGTAACGAAGGTCGTGACCTGCACGGTCTGTCACATGATCGTAAGCATCTTTTGGTTGACCCATTTTCTCAAGAATCAACTCAAGCACTTCTTTGTTATTTTTCTCACCATCGGCTCCGATAAGGTAAGTCTCACCGATACGACCTTTGGTCAAGATAGCCCAAACACCTGTTGAGTGGTCATTGGTGTGAATCCAGTCACGAACATTTTTACCTTCACCGTAAAGTTTTGGTTTGATACCTGCCAAAATATTGGTAATCTGGCGTGGGATGAATTTCTCAATGTGCTGGTATGGTCCATAGTTATTTGAACAGTTAGAAATCGTAGCTTTCACACCAAATGAACGTACCCAAGCCTTAACAATCAAGTCTGATGCAGCCTTGGTTGATGAGTAAGGAGATGATGGGTTGTAGTTGGTTTCAGCTGTAAATTTCTCACCTGGACCTTCACCGTGACCTGGTAAATCTTCACGAAGAGGAAGGTCACCATACACTTCATCTGTTGACACATGGTGGAAACGAATGTCATATTTACGAGCTGCTTCCAACAATGTGTAAGTACCAATAAAGTTGGTGTGGATAAATGGACTTGGATCGTTCAATGAGTTATCATTGTGGCTTTCAGCTGCATAGTGAACAATGGCATCTGATTTTGCTGCCAATTGGTTTACTAACTCAGCGTCAGCGATGTCCCCAACAACAAGCTCGACTCGGTCGCCTAAGATTGCTTCCAAGTTCGCACGGTTACCCGCGTAAGTTAATTTGTCCAAGACTGTTACATGAACATCTGGATGATTGTTATAGACGTAGTGCACAAAGTTAGAACCGATAAAACCAGCTCCACCTGTGACGATGATATTTTTAAATTCTGACATGATTTTAAGATACAAAGGGACATTTCACTCTCGAAACATTCTAGAAAACTAGAAAATCTGACAAAGATGCTTGGCATCTGGAAAGAGTTTTCTAGGAATGTCGTCCCGTGTTCCATTTTATAAAAAATGGAACATTCCTTTCATATTTTCTTATTTCTAGTTTGCTTTACACTTCTATTAGTAACTTAGTTACTCTTACAACTCTTCTTTTTTCAATGGTTTGACATCTTTGAGAAGGGGATGATTTTTATCTGCTTCTGACACTTCTGCTGCCTCAAGATTTTCCCACTTAATACCGAGGGTTGGGTCAGCGTAGTTAACAAAGGCATATTTAGGTTTTAACTCAAGTGCCCAGTAGTCGTTTACAAGGTAAGTGTAAGCCGCAGTATCTGACAACACTTGGAAACCATTGGCTACACCACGTGGCACAAAAATTCCTTTAGAAGCGTCAATAACTGTCTGATAAGTGTTTCCAAAGGTGTCACCTTCACGAAGGTCTACCCAAGAACCAATCACTCTTCCTTCATCTGCAATTGACACGTATTTATCCCAAGGCTCTGCGTGCAAGCCACGAAGGGTATGTTTCTTATTGAAAGAAATGTTATTTTGTAATTTTCCTTCTTCAAAGAAACTTTCTGGAAATCCTAACGGTACCATTTTTTCTTTTTGGAAGTTTTCTTTAAACCAACCGCGGTTATCCCCACGCACTGGAATATCAAATTCTAACATTCCTGGAATACCTGGAACTTCACGGCATGCTAAGTCTTTATCAAAAAATTGTTCTGTCATTAAGCCTCTCCAATTAAACGAAGCAAATATTGTCCGTATTCATTTTTCTTAAGCGGTTGTGCTAATTCAAGGACTTGTTCTTTGGTAATATAACCCATACGATACGAAATTTCTTCAAGGTTTGCCACTTGAACATTTTGCATACGTTGAACAGTCTCAATGTATTGCGCTGCTTCAAGCAAACTTTCATGAGTCCCTGTATCAAGCCATGCAAAACCACGTCCCATGACTTCAACTGACAAATCACCACGCTCAAGGTAAGCCTTATTAACATCTGTGATTTCCAATTCACCACGAGGAGATGGTTTGATATTTTTGGCAATCTCTACAACATCATTATCGTAGAAATAAAGTCCTGTAACTGCATAGTTTGATTTTGGTTGCTCAGGTTTTTCTTCGATAGAAATAGCATTCATATCCTTATCAAATTCAACCACACCAAAACGCTCTGGGTCTTTAACTTGGTAACCAAAAACAGTTGCTCCGCTTTCTTTCGCCGCAGCACGTTGAAGCATTGCTGAAAGACCTGGACCGTGGTAAATGTTATCTCCTAAGATAAGGGCAACACTGTCATCACCGATAAATTCTTCACCGATGATAAAGGCTTGTGCCAAACCATCTGGACTTGGTTGCTCTGCATAAGAGAGTGAAATCCCAAATTCAGAACCATCACCAAGTAATTCCTCAAAACGAGGCAAATCTTGTGGCGTAGAGATCACTAAAATGTCCTTAATACCAGCCAACATCAGAACTGATAATGGGTAGTAAATCATTGGTTTATCGTAAACCGGCATCAATTGTTTTGATGCTGCTCGAGTTAGTGGGTACAAGCGTGTACCAGACCCACCTGCGAGAATAATACCTTTCATGGTTTTCTCCTTAAATATCTAATCATTTTATTCTATCATATTTTATGATATGTGTCATTGATTAATATAACGCTCGATAGGATAGTCAGAGACAGACAAGTCTGGTGTTTGATTGGTAACGAGCTGACTAAGCATTTTTCCTAAGAGAGGCCCTGTCGTTAGTCCTGATGATCCAAGTCCGCTAACGGCATAAACACCATTGAGGTCTGGAATTTCACCTATAAAGGGACAAAAATCACTGGTGTAGGCTCTAATACCGATACGATCATTTTTATGACTTGCTTCTTTTAGTCTTGGGAAAAAGGCTGACGCTTTCTCTTCAAAATCTACTAAAATGCTTTCATCAACGGTCAAATCAAATCCCATATTTTTCTCATGACTAGCTCCAACAGAGACTTTACCACCAGCAAAAGGAATGACATCAATTTCTCCCTCTGGAATAATGACAGGGTTGTGTCCTGTTTCCAAATCATCAAAATAATAGTCTCGTAATTGTCCCTTTTGCGGACTTACATCTACCTGATAGCCAAGTGGTTCTAAGATTTCTGGTAACCAAGCTCCGCAGGCTAAAATGACCGAATCAAATACCTGACCATTAACCCTATAAGTACCATCTGACAAACGTTTCAGCTCTGCTTTTTCCTTTAAAAGAGTAAAGCCAGATGCCTTAATTAAGGTCTCAGTTAATTGAGAACCTTCAACACGTGCAGCACCACTGGCTAAAATTCCCTTATCAAAGCCAGTTAAATCTGGAAATCTTTTTTGAACTTCTGCTAAGGTTTGGACAGAGAGGGAACCAATTAGTGGAGATTCCACCAATCGTGACTCAGCCAATTCATGTAATTCTTCCAAGTATTCTGGACGCGATTTGAGAAGAAGAGCACCTGACTGGTCATAAAAATCTGTCGCCACACCATCCTCTTTTAAATCACGTAACAGCTCTGGATAAAAATCTGCTCCAAAGCGAGCCAAACGGTACCAAGCCTTGTGACGACGACGTGAGAACCAAGGACAGATAATGCCAGCGGCAGCCTTTGTCGCCTGCCCTATCCCCTCATCAAAAATCGTAACCTCAACATCACTTTTTGAAAGATAGTAAGCTGCTGTCGAACCGACAATTCCAGCTCCAATAATTGCTATTTTTTTCATCATTTACCCCAACGCAACATCCATTACCATCATGGTCACAAATCCAAGCATCAATCCCAATGTTGCCACATCCGTATTACCGTTTGTCTGAGACTCAGGTATCAATTCTTCAACGACAACGAAAATCATCGCTCCTGCTGCAAAAGACAGGGCGTATGGAATAATCGCCAACATCCACAGTACAAGCGCAGCTCCTAATACCGCTCCTAATGGCTCAACAATCGCAGACATGGCTCCCCAGAAAAAGGCTGCACTCCGCGATTTTCCTTCTGTCCGAATAGGAATAGAAAGCGCCGCACCTTCTGGAATATTTTGAAGACCAATCCCCAAAGCTAAGCCCATAGCACCTGCAATAGCCGCTTGTGTCATGTTACCATTGGCTAAAGAACCAAAGGTAACACCAACAGCCAGACCTTCTGGGAAATTATGAATTGTAATGGCTAAAAAGAGCAAAGCAGTTTTTGATAATTTTTCTGGTTCAATACCTTCTGCTTCTGACTTATGTTTCCCAAGATGCAAATGAGGAACAACAGCATCTATCACTCGTAGGCTGAAACCACCTGCTAAAAAACCAATAGCTGCAGGGAACCAAGACCACTTCCCGTAAGCCATTCATGGTATCTAATAACTTGCGATTAATCGTTTTGAAGAAGAAAACAATCGCAGCACCTAAAACGGTACAGCCCCATGTAAAAAGCCCTGCTAAAAAAGCTAAAAGAACTGGATTTAAAGACAATACATTATTCATCATGGTTTTTCAAACACTTTCTAGTCTTATAGATGATAAAAAGGATTGGTATTACTGGAAGCTTCTAAAACTTCAATGTCCCAATGATTGTCAAACGTCCACTGGCGTAAAAGCTCTGCTATTTTTTTAATAAAAAGCACTTCAATATGATGTCCAGGATCAATCCCCAAAAGCCCTTCTGTCAGCATTTCTTGAGCAGTGTGATAATAAATATCACCTGTAATATAAATATCTGCCCCTTTTGCTACTGCTAATGGGTAAAAGTCATCACCAGAACCGCCACAAATCGCCACGCGCCTTACGATGGGATTTCCTTTATCATAGGAAATTAAACGAACACTATCAAGTTCAAACACGTTTTTTACTTTAAGCGCCAACTCCTCAACTGTCTGCTCGGCAATTGTGCCAATGCGCCCTAGCCCCATCTGATCCTTGGTTAGAGATAGAGGTTCTGTATCTTCTATCTCCAACAACTCACAAAACCAGTCACTTAAGCCACCAGGGACAACATCGATGTTAGTATGACTGACATAAACAGCGATATCATGCTTAACCAGGTCCAGCAAAATATCACGCTGAGGACTTGACACCAAGTCTTTGAGCCCTTTAAAAATCGGAGCATGCTTGGTTATAATGAGGTCGACATCATTGGAGATGGCTTCTGCCACAACAGTCTCACGGACATCCAAAGTCACCATGACACGCTTGATGTCTTTCTTTAAACTACCAATTTGCAGACCGACGACATCCCCTTCCATGGTTAGCTCTTTCGGACAAAAGGCTTCATATCGTGCGATAACATCACTTGCCAGAACCATTGAGTACCTCCTTGATGATTTCGATTTTTTGGAAAAGAGCAGAGCGGTCACTGTCATTATTTTCTGGAATCTGTGACAGTGCCACTTCTAATTTTTCGATTTCACGCACCCATTTGGCTACGAAAGTCTCTGATTTTTCGGTTAATAAGTGCTTCCCAAAACGCAATTCCGTTTTGGTCAACACTTCTTTACCATGCTCAGCGACTAAAATTTCATAAGATTTGTCATTTTCAGTCATGATTTTTTCAGCGACAATGGTAAATTCATTTGCCATCAGCCATGTTCGTAAGTCATCCTCACGGTTATTAGGCTGTAAAATCAGACGTTCTACCTGCGCCAGCTTTTCTTTTCCAGCCTCTAAAATATCCGCAATTAGGCGCCCACCCATACCACAAATCGTAATGGCATTGACACCATCAGTCACTTCAAAAGCAGCTAAACCATTAGCTAAGCGCACATCAATCTGATCAGACAGACCATATTTAGCTACATTTTTCACCGCAGAATCGTAAGGACCTTGAACTACTTCCCCAGCAATGGCTGAAGAAATGTGACCAGACTGGATTAAGGCAATGGGTAGGTAGGCATGGTCGCTTCCAACATCTAACAGTTTACTTCCTTTTGGGACAAATGTCGCCACTTCAGTTAGGCGACTTGATAAAATCGTATCCATAGTTATTCTTTCTACTTGTTTAATCCTTTTTATTATACCAAAAAAACTCGCTATAAAAACGAGTTTTCGATAGGTTATCATTTATTCACATAAGCAACTGCACGAACTGGTGAACCTGTTGCTTCTTTCCAGTTGGGATAGGCAATTGAAATGACACTTCCAGTCGCTGGTAACTGGTCTAGATTTGCCAAAACTTCAACTTGATAAATGCCTTGCTCAAGGAGATAGTATTCTTGTTTTAAAGCTCCGCCATTCTCAAATGCAGACTTACCACTGTCTGTATCTAAGGTTTCATGTCCGACTGCCTTAACACCTCGCTCATGGATTAAAAACTCTAGAGCTTCACGAGACCACCCAGGAGTCTGTTGGGCACCTGATTCAATTTGACCATACTCTGCTTCAAAATCCAAGATGTCCTGTTTTGTTAATTCATAATTTGGATTTTCTGCAACGGCTTGTGACTTATCAATCACATAAAGAGGTAAAAGAAGGTCTTCCAGAGCAATTTGGTCTAGCCATTTCCCACCTTCTACGAAGTGAATTGGGGCATCAATATGGGTTCCATATTGCCCAACCACTGTAAATTGTTGCACATGAAAACCATCTTTTAGAGTAAAAATATCCTTTTTCTCTAGGCTAGGAAGGGCAGGAAAATGTGGGCTATTTTCATCAATTTTATGAGTTAAATTAACTAATCTGGCTGATTTAAAAACCTGAAAGGCATCTAATAACTTTGTCATAAGCACTCCAATTCTTTCTCTTTAATAATCACTTAAATCTTTTCCAAGGCTACATTCAAATCTTCAATCAAATCATCAACATTTTCAAGACCGACAGAAATACGGATTTGATTTGGTGTCACACCACATGCCGCTAAATCTTCCGGAGACAGCTGCGCATGCGTTGTTGTATAAGGATGTACAACTAATGATTTGGCATCCGCAACATTGGCAAGGTTGGAGAAGATTTCCAAATTATCAATAACAGTCGCTGCATCCTTATCATCACCTTTGACATGGAATGTGAAAATAGAACCTGCACCTTTTGGCAAGTATTTTTGTGCCAATTCATAGTAAGGACTTGATGGCAAGCTAGGGTAATTCACTTTTTCAACCTTCGGATGATTTTCTAAAAATTCAGCAATTTTTTTCGCATTTTCCACATGACGTTCCACACGCAACGATAGCGTTTCTAGCCCTTGTAACAAGAGGAAAGCATTAAAAGGTGAAATAGCCGCTCCAGTATCACGCAAGAGTTGCACACGCAAAGCCGTAACGAATGCTGCCGCACCAATGTCTCGTGTATAGGAAATATTGTGATAAGAGTCATCTTCTTCCACGAATTGTGGGAACTTACCAGAAGCCTCCCAATCAAATTGACCACTATCAACAATGATACCGCCAATTGTCGTACCGTGTCCACCAATAAACTTTGTGGCAGAATGAACCGAGATATCAACCCCATGTTCAAATACATTAATCAAATACGGTGTTCCAAAAGTATTATCTGCCACAAGCGGAATCTTATGGGCATGTGTCAGTTCAGCTACTTTTTCAATATCTGGAATGTTAATGAGAGGATTACCTAATGTTTCAATCAATACTAACTTCGTATTATCTTGAATAGCCGCTTCTACTTCGTCTAGATTTTCAATGTTGACAAATGTTGTCGTAATCCCATAGCGTGGTAAAGTTTCTTTTAGAAGATTAAAGGTCCCACCGTAAATGGTTGTCGCAGCTACCACATGGTCCCCTGCATGCGCTAAGCCAAGTACAGTATAGGTAATAGCAGCCATTCCTGAGGCAGTCGCTAAAGCACCAACTCCCTTTTCAAGTGCAGCAACTCTATCTTCAAAAACTGCTACCGTAGGATTGCCAATACGCGTATAAATATTTCCAGGCTTTCTCAATGCAAAGAGATCTTCACCTTCTTGAACATCATCAAAAACATAAGAAGTCGTTTGATAAATAGGCACTGCACGTGATTTTGTCTCAGCATCAGGTTTTTGCCCAGCATGTAATTGCAAGGTTTCAAATGAAAATTCTCTTGTCATATCAATTCTCGCTTTCTTTTTTCTTATTTTAGCGAAAAAAAGCAGAGCTGACCAATACTTATTCCATGAAAAAAGGTATAGTTTAAAACTATACCTTTAATTTTCTAACAAGTAAAGCTAGAACATAAACACCCAAGCCTGTTACCGCACAAATTCCTGATAAACTGAGGTCAAAATGTATTCCCAAAACATAGCCAATAATAACCATCAGAGAACTGAAAAGACCTACAAAGCCTAGAAAACTATGAAAATGTCTTGACCAAAGCTGCGCAGCCATTGCCGGAGCCACTAAAAAACTAATGACTGTAATAGAACCTGCAATGTCAAAGGCGATAACTACCGTCAAGGAAACTAGAAAGACAATCACTATTTGAAGGGCTTTAACAGATAACCTAGACAATTGTGCCTGATTCCTATCAAACAGAAAGAGCTTAAGGTGGTTATAGAAGATTCCAAAAAAGAGGAGAACAACCAGAAGCAATCCTGCTGATTTCGCCAAGGCTACTGGTAAGGACATCCCTAAAATATCAATCCTATTCAATGGTGTAAATAAGACCTCCCCCATAAGGACAATATCTAAGTCCAAATGAACATTTCTTGCAAAAACTGAAATGAGGATGACACCTAAGGCAAAAAATGTCGTAAAAACAAGACCTGTCGCTGCATCATGGGTCAAATTCCCTGAACTGATACTTTCAATCGCAAACACCGCTAAGACACCAAATAGAGTAGCTCCTAGCACTAAAATTGGACTATCCAAACTACGCGCCACGAAAAAGCCCAATACGATACCTAAAAGAACAGAATGCGCCAGTGCATCAGCCAACATAGACTGGTTGCGAAGTACCAAAAGACTACCTAGAAGGCCACACGACAATCCCATTAAAAGTAAAATGAGTAAGACTTCAGACATGGCGTCCCCCTTTTCTGGTTAAGCTATAAGACATTAAAGCCAGTAAACTCATGACCAAAATAATCGTCGGACCGGTAGAAAGTCCTGAAATAATCGAACTTAAGTAAGTTCCGACTAAGGTTGAAAAAATAGCAGAGATAGCAGCTAAAATCAAGGTTACTCGATAATGTTTTGCCCAGAAAAGTCCAATAGTTGCAGGTGCAATCAAAAAAGCTGAAATCAACACAGCACCAACTACCTTCAACCCAACAGCAATCAAACTAATCATCAATAAAATAATCAGTTGTTGCAAAAAAATGGTTGAGATACCGACGCTTTGGGCAAATCCTTGATCAAAAAGGTAGAGCTTAAAAGCTGGGTAAGTTAAACCAAAAACGATAAGGGCAAAACTTGACACCCCAGCAATAAGCAAAATATCTTCAAAACGAATAAAGGCAGCTTGTCCAAAAAGATAATTTTGTAACCCAGCTTGAGAACTTTGAGCAAAATGCGGGTTTCCTTGTAGCAGCTGCTTGAGCACCATTCCAAGACCAAAAAATGACACCGATACTAGAGATAAAATATTTAATAGTGGTTGTCCGCTATGCTTTTTGATCCAATAGACCATCGTATATGAAAGATAACCTGAAAACATCGCTCCTAGCATAAGGAGAAAGGGATTTCGAGATTGAAACACCATAAAGGCAACTATCACACCAGGATATGAAGCATGTCCCAAAGTATCACCAACCAAACTTTGCTTAGTCAAAACACTAATCGTCCCGACCAAGCAGGTTGCTAGTGCAAAAAGTGTGATTCCTATCGCTACCGTAATAAACGAATAATCCGTTAAAACCTCAAGCATTACGCCAACCTCCCTCACCCTTTCCTTTAAAAAAATGCTGGGCAGGACTCTGATAGGCTTTTTGATAATTATCTAGCGTTAGGGTTTCAGCTAAAGGGCCATCAGCTACACAAGTCTTATTTAACCAGACCAAATGATCAAAATAACTTTCTAGAGTATTCAAATCGTGGTGGATAACGACGGATGTTTTCCCTTGTTCTTGAAATTCCTTCAAAATTGACATGATAATTTCTTCTGTCTTAATGTCAATACCAGCAAGAGGCTCGTCCATGAGGTAAAGCTCTGCTTCTTGTGCCAAGGCACGAGCAATAAAGACACGTTGTCTCTGCCCTCCTGATAATTCACTAATTTGTCTATCTTTTAAATCCAACAGGTTCATTTTTTCTAAGGAAGAAATCACAATGTCTTTGTCCTTGCTTGTTGGACGTTTCAACCAATTTTTGATGTGCGGATAACGTCCCGTAAGAACAATATCATAAACCGTTGCTGGAAATTGCCAGTTCACTTGACTAGCTTGTGGAATGTAAGCTATCCTACTTGCGATAATCTGTGATAAATTGCCCGATTGCCCCAATAATTCTATCTTACCACTATTATACTTTTCAAATCCTAAAAGACTTTTGAATAATGTGGACTTCCCAGCACCATTTGGGCCTACAATAGCACAGCGACTTCCCTGTGGAATAACAAGATTAACATTTTCTAGCGCTAGTACGTGCTGATAAGCTACCGTCAAATCAGACACTCGAATAGCTGCATTCATGACTTTCCTCCTCTTTATTTCAGATAATCAACAATCAATTTAATATTGTGTTTATACATATCGACATAAGTGTCCCCTTTTTCACCCGCAGGTGCTAATGAATCTGAGAAAAGCTCCTTATGTTCTCCAGTAACAACCTCTACTGAACCACCTTTGGCTTTGACAGCTTCTTGAAGCTTCTTCATACGTTCTGGATTTGTTGTGGATTCAGTGAAAATAGCTTTAATATTGTGATCAATAATCAAATCAACCGTTTTAATCATATCGCTATTAGCAACTTCTGACTCCGTGCTAACCCCTTGTGGTGCATAAAGTGTAAAACCGTAACGATTTGCAAAATAGTTAAAGGCATCATGCGGTGTCACTAAATAGCGGCTTTTCTCAGGAACAAGTGATAATTGTTCTTTATTCCACTTATCAAGCTCATCGAGTTCTGTTAAATAAGCCTTTTCATTTTTCTCAATAACTTCTTTTTTATTGGGCAATAACTCTTGCAAATCATCTGATGCTGCCTCTACTGCTTTTTGGTAAAGGTCTACATCAAACCAAAAGTGTGGGTCAACGACATCTTCACCATCTTCTTCCATCGTTCCAATCTCACCTTTAGTGAAATTGCGGGTTACAGCAGAGCCTTTTTCTTCAAGGGCTTCAATCATTTTTCCTTCAAAATGTAAACCGTGATAAAGAACAAGGTCAGCTTCTTGCAATTTCTTCAAATCACTAGACTTAGCGGTATAAAGGTGAGGATCTTCTCCTGCTGGAATAATCAGTTGGCGCTCAACCAAATCTCCAGCCAATTCATTGACCATATCATCTAAAAATGATGTGGTAACCGTAACAACTGGCTTTTCTTTGGCAGTCTTTGTGCCAGAAGACTGATTGTTACAAGCGGTTAAAGCCAATAAAGCTACTGAAGTCAGCATAAGTGTGTTTAATTTTTTCATTTCTAAGAAACTCCTAGGTTTTATTATTTGATTAGTTAGGTAAACCTAACTTTATAAAAAGGATAAACGATGTTGAGCTTTTTGTCAACCATTTACCAACATTTTTGTTATAATAATCTTTGAAAAAGAGACGAGGTTTAATATGACACCCAATAAAGAAGATTATCTCAAATGTATTCACGACTTACGAGAGCGTGGCGATAAAATTTCTAATAAAATGATTGCAGACTATCTCCAAGTTTCGACACCATCTGTTTCTGAAATGCTGAAAAAAATGCAGGCTGAGAACTGGGTAGTAAAAGACAAGAATCTAGGATACGCTTTAACAGAAAAAGCAGATCTGATTGTTACGGAACTCTACCGAAAACACCGATTACTCGAAGTATTTCTCCAAGAACACCTTCACTATACGACCGATGAAACCCATCAGGAAGCTGAAATTTTAGAACATGCTGTTTCAACCATGTTTATTGATCGTCTAGAAGACTATCTTAACTTCCCAGAATTTTGTCCCCACGGTGGTACCATTCCAGAAAAAGATGCTCCTTTGACAGAAAAAAATCATCAAACGTTGTCACAAGTTTCGGAAAGTGGCGATTATCAGCTCGTTCGCGTTCACGATGAAATTGAGTTACTGAATTATTTAAACCGCAATGACTTTCATCTCGGTACCCACTTTACCTTGATCGAAATTGATACCTATGCACAAACTTATCAGATTCAGTTTAATAACAAAGAACTTACTATTCCACTAGCAATTGCTAAACTTATTTTTGTGAAATAAATGGCTATACAACTAATACTCACCCAAAATCAAAATTAGCAGTTTAAGACAAATCAAGAACCAATAAATGGATTGATTTTCCAGAGCTTCTTTCGCCATGGTAGTATTCTTATTAGTGAAACTGCCCCGTGGACAGTTTCAGCCTGAGCTTAGAAATTAAAAAGCGAGGGTAATTGGCTTGATAAGAACGGATTTTTGGGAGAACTACAGAAATTGAAAGTCAATTCCCCCGCAAGGATGATTAGGTTGGACGCTGTCGAGTAGTCGACAAGTACAGCCAATCATCTACTGCGATAGAGATAAGCTCAAATCTAGCAATGAAACTCAGTAGGAGATTGGGACACTGACTTCGTCAGCTTTATTTCCCACCTCAAAAGGTTCCCCAAACCTTATCGACTGTGACGAACTCTGTTCGTCTTATTTCCCACCTCCAAAGGTCTCCCAGACCTTTGGAGCGTCCGCACCTTTTTAGAAAGAAGCAAAAAAGTAATTTTTGATTTTTGTTAAGTATAAAGAAGCTGGACAAAAAGTCTTAAAAATAGCAAATGGCTTAGAGTAACGTCGTCAAAAACGTTGATTCTAAGCCATTTTATTTTGTTCAATTTTCAACAGCAAGGCGGAAATTTGAGTTTTGCCCAGCCTCTTTAGTTATTATGATACTTAATAGTTTGTCCTATCTCATTTAGGACTCACTTATTTTTTCGTAATGGGTGCGACACTGCCTAGCAGTTTTTTGAGACCAACTTCTGGGAATTTGATTTTCAATTCCTGAGTAGCTCCGCTACCTGAAACTTCTAGAACAATGCCTTCTCCCCACTTACGATGGACGGCGATGTCCCCGACTTGCCAGTCTGCATTTGCGGTATCGTTTGTTTTATCAAACGGCACACCTCCTTTGACAAATGGCTGTGCAGTACTGATTGGTCTTGGTTGCGCTTGCGCTTTTCGGGCTTGAATAGCTTGTGAAAGGCTCATACCTTGCCCAAATTGTTTTGCTCCGCTATGTGACGACGTCGCCATAAAGGAAGTATTCGCTGGACGTGCTAAGCCTTGGTAAGCCAAAAGCTCATCTGAAATTTCACGAAGGAAGCGCGTTGGGCGGTTATAGCTAGTTTTACCAAAGAGGGTACGGGTATTGGCATTAGTCATAAAGAGAATCTCTTCAGCACGGGTAATCCCAACATAGGCTAGGCGACGCTCTTCTTCCAATTCATCCGGATCTTCTGCTGCACGTGTTAGCGGAAAGACATTTTCTTCCATCCCAATCAAGAAAACAACTGGGAACTCCAGACCTTTAGCCGCATGGAGGGTCATAAGAGTCACCTCTGCCGACTCCACATTGCCATCGTCTGTATCAGCAATCAACGCCAAATCATTTAAGAAACGGCTGAGGCGGTCTAAGCCTGTTTCATCAGGGGCTCCGTCTTCATTATTGTCATCAAAGTTTTTCGTTACAGATAGAAACTCTTCAATATTTTCCACACGCGCTTGACTTTCCAAGGTATTTTGCAAGCGCAGAGCTTCTAAGTAGCCTGATTTGTCAAGAACAGCTTCAACGACTTCTGTCACAGAATACCGATCAATGTCTGCTCGAAGATTGAGAATGAGGTTTGCCAAGTCCCAAACTGCCTGCGCAGCTTTTCCCTTAATTGAAGACAACATGATATTAGCTGAAGCATCTAAGAGACTCGTGTCACGCTCGTAGGCAAAGGTACGGATTTTTTCAAGAGTTCCTGGTCCTACGCCACGTTTGGGTTCATTGACGATGCGTTCAAAGCTAATGTTATCTGCCGTATTGGCAATGATGTTGAGGTAGGAAATCACATCACGAATTTCCTTACGGCTATAGAACTTGGTGCCTCCAACCATGGTATAAGGGATATTCGATTTGAGAAGCGCTTCCTCAATGGTACGAGATTGGGCATTGGTGCGATAAAGTACCGCAAAATCTTTGAAGTTTTTAGCTGTTTCGCGCACCATATTGCTGATGGTTGAAGCTACAAATACTGCCTCATCGCGCTCGTCATTGGCACGGTAGTAAACCAACTGCTCACCATCATCATTTTGCGTCCACAACTTTTTAGGACGACGATTTTTATTATTGTTGATAACTTCGTTAGCAGCCTGTAAAATCTTTTTCGTTGAGCGATAGTTTTCTTCTAAAAGAACAACCTTGGCTTCTGGGTAATCTTTTTCAAAATCAAGGATATTTTGCATATCCGCTCCACGCCAACCGTAAATAGATTGGTCAGCATCACCCACAACACAGATATTTTTGAAACGAGAAGCTAATAGTTTCACCAACTGGTACTGGGCATGGTTGGTATCTTGGTACTCATCCACATGTATATACTGGTAACGCTGTTGGTAGTAAGCCAGTACCTCTGGATTTTTATCAAAAAGGCGGAGCGTCATCATGATGAGGTCGTCAAAATCCATGGCCTCACTACGACGCAATTCTTCCTGATAAGCCTTATAACATTTAGCTACAATCTGCGTGTACATGTCACCAGCCATATTGTCATAAGCCACTTCATCCAGCAAATCATTCTTGGCATTAGAAATAGTCCCCAAGATGGCACGTTCATTCCATTTTTTCGGATCCAGGTTCAGATTTTTCAAAATCCGCTTCATCAGCGTGCGTTGCTCACCCGGATCAACGATGGTAAAGTTACGGTTGTAGCCAATATGATCTGCCTCACGGCGTAAAATCCGCACACACATGCTGTGGAAAGTCGCAATAAGCGTATCTGCTGTTGCAGGATTGAGAGCAATGGCACGTTCCCGCATTTCACGCGCAGCCTTATTGGTAAAGGTGATGGCCAAAATATTCCAAGGATTGACCATCTTTTCATCAATCAGATAGGCAATTCGGTGCGTCAACACACGCGTCTTCCCAGAACCCGCTCCTGCCATGATCAGCAAGGGGCCCTCTGTCGTCTCTACCGCCTCTGCCTGTCTGTCATTCATTCCATTTAAAAGGGGATTTCCCATTTGAAGTCTCCAATCTTATAAATCTTTACTATAAAATACTAAGCGCTCAATTTCTTGAAAACCATTTTTTTGATAGAAATTCTCAGCCGGCATGCCCCTGTCCGTCAAAAGTGACAAAAAACTAACTTTTTCATCTAATTCATTCACAAGCTGATTGAGCAAAGCAGTCCCTAGCCCTTGACCCTGAGCTACTTTTTTAACTCCCATTTCATGAATATAGCATTCATGACCAGACCACCAAGAACGTGTGACACCGTAAATAAACCCAAGAAGTTCACCATTTTCAACAGCTAGCACCCCAATAAAATTTGGCGTCTGATAAAATTCAGTAATGTATTGCAAAGCACCTTCCACAGTCCACTCATCATTCCAAGGCTCATCATTGAAAATGTCAACAAATAAGTGTGCACAAGAAAGCAAATCCTTCTCAGTTAGTCTTTTAAATTCCATGATTTCTCTCAATCCACAAAAATAAGCTCTACTATTTTACCATTTTTTAGGGAAAATAGCAGAGCTGATACTTGTCGTAATTCAAAAATAACTTTTTTACTTCTTTCTAAAAAAGTGCAGATGCTAAAAAAAATTTTGGCACCCCTTTGTCTGAAGAAAATAACTCTAACAACGTCAGCCTCAAAATCTCCTACGGAATTTCCTTCTTTCTTAGCAAACTAGGACTATCGTTTATCAAAACGATTCATTGGTGTCCTAATCTTAATTCAAAATACTATAAAACATTATGAAACAACCATCTCTTGACAGAAAATGACGTATAACGGAGATACATTTATCATAAGAGGAATTAACTAAACTAGTATAATTTTAGTTTTGGAGGAGTATGGGCTATCCGAATTATTCCCGCAATGAGTTCAAAAATAGGACAGCTCCTATAGTGATACTCACTGATAAGAGTCTGTCCCAATTATTCATTGTAAGCTCAGAGACGGTTACCGAAAGCGTCTTAAGCATTAAAACTTTCTGTCAATTGTGGTACGACTTGTTTTTTACGAGATACTGCACCAGCAAGGAAAGCATGGTTATTTTCAAGTTTGAAGTTGAAAGCTGCTTCAACTTTATCCATGTTTGAACCAAGTGCAAGGATCTCAGAGTTTGAGTTCAAAATATCTGTAATCATCAATACAAAATCTGAATAGCCGTTTGTTTCTGATGATGCTGTCATTGCAGCTTCAATCTCTGCTTGGCGTTCCAAAACTTCTGCAATATCAACAGTATTGACTTGAGCCACACGGACATTATTGCCATTAAGTGGGAATGTTTTCGCATCAATATCAATCAATTCCTCAGCTGATTTACTTGAAAGATTTGTACCAGCTTTAAGGAGTTCAAGACCGTACTCTTCTAAATTCACACCAGCAAGCTCTGCCAATTCTTTAGCGACTTGCGGATCTGATTCATGTGTTGTTGGTGATTTAAGAAGGAGTGTGTCTGACACCAAACCTGACAAGAGAAGACCGGCAACCTCACGAGGAAGTGTCACACCCGATTCTTTTGAAGCACGGTAAACGATTGATGAGGCAGATCCAACTGGCTCTAAACGCATATAAAGAGGATTTGCAGTCTCAAAGTTCGCCACACGGTGGTGGTCAATCACTGCTGCCACTTCTACTTCACGAATATCAGCAATAGATTGTTGGAATTCGTTGTGGTCAGTCAAGATAACCTGAGAAACACCTTCTGCTTTAGCAGATTCTACCACACGTGGTGCTTCAATACCAAAATAGTTAAGCGCAAATGCTGTTTCTTCGTTAGGAGTTCCAAGAGCAACAGCTTCCGCATCGCGACCCCAAGCTGTACGCTCAAGATAAGCCCAACCGTATGAAGATGCAATAGCATCTGTATCAGGATTTTGGTGACCAAAAACTAAACATTTAGACATGATATACCTCTATTTCACATTTTTCTTCATTATACCATAAAATGAGCCATTCGTTAAATCCCTTTCACTCAAAACTTTACTTTTTACGGATAATAGAATGACAGGAAAATTTGGTTTTATAGCACAGCTCCTCTAAAAATACCAAAAGAGGTAGAATTTTTGCCTACCTCTTTTTGAACATCGCGATTAACAATTTTCGGCGACTGCTGTAATACCTGCAATACGTCCAAAGGTGAAGATATCAGTTAATGAGTTACCACCTAGACGGTTACCCGCATGGAGTCCTCCTGCTACCTCACCAGCAGCATAAAGTCCTTTGATTATTTCACCACTTTCATTGATAACGTGTGTTGTGGTATCAATTTTGAGGCCGCCCATAGTATGGTGCACTGCCGGTTTACGTGGGGTCGCATAAAATGGTGCCACTTCACATTTGAGGTCAAAGCCACCCTTATTAAATTCAGGGTCAAAACCTGCGTCGACGTATGAATTGTAGTTTTTAATCGTTGTGACCAATGTTTCTGGATCGACACCAATTTGCTCTGCTAATTCTTCCAAGGTATCGGCACGGTGAAGAGTTCCTGCTGCAACTTGCGCATCAATTTTTTCTTGACTAGTATTGTAAGCTGTCGCTTTAATCTTATCATCTGCAATAAGGTAGAAAAGGCCACCATTATCAATCGCAGCTTGAGACAATTTGTCACGGCTACCGTATTCGTCAACGAAGCGTTTTCCTTCTTTATTGACCATGATAAAGTTAGCAGGTGGCACTTGAAGCCCTGAGAAGAGCGCACCTGTCACAGGATCTGACACTGGCATCATTTGGCTGAAGCCCATACCAACAAGGTCGGCACCAACAGATTGCCCAAGGAGAATACCATCACCGGTTACAGCCGGTGTATTTGATGTTGCAATGTCATCGTCAATTTCTGTCCAATAAGTATTGTACTGTTGGAGCATCTTCGTATTGGCACCAAAACCACCTGATGCCATGACCACTGCTTTAGCATTTACCGTAATGGTTTGACCATTTCGCCCTTCTGCAATCACACCACGAACGGCTCCATTTTCAACAATGAGTTCTTTAACAGGTGAATCAGTCAAGATTGTTCCACCATGTTCACGCACGTATTTGTCAAGAACAGAAATAAAGGCAAATCCCATAGGCTGAACAGGTTTGTGACCACGGCGCCAAAGGGCACCAACTGGCATGGTCACTTCATCACGAACAAACTCTACCCCAATATCTTCCAACCAACGAACAGAATCGAGAGCATTTTCCGTTAAGACTTTGACCAAGTCATAATTCCCATGAATTTCCTGTCCATTAAGGTCAGTTCGTTTCCCACCGATATAAGTCTGAATGCGATAAAGAAGAGTCGAATCAAAGAGGTAAGTTGGATCCTCAAGGTATTTTTCAACCTCACCTTTCAAGGCTCTAAAGTCTTCTAAGTATTCTGGATCAATGGTTTCTTCATCGGTGTTAATCAATTCTTGAAGGTTGTGCGCTTCACCAGGATTAGCCGCAAAAGTATTTTGCCAAGCAGGGTCTGGAGCATTCATAGGACCACCAGCACGGACGGTATTGCCACCGACAGCTGGGAATTTTTCAACGACGATGACTTTCTTGCCTTCTTGAATAACAGTTGCCGCAGCTGCAAGTCCAGCTCCTCCTCCACCGACAACAACGACATCAGCTTCATAGGTCTTATCTTCTTTGTCCAAAGCCGAAGGCGCTTTAGGGCGTTTACGGAGCACATCTGGATTACCTCCTGCTAATTTAACGGCACGCGCTACCCCATCAAGGACACCATTTGACGTCACTGACGCACCTGAAATGGCATCAACATTAAGGGTTTGTCCTTCAATGATTTCAGCTGGAACACGAGTAAAAACAATATCTGCAATCCCAGATGATTCACCAGATGAATCAATATCAATTTTTTCAATCTTTTCTTCAGACAAGGTCACTTCCATTGGAAGTTTACCATTGTGCCCTTCAGTTGTTACTGAGTAAGTTCCCGGTTCAAAACGAACTTCTTCTGGCAGATTGAGCTGATTGGCCACTTCAACAAAGCGCAAGAAACGGAAGAAACAACTGTCTAGGAAATCGACTGTTCCTTCATTGGCAAGGTCACCATTTTCATCAAAGGCACGGTGAGCACGACCTAAAAGGAATTCACTCCCTGGCATAACAGTCGCATTAACACCAGGAGCATCTAAAATCTGACGCAGGTGCAATTGCGCACGAGATGACCCCTGTACATCGTATGACGCCCCAACAATCATGGTTGGTTTGCCATCCAATGGATGGACGTTAAAAGATAACCATTCAATGAGACTATTAAGACTTGATGGGATGGTATGGTTATGCTCAGGTGTCGCAATAATGACCCCATCTGCTTCCGTAATTTTAGTGTTAAAGTTTTGAATAACAGGCGTCTCTGTTTGGTCGTCTGTTTCATTAAACATCGGCACGTCTGTGATTTCTAGAATCTCAATATCAGCCTTTTTCGCAAAATGCTTCTGCATGAACTGCAAGAGCATGCGGTTATAAGACTTCTTCGCATTGGTACCAACAATCGCTACTAATTTCATCACTTCATTCCTCCTAACTTACGCTTTTAGCCACTCTTCCCAGATAAAAGACTTTTTACGGTCAGTATCTTCTGGCTTAACCAATTGATTGGTCAAGGTTACAAATTGGACAAATTCTGCGAAATGTTCTTCCAACTCAGCCACTTTTTCTGGATTATTCAAATGACAGTTATCATCTAAAACTTGTTCTGAGTGACCTAAGAAGAATTCTGTCCCTGGCATAACACGCGCTTTTAGCTCAGGAGCATCTAAGATTTGACGCAAATGTGCCTGCGCACGCGATGTTCCCAAAAGGCCAAGTGAGGCTCCGACAATCATCGTTGGTTTATTGACAAGGGCACGGCTGGTATAAGCAATCCACTCAAGCGCAGAAGCAAGCGGTGCTGGAATCGTATGATCATACTCTGGAGTAGCAATAATCACACCATCTGCTGCCAGTATTTTTTCAGAGAACACTGCAACTGTTTCTGGAGCTGTCTTATCCTCTGGTTCATTGAAGGCTGGTAAATCTTTAATTTCCAAAATATCAATATCAGCCTGCTCCTCAAAATGTTTTGCCATGAATTTGAGAAGTTTGCGATTGGTAGAACGGTCTGAATTGGTACCGACAATAGCAACTAATTTCATTATGTTACCTCTTTCACAATTTTATAGTACCATTATACTATTTCGCTAGTTTTTGTAAACGTTATCTCAAGAAAGTTCGTGCTATTGTATTATTTTGTCGTACTTTTGTATCAGATTGTGAAAAAAGTTTCAAATTTTCATTTGAACTTATTGACATCGTTTTCAATGTTGTGATATATTTTTCGTGAAAAAACAAACAAAGTTTCTTTTAGAAAGGATATCTTATGTCGAAAACTTTGAACCGGTGGCAAGTCATTGCTGCTTCTACTGCTATTTTGCTCTGTACTGGAGCTGTCTATGCCTTCTCTGTCTTTGCTGGTCCGCTAAGCGCTCAGACAGGCTGGTCTATGCCAGAAATTATGATGGCTTTTACCATTAACTCTGCAATTGGCCCTATCCCCATGATCCTAGGTGGTTATCTTGTTGACAAAGGTTATGTCAAATGGACCATTGCTCTTGGAGCTTTGCTTTTTGCTACTGGCTTCTTCCTAACAGGATATGCTTCAACACCTACCATGCTTTACCTTACCTATGGTTTGATGGCTGGTTTGGGACAAGGCTTCGCTTATTCAGGAGCATTATCTAACACACTCCGGCTTTTCCCAGACAAACGTGGTCTAGCCTCTGGCATTTTGACTGGTGGTATGGGATTTGCAGCCGTAATCGCATCACCAATTGCATCAGCTCTTATCCAAAGTCACGACGCCAAATTTGCCTTCCGTACAATCGGTCTTGCCTATATTATCATTGTTCTTATTACAAGTTTCTTTATCAAGGCTGCGCCTGCAGGCTATAAACCAGAAGGTTGGAACCCTCCAGCACAGGCTCGTCAAGGACTTGTTAATAAAAATTGGACTGATATGTTGAAAACACCTATTTTCTACGTCGTTATCTCAATGTTCTTCGTGGGTGCTTTCTCAGGTCTTATGATTGCTTCACAAGCATCACCAATTGGTCAGTCAATGTTTGGGCTTTCTGCTGGGACTGCTGCTCTTTACGTATCTCTTTACTCTATTGCTAATTCAAGCGGCCGCCTTATCTGGGGATCTGTCTCAGACAAAATAGGTCGCAGTAAAACACTTCTTATCATTTACTCAGTTGTTGCTGCTGCGCTCTTTATCTTAACCGTTGTTCCTGGTCAATTTGGTTTCACTCTAGGAATTATTGGTCTGGGTATTTGTTTCGGTGGGGTCATGGGTGTCTTTCCATCAATCGTTATGGAAAACTATGGACCTGCTAATCAAGGAGTCAACTACGGTATTGTCTTCACAGGTTATTCACTAGCTGCCTTCTTTGCGCCACGTGTTGCTGTACAAATGGCTAGCGCAAACAACGGTAACTATAGCCAAGCCTTCTACGTTGCTATCATCCTAGCACTTGTCGGACTTGGACTTAACCTCGTTTATATGAAAATGCACAAGAAAAGTTAGTTCATTCTGTGTCTACAATCTGAAACTTCCTCATACGAGGAAGTTTTTTGGTATAATGAAAACAAATTTGTCAGAAAGAGAATGTCCATGGTCAAATATAGCCGCTTTTTAAAAGATAATCCCTCTGGTTTTCCATATGATTATGAAAAAGGACACATTAAAAATGGATTTCCCGATGTCATGTATCACTGGCATCCTGAGTTGGAAATTGTCTTTGTCCATAAGGGGTCTGCTTCTTACCACATTAATAATGAACAATTTGAAAGTCAATCTGGTGATATTATTTTTATCCAATCGACTGCCCTACATGCTATCCATCCTATAGAAGATAAGGAAGAAATCTCAACAACTTTTCGGATTCATCTAGATAACCTTGGACGTCATCAGATTGAAACCTTTAGTCAGCGTTACATTCAACCCCTTTATTCTGGTCATTTCCATCTGACACCTTGTCTACGCCCATCCGACGAAGGGTATTCTAATATCAAAAACTGTCTGCTCAGCCTTTTTGCCCTTATAGAAGAACAGAGCCTCTACTATGACATTCTTCTAAAAGCAAAACTCCATGAATTACTATATCTTCTCTTTAGGCACCGCCATGTCAATCGCCATTACACTGACGATACCTATCAGAAATATCAAAAATTAAAGGATTTGATTCATTTCCTCCAAGAGCACTATGCAGAAGACATCTCAATTGAACAATTAGCTCATAACTTCGGTTATAGTAAAAATCATTTCATGAGCATTTTTAAATTACACACCGGAAGTTCTTGTATGGATTTTCTGATTCAATTACGGCTAAATAAAGCTTGTGAAGCCCTAATTCAAACAACGCTACCTATCGCAGAAATTTCTAGGCAAGTTGGTTTTTCAAATCTCTCAAATTTTAATCGTCAGTTTAAACAACGTTATCATATGACGCCAAACCAGTATCGAAAACAAAAAAGAGTAAAACAGAAATCTTAACTTCTGTTCCACTCTCATTCAAATAAAGTATTATGTTCTCATATCATTATTTTGTCACCGAAAAGCATGAAATGTTGGACAAAAAATGAAAGCTCGACGAAGTAACATATCAGTTTTCAAAGACATTAAACTTTTGCCATACGATTCATGTATTCGGTGTAACTTTCCGTTTCCATCAAATCCTTGGCATTTTGAACGCGTTCACGTGTCGGTGGTTTAACCCCTTCCAACGGATAAGGGATACCAAGTTCACGCCATTTGAATTCCCCCATGGTGTGGTAGGGCAGAATTTCAAATTTATCCACGTTTTTCAAGGTTTTAACAAACTTACCAAGCTCAATCAAATGCTCATCAATATCAGTTAAACCAGGAACTAGAACATGACGAATCCAAACCGGAATGCCTTTATCTGATAGGTAATGTGCAAATTTAAGAATATTAGTATTAGGTTGACGTGTTACGACCTTGTGCTGTTCTGGATCAATCTCCTTCAAATCAAGCAAGACCAAGTCTGTGACAGCTAATAATTTGTCTAAAATCTCGTGATATTCTGGTGTTGGACGATAGGCAAACCCACAGGTATCAAGTGTCGTGTGAATGCCTAATTTTTTAGCCTCTGTGAAAAGAGCGATGAGAAAATCAATTTGAAGCATTGCTTCCCCACCAGACACTGTAATCCCCCCATTTTTCCCCCAAAAATGGCGGAAATTGAGCGCTTCTTTCAACACATCTTCCACTGTACGTTCGGTCGCTTTATTTGATACCATTTCCCAAGTATCAGGATTATGGCAATATTGACAGCGGAGCTTGCACCCTTGTAAAAAGATGATGAAGCGTATACCAGGCCCATCCACAGAACCAAAACTCTCTGTCGAATGCACCATTCCTGTTACCTTTTTGTAATCAATGTCAGTCATGCCGTCTCCTTGTAACCGTTTTTCTTATTTTCATTATACACTTTTCACGGTCCTCTGCCTAGCTTTCTGTACCAATTCCTCAAAAGTCTATGCTATAATAACCCATTTTTTGTGTACTATAAAAGCTGAGCAAACTGTCAAGCTCAGCTTCCCAATCTATTTTCCAATCTTAGTCTTTCCTTGCCAATAATCAAAGCCATCTTTAAGAACATAGACATCCTTAAAGCCTGCCTTTTTCAAGGTCATAATCACTTTAGGCAGCTCTGTACCACGAGTGGCATCATACAGAAGGATTGGTTTATCTTTACGAAGAGCTCCAAGTGACTGGGAAAAGCCAGGGGCTGGAAGATTGCGCGCTCTTAGGATATGCTTTTTCTGAAAACTTCCCGTATCTCTGATATCAATGAGCTGTGCTCCTTGCATTTTACCTTCAAATTCTTCAGAACTTAAGAAAGTTGCTGCACGTCGAACACGAAAATAATTCCAAGCTAAATAGAGCCCCCATACAATCAAAATTCCCCATAAAATAAGTGATAGTGGTGTCATAGTATCTCCTTATTTGGTAACAAATTGTCGAGCCAAGCTTGCTGCACCGATAAGACCAGCATCATTTCCAAGCTCTGCAATTTTAATCTTAGTTGTTTTACGAACTTGTGGAAAAGCATAGCGATTAAAATATTTTTCAATACGGCTACGTAAAAACTCCCCAGCTGCTGACACACCTCCTCCAACAACAATCGAGTCTGGATTAAGAATACTTCCAAGATTTGCTGCTGCAAGGCCTAAATAGAAACCAACTTTTTCAACAACGGAATCAGCAAAGCTGTCTCCTGCTGCCGCAGCTGTAAAAATATCTTTACTTGTTACTGTTTCACCATTATCAATAGCAGCTTTAATGCTTGATACTCCTTCATAGCTTTCTGCCAACAAACGAGCCACGCGCACTACACCCGTTGCTGATGCTACTGTCTCAAGGCATCCATTACTTCCACAAGTGCAAGCAAAGCCATGGTCTGGCTCTACAATCATATGACCGATTTCACCACCAGCACCTGCGACACCGTGGATAAGATTTCCATCAGCAATGATACCACCGCCAACACCTGTCCCAAGTGTCATAAAGACCACGTCAGGATTGTTCTCACCAGCACCGACCCAGCGTTCACCAAGAGCTGCCACATTTGCATCATTATCAATCGCAAATGGGATACCAATTTCACGTTCAATCACTGAACCAACTTCTTGAGTATTAGCCCAGTTCAAGTTGAAAGCACCTGTAACTGTTTTTTTCTCACGATCAACTGCCCCTGGAGAGCCCATACCAATACCAACAAAATCATCTTTTGTCAATCCATACAGTTCCAAGCGGTGTTTGATTGACTCCACAATATCTGGCACAATCTGTTTACCATCATCCAAAATATTAGTGTCAATAGCCCATTTTTCTTGAACTTCACCATCAAGTGTCAAAATCCCAAATTTAACAGTTGTTCCACCAAGGTCAATACCTAATAATTTTTTTGTCATCGTTTTACTACCAAATCTATAGAGAACATCACTAAAATAGGACTTTGAATTTCCCTCATCGTCACAAATTAGTCACTTCTCTCAGATTATTTCCTTTCCTTTTCCATTTCCAATCGGTGCTCCCGTCGTAAAATTAATTCTGCTAAAATATAGTCCTCTTTTTCAAGCAAGCCATTTTGATAAAGCCCTTCAAGCTCAATCTTCATCAGTTCAATATCATAAAGGCGCTTGCCAAGATACACGATAATCCCAAAACGTTTTAACAACTGTTGCACATCGTAAAGTGTTTTCATATAAGAATAGTATCAAAAAAACCGCTCTTTTTCAAGCAGTTTTTGCAAACGATTGCAAATTGTGAACAAATCTTTGAAAAGCATTGAACTTGATAAAGAGCTAAGATAAATCTTGTTTCAAATAGTTGGGATGAAAAATCTGATAATCCGCTTCAAGTCCGTTCTTACCAATCACGACACCATGAAGACTCCCCTCGTAAACAGCACCGCCGTCAATATTGAGCTTATTATTCTTATAAATGACTTGTGTTTGCAGCTTATCTTGACGGATAGAGGTCACCGGAGTATGCCCATGAACGATTAATTTATCTGGCACAAGGTCACTCTCGTAAAAAGCTTCCCTAATCCAAATCGCATCATAACGCACCGTCCCCCTGTAATTCTCCAAGGTCAAATCAAAACCGGCATGAACACAGATAGCGTAATCATGCTCATAATACACAGGAAGATTGGTGATAAAGTCCAACAAGTCCCCATACTCTGACCTAAAAAGCTCTGCGATTTCATCAGGCGACTTTTCATCAAGAATACCTTGATAAAAAAGGCTTTCAAAAGTTTCCTTCGCCCCATTGCGCAAATACCAGTCCATCTTTTCCTCAGGAGAATCCAACCAGCGTAAAATCATATCCTCATGATTACCAGTAATACAGATCGCACCCTCATTTTCAACAAGCGCCATGACCTTCTCAAAACACTCTTTTGATTTGGGGCCACGATCAGCCAAATCTCCCAAAAAGACGAGCTGCTGACTTTCCTTGTCCCAGTGCTTCAAAAGTGCCTCTAGGAGATCAAACTCCCCATGCACATCCCCTATAACAAATAATTTTTTCACGAAAAAACCTCCACGTGTACTTATCATACACCTTTTGGAGGCTTTTGGCTATAGGTTAAAGATTTGGAGCCTGATTTAGCTCTGCTTGTAACATCCAGATGATTTTTTGGCTATCGCCCAAAGCATCCGCAAAAAGACCGTTAGTCACATCATCACCTTCTTTGTCAGTCACTTCAAGTCCAGTCTGATAAAGAGCTGACAAATAACGATAAAGCTCTACTAAACGTTCTAGACGCTCTGCTATTGTTACATCGTAAGAACCTGGAATTTCTGTCAAATTTGACTCCTCATCAAATTCTTTGAGCGTTGAAAAAGGTTTACCACCTAGCATGATTAAGCGCTCACTAAATTCATCCAAGGCATCTGCCAAACCATCCATGTACTCATCCATTTTTTCATGGAATGCAATAAAGCCTTTGCCACGCGCATACCAATGAGCTTGATGAATAATTGACATTGCCTTAGATAAATCTGCAACTGCTTGGTTCAAAACCAATTTTGTTTCTGGAAAATCAATAGTTTTTGGGGTAATTTCAAGTGCCATAATAGCCTCCTTTAGCTTAAAACGAAAATGTACTGAGTAATCAACTGCTAGCAGTTGATGTATTTATTTTAGAATCATTCTAAATAAAAGTCAAATATTTTGCTTTTACGAATAATAAAGTATGGAAAATATCTTTTATCTCTACACCCTGACACTCGGACTCATTCTCAGCTATTACGACATAAAAACACAAGAATATCCCTTAATCATCTGGCTCATAATGACTCTACTACTGCTTCCCTTTTACCCTGCCAATCTCCTTTTCACCCTACTCTGCCTACTAGGACTTTTTGCCATGCTGAGAAATATCAATATCGGAGCTGGAGATTTTTTCTATCTAGGAACTCTAGGGTTAGCAAATCCATTAACAGACCTTCTTTGGATTATCCAATTTGCAAGTCTCCTAGGCATTTTTTTCTACCTCCTTCAACTCAATAAGCAAAAAACAATAGCATTTATCCCCTTTTTAGTTGTGGGCTATGCGCTTGTTTTAATAGAGAAAGGAACAGGATGTTTGTAACTATAGTCACAATATTTTTTCGATACCAATAAAATCTCCTAGCACTTGCTAAGAGATTCTTTTTAATTCTGCATGGCTCCTGCTTGGAGTTCATACATTTTATGATAGGTGCCACCCAAGGCTAGAGGCTCCTCATGGGTGCCAGACTCGATGATCCGTCCCTTATCAAGCACATAGATACAATTGGCATCTTGGATAGTTGACAAGCGATGGGCAATAGCAATCGTTGTCCGACCTTTCCTCATCTTGGCAAGAGAATTTTGCACGATGCTTTCTGTCTCAGAGTCAATATTTGCCGTTGCTTCGTCTAAGATAAGAATTTTTGGCTGACTAGCCACCGTTCTGGCAAAGGCCAAAAGCTGGCGCTGACCTGTCGAGAACGAAGACCCACGCTCAGAAACTGGTGCATCATATTTTTCAGGTAATTTTTGAATAAATTGATCTGCATCCACAAACTCTGCAGCTGCTTGAACCTCTTCATCCGTCAACTGTTGATACATGGCAATATTAGATTTTATGGTTCCATGATATAGGAATGGATCTTGGAGAACTAGACCAACATTTTTTCGTAACTCAGCCTGACTATAATCACGAATATCAATACCATCAAGAAGAACTTGCCCTTCTGCAAATTCATAGAAACGCATGAAAACATTGATAATAGATGATTTCCCTGAACCTGTGTGACCAACAAAGGCAATCGTTTCTCCTTTTTTCACTTCAAAGGAAATGTCATCAAGAATTTTACGGCTACCATCATACGAGAAACTCACATTTTTAAAGGCAATATTCCCTTGGGTCACCCTTGCACTGCTATTATCATTTTGAACAGGCTCAAAATCAGTTTCATCAATCAGTTTGAAAACACGACCGGCAGATACCATTGAGGTTTGAAGCGTTGAAAAGTTTTGACTGACTTCAATAAGCGGATCAAAGAGACGATTCACATACTGGATAAAAGCATAGATTGTACCAGCTGTTACCGCTGTTTTCATTCCCATCGCCCCAAAATAGCCCATCAAAACAGCATAAGCCAGAAGTTTTAAAAGTGACATAGCAGGGCGAAGCATCAGACTGTCCAAAGCCATAAAGCGATTAGAGTAAAGCACATGTTCTTCATTGATGGCATCAAACTCTTCTTTGAGACGCTCTTCCTGATTGAAAGCCTGAATAATACGAATCCCTTCAATACTTTCAGACAATTTACTGTTGATATCTGAGAGAAGCGAACGCGTTTTTTCAATAACAGCAGTTGACTTTTTACGGTATAAATTCACAAGAATAAAGATGAAGGATAAGAAAATCACAACCAAACTCGTCAATTTAATGTCCAGAACCAACATGGTATAAAGCGTCACCGTGAAGACAAATATAGCTGAGATAAAACTCGATAAAATTCCAGAGAACATCTCACTGATGGATTCTGTATCATTGGTCAAACGAGACACAATAGAACCCGCAGGTGTTTTATCAAAGTAAGACATCCCTAAACGTTCCATCGTCGCAAAGGCATCACGACGAATATCTCGGACAATGCTGTAAGAAACACGCGCAAAAAGCAAATTACCTAGGTAAGAAAAAGCTGCGCGTAAGAGGTAAAGAAGATAATACCCCACCAAAATCAGACCTGCTGTCTGCGTCATATTGCCAAGGTAGTCATCAATAAAGCGACTAGCCACCAATGGAATAATGGTTTGTAGAACGGTTGTGGTCAAAAGAAAAGTTAGTGCCAGAACAGTTAACCATTTATAATTTTTTAAATAGGATAGAAGACGTTTGAGAACTTCCCATTGATTTTGTTTAGTTTTCATCAACACCCTCCATTTCTAATTGTTGTGAAGCATAGGTTTCAGCATACCAACCATTTTGCGCCAACAGTTCTTCATGAGTTCCACGCTCAAGGATACGCCCATCTTGCATGACCAAAATAAGGTCGGCATGAACTACTGCTGACAAGCGGTGCGCTGTGATAATCGTTGTCTTATGGTCACGTGTCTCTTTCAGATTTTCAATAATGGCATGCTCAGTCTTAGCATCTACGGCAGATAGACTATCATCCAAAATCAGAATATCAGGATTCAAAATCATGGCACGACTCATGGCCAAGCGCTGCTTTTGTCCCCCAGAAAGAGAAACTCCCTTTTCACCAATTAAAGTATCAAAACCTTCAGGCATCGCTTTAATATCATCATAGACTTGAGCCAGCTTAGTCGCTTTTTCCACTTGTTCCAATGGCAGAGCAGGATTTCCAAAACGAACATTTTCTAAGATTGTTGTCGCAAATAAAAATTGGTCTTGCGGAACATACCCCATCAAACCACGCAAATCAGACAAACGATAATCACGAATATCATTTCCATCTAACTTAATGGAACCTTCATTAACATCGTATTCACGCAATAATAGCTTAATCAAGGTTGTCTTACCAGAACCTGTCTGACCAACCAAGCCAAGTGTTTGACCTTTTTCAAGAGTAAAATGAATAGCTTCAAGAGTAGGTTCACCCTCGTAAGCGAAGTGATCAATAGCGTATTCTAAACAACCATTGCAAATCCCCTCAACTGGACTATCTGTCTCCTGAACATCAGATTCTTGATCTAATAATTCAGCAATACGGTCATAGGAAACATTACCACGTTGTGTGATATTGAAAAGGAATCCCACAGCCATCAAAGGCCAAACGAGCATATCTAAGTAGGTCACAAAAGTAACAAGATTACCAACAGTTACCTGCCCCGCTTGTACCATATAAGAACCGACTAAAAGGGTCAAGACATAGCTGGCTCCTACAAAAAGCATCACTGTCGGATCAAACATCGCATTGTACTTCATGGAAACCAGATTCTTTTCAAAAGCTGCTTCGTTGACTTCTTGGAATGCTTGCGTTTCTTGCTCTTGGTAGCCAAATGATTTGGTCACCTTAATTCCAGAAACTGATTCTTGGACCTTATTGTTAAGGTCTGAAAAGGCAGCTTGAGATTGTCGGAATGATTCGTGGTTCTTACGTCCCAGACGACTTGTTGCCAAAGCCATAAATGGTAAAGGTAACACAGCAATCAAGGTCATTTGCCATGAAATGCTAAAAAACATGGTCGCTAAAGTGACTAGAGCTGTTACCGAAGCATCTACCGCTGACATCACACCACCCCCAGCAAGACGAGTGAGAGAATTAATGTCGTTGGTCGCATGCGCCATCAAATCACCTGTACGGTATTTTTGATAGAAAGAAGGTGACATCTTGGTAAAATGCTCAAAGAGCCTAAAACGCATGATTTGCCCTAGGCGATAGGATGTTCCAAAAATGTACATCCGCCAAATATAGCGTAAAAAGTACATGCCTAGCGAAGCCAGTAACAAATAAACCAGATTAAGCGCCAATTCTGTTAGCGTTAGACTCCGACTGGCAATATGGTCAACAATAACCCCCATCACAAAAGGGGGGACCAGATTAAGCACTGCAACCAAGCTCAGGGCAATAATCCCAATAAGATATCGGCGTCTTTCTTGATAGAAAAACCACCATAATTTTTTTATAATTTGCATAATCTTAATGTAAGACTTTCTGAATATTGGTTTAAACTTATTACAGAAAGACCTACCTGTTTCCCTTTCAATTTCTTTTCATCTATTGCGCGCTATTTTCAGCACACACAACTTTTATCATACACCTTAGACCTAGTCTAAGGTCAAGTATTTTATCTAAAAAAATGCAAAGCATCCTTCGAGTTGGTCACCTTTATCACTTTTACAGTTGAGAATTGTTCCAAAAGTTCCTCTGTCTTTTGATGACTTTTTGGAAAACCCCATATAAAACGAATAAAGTCCCAGTCAATACTTTTGGGATTTCCAGCACTATTCTTTTGAAAAAGGCTGTGCAGGTACCGTTTGACAGCACGATATAGACAGACTAAGCGTGGTACTTGTAGCCAGATCACCAGATCTGCTCTTTTGAGCCGAACTTCCATAGAACTACCATAATTACCATCAATGATCCAAGAACTACCCACCACTGCTTTGTCTAACCGCTCCAAGAAAACCTCTTTAGAAACAGTCTCCTTGTCATCAATCCAATTCAACTTATCAAGATGGATAAGGGGAAGCTGCAACTCTCGAGCTAATAATTGAGCGAAAGTGGATTTCCCTGCCCCAGGAGAGCCAATAATCATTATTCTCTGATACATCATCTACCTCCAAGAAAGGAAGGCTGGTAAACTTAACCCAGCCTTCTTTTATAATAATAGTCTAACGCAGTTAGTTGAATATTAAAACAATTCTGTACGCTATATCATCCAAAGATTGAAAATTAAGTAGTAAAAGGAGTTACAACTTCTCTCCCACTCTCAATAAAGTTTGGAGTCTATTAAATGCCCAAAAAGCAATAGCTCCCCCAAGTGTATTTGTCCAAAGGTCATCAATCTCAAAAACACGATTAGCATCAATGAGCACATCTAGCACAAGCTGACCCGTTTCAATGATTAAGGAAATGGCAAAGCTTAGAAAGACGATTTTCTTCAGACTTCTCAGATTTGGAAAAAGACCAAGCAAACCCAACATCAAGGGAAAAATGAGAAAAATATTCATCAGATTTTGCCCAATCACCCAAGAAATCTCTTTTAAATTATCTAGTTCACCAAAACTCAGTAAGGAATTAAAGGGAACTAAAAGAAATACCATTCTTCCAACTGAAAAAACATTTGGGGTCTCAACACCCTCAATAATTCCATATTGCGGCGTCCAGCAAAGCAAAACCAAAAGAAAACAGTAGATAATCACCAAACTCCAAGTCAGCTGACGTCCTTTTGAGGTTAGCTCTGCTTGTTTATCAAAAAAAATAGACATTAACGACCTGCAGCTTCAACAACCGCCTTACGACGATCTGCTTTCAT
The DNA here is from genome assembly GCF_003686955.1 of Streptococcus hillyeri. Taxonomy (GTDB): domain Bacteria; phylum Bacillota; class Bacilli; order Lactobacillales; family Streptococcaceae; genus Streptococcus; species Streptococcus hillyeri. Next base: position 32,709 of record NZ_RCVM01000003.1, read on the forward strand.
CGTATTTGAACGAAGTTGCCCACAAGCTGCATCAATATCCGTTCCATGCTCTTGGCGCACAACACAGTTAACGCCATTCTTCTTAAGAACATCATAGAAGGCAGCGGTTCTTTCCTTTGTCGAACGGCTGTACTGATCATGCTCAGAGACAGGGTTGTATGGAATCAAGTTAATATAAGATAACTTGCGAATTTTCTTAGTCAAGTCAGCCAACTCTTGCGCATTCTCAACATGGTCATTCACTTCATTAAGCATGATATACTCAAAGGTCACACGACGGTTAGTTGTTGCAATATAGTATTCAATCGCTTCAAAGAGTTTCTCCAGAGGGAAAGAGCGGTTGATACGCATGATATTTGAACGCAAATCATTATTTGGCGCATGAAGCGAAACAGCAAGATTGACTTGCACACCTTCATTGGCAAAATCTTTGATTTTGTGAGCAAGACCAGAGGTTGATACCGTAATGTGGCGCGCACCAATTGCAAGCCCTTTGTCATCATTAACCACATGAAGGAAATTCATCACATTGTTATAGTTATCAAGCGGTTCACCAATTCCCATCACAACGATATGACTAACACGCTCTCCCTGACCACGCTCATCAAAATATTTTTGCACCAACATGATTTGAGCAACAATTTCTCCACTCACCAAGTCACGTTGCTTAGGAATCAAGCCAGAGGCACAGAAAGTACATCCGATATTGCACCCAACCTGAGTTGTGACACAGACAGAAAGTCCATAGTGCTGACGCATCAAAACCGTCTCAATCAACATCCCATCAGGAAGCTCGAACAAATATTTAACCGTACCATCTTTTGACTCTTGAACGATACGCTGTTTAAGCGGATTGATACAAAAGTTTTCATCTAATTTCGCAATGAAGTCTTTAGAAATGTTAGTCATCTCGTCGAAAGATTGGACACGTTTACGGTACAACCAATCCCAGATTTGAGTTGCACGGAATTTTTTCTCACCATTTTCAATCGCCCACTCAATCAACTGTTCTTGTGTCAAATTGTAAATAGAAGGTTTATAACCAGGCATTTCTTCTAATTTAGGACGACGCTTTGGTCTTGTTACTTTTACATCTTCAGTCATTATTAAAATCCCTATGAGCTCTAAACACCAAGCAGATGCTATGATACTTCTCCAAGGTTTGCCCATATTCGGCTATTATCTAGTCGAATATCCCTTTCTTTTTCTCTAAAATTTATCGTTCTTTTTTACGAATGGTAAAATGTTGACCTGACTCCGTCAGTTCGCGTTCAGATATTCTCTGACGCTTTCTCTCTTTTTTATCACGATCAATATTAGTCGTCATTTTAAATTCTTTTTGCCCTTTACCACTTGATGGCTTACGGCGACGTCTACGACGACGTTTTGAAGGTTCTTCATCTTCTGAAACCATTTCACGAGGCTCTGCATTTTCCAAAACAAAATAAGCACAACCAAAGGCACAATACTCCTTGAGGTAATCCTCTAAATGTGAAATTTTATTGCCAGTAACGACTGGCTTATCATCCTTGTAAAACCCTTTAAGACGGAGCTGCTCGTTGCCCCAATCACCAACGATATAATCATACTTGAGCAACCATTCTGAAAAACGCTGATTAAAAGCTTCTAATTCAAAACCATCCTTGTGATTATCCAAGAGCGTCAAACTAATGTCATCCGTTTTAACAATCTGGTCAAAATGAACAAATACTGGTCCAGGAAACTTATTATAATTGTACATTTCCGGAGAAATCTCTTTTCTCATCGCAATCCTTTCTTTTGATATCTTCATTTATAGAGGGGCATCGTTTACCAAGACTCCCGCAATTTATTTCTACTATTGTAACCTTAATATTATACCCTATTTTCCAAAAAATTGTTAGTAAAAACATGCTAGTCCATGGGAAAGGCAGGATATTTCTAGCTGAAGCAAAAAACCAAACATTAAGCTGAAACAAAAAAGCCACCCGTTCCGATGACTTCTTAGCATGATCTAACTGTTTAGTTGCTTCTTAATCCTTAAGACCAGTTTGCTCAATTTGAGTTAGGGCATTATTTTCAAAATTAAGAATTAGAGTTGCACCACTGTCAGTCTTAAGACCACTAGTCCAAACCGCTTGAATTTCTTCTTTTTCAGATGACATCGCTTGAGACATAACATCAGGCTGTCCCAATTTATCAGATACCGCTTGAAAACTCTCTCCAAGATTATCACCTTGTGTTACTTTCAGAGCATCCACCGCCGATTTTGTAATCGTCTGTTCTCGGTTAAATTGAAAATTAGAAATCGACCGAACAATACTGCTATCTTGGTAAAGATGAACACGCAATGACACTTGATCAAACGCCCAACTATAAAGATCTACAGAAACATCACCCGCTGGAACGGTTTCATGACTAACCGGCTCGCCAAACATCTTCTTCAACGTCTCAAGATTTGTCCCACCTTTAAACTCATTAGCAGCTGTCGCTAATACAATCTCGTTAAACTTGAGACGAATATCCTGATGCGCCGGAGTGGTATCTTTTTTCACAATAGTAGTATTTAGTTCAGTATTTGCAAGATCAGCCTCTTTCTTAGCTTCTTTTTTTGAACCACATGCCGCTAACCCAAAGAGTGATAAGACAACACCAAGAATCATTAACTGTTTTTTCATCTTTTTTTCCTTTTAAAAATGGCAGAGCTAGTCCGCCAAATAAGATATGGAGCCGGTGGGAGTCGAACCCACGTCCAAACACCTGCCAACACATTCGTCTACAACCATAGGCTATGTCTTCATTTAACAAGATTTCGATACATAGCTCAAACCCAAATCTTGCGAGTCTATCAATCTCTTTTTAACCAGCTAGACAATAGTTAAACGTAGCTTGCTGTTTTAAGACTTCTAATGGGACACAAGCAATCTCATAGAAGTCACGCTTGCTGGTGTTTAGGCAGCGAGAGCGTAAGAGTTTGTATTTTTTGCAGTTATATTTAACTGAACGTTAACGCCGTCACGCGAGTTGCAAAATATGCCTCATAATGCCTGTCGAATCCGTAACGACCCCTTATGAGTATAAATACTTTCTAAGTATAACAAATTTTAGATTGACTTGCAATCATTAAACACAAGATGCACAAACTCCTGCTATCAAAAGCTGTAATAACTCAGACAAACTAAAACAAAAATATTTTTTAAAGTCAATTAGTTTTTATTTAGTATTTTTGTTAGCACTTCTCCTAATGTGGTGTGGGGCGCTCAAAAGGTCTAGGAGACCTTTTGAGGTGGGAAATGAAGCTGACGAAGTCAGTGTCACAACCTCCCCTCCTACAGAGTTCCATTCCTTCTTGGCAAGCCTAGGTCTCCTTCGCTCTCTGGTTTCTAAGCTCAGGCTGAAACTGTCCACTGGACAATTTCAGCCCCACGAGGTTGGGACATAAATATCTCAACCTTCTATTTTTTATGGTAATAACAGATTGACGCAGTGGTTGATTGGAGGTCCTAAACCCTTGCCACGCAATCGTTAGCGGCCATCCTAATCAACTGTGCGGAGGTGGGACGACGAAGTCAATTTCTTCGAAATCATGACTTCTGTCCCACTCTCTATCACCACTGCGGAAAGTGCTAGTTGTGGCGACTTCGTCGCTCGTAATGATTGCAGAAAATACCAGCAATAAAATATTATAAAACAACCATATATTGAAGAGGAATTCAGTGTGACTGAGACATTTTATCTTAAACGAGTTTACTATTTTAAAGCTAAAACACTATAGTTATCTGGTATATAAAGGTGTCAACATTGTCACCATCTCAAAAATCGTTGGGCACAAAGATATCAACGAAACGCTTAAGACTTACTCGCACCTTTTCGAAAAAAGCAAAGAAGAAGAATTTGAACAAATCAGAAATTTTTGGGGCGAGATTGGGGCAACATAGTAAAAAAGCCTTATTTTAAAGGCTTTTTCTGTTATATTTCATCCACTCTAAGGGAATCGAACCCCTATTTCAAGAACCGGAATCTTGCGTGATATCCATTACACTAAGAGTGGGAACTTAAATATTATAGCATGAAATAGAAAAAAATAAAAGACCTGATAAACAGGTCTTTTGCTTGAATTACAATTCAATATCACCGAAAAGATCAGCCATTGAGAATCCAGTTTGAGTTTCTGGCAATTCGTAATCACGTTTAGCTTCACGTTTTGGAGCGCGACGACGTGGTTGACGTTTTTCGCCTTCTTCACTAGAATTTTCTTCACGTGCTGGACGCTCTTCCAATGCTTTGATTGAAAGTGATACGCGCTCAGCTTCAGCGTTTACTTCAAGAACTTTAACAGTTACATCTTGACCAGCTGAAAGAACATCTTTTGGATTTTCAACACGTTTGTGTGAAATTTGTGAGATGTGAACAAGTCCATCAATACCTGGTAATACTTCAACGAAAGCACCGAAGTCTGTCAAGCGTTTAACTTTACCTTCGATAACGTCACCAGCTGCAAGTTTTTGCTCAACGCCATCCCATGGTCCAGGTGTTGTTGCTTTAAGAGAAAGTGACACACGTCCTTCTTCTTCGTCGATTGCAAGAACTTTAACTTCTACTTCCTCACCTACAGATACAACTGATTTTTGAGAAGCGTTACGCTCATGTGACAATTCAGTCACGTGAACAAGTCCGTCAACACCACCAAGATCGATGAAAGCACCGAAGCTTGTCAAACGTGCAACTTTACCAGTTACAACTGAACCAACTGCAATATTTGAGAAGATTTCTTGACGAGCTGCTGCTGCTGTTTCTTCTACAACTTCACGACGTGACAAGATGAAACGATTTTCAGCTGCATCAACTTCTTTAATTTTAGCATCAAATTCTTGACCTACAAATTGTTCAGTGTTACGAACAAAGCGTGTATCGATCATTGATGCTGGGATGAAACCACGAAGTCCTTCAAACTCAACTGAAAGTCCACCTTTAACAGCACGAGTACCTTTAACAGTAACAACTTCGCCTTCGCGACCAACTAATTTGTCCCAAGCTTTGCGAGCTTCCAAACGTTTTTTAGATACAAGGTAAGTTACTGTATCAGTATCTTTACCTACAACTTGACGAAGAACAAGCACTTCAAGTGTTTCGCCAGCTTTTACAAGGTCATTGATGTCAGCATTACGGTCGTTAGTCAATTCACGAAGAGTCAATACACCTTCAACACCAGTTCCGCTGATGATAAGGTTAGCTTGACCAGCGTCAACTGTCAATACTTCTGCAGTGACAACATCACCTGGGTTAACTTCGCTAACACTGTTTAGCAAATCTTCAAATTCATTCATTCTAAAAAATCCTCCAACAAAACCCAGCCTATTCTGGGTTTTGGTATATCTTATTTTCAAGGTTACTCGCAAGAGCTTACCATGACTGGGGTAGCTGGATTCGAACCAACGCATGAGGGAGTCAAAGTCCCTTGCCTTACCGCTTGGCTATACCCCAAAACTATACTGGAGCAAACTCCATATGGAAAGAGAGGGATTCGAACCCCCGAACCCGAAGGAGCGGATTTACAGTCCGCCGCGTTTAGCCTCTTCGCTATCTTTCCAAAACACAAGGATTAGTATAACATAGTTCCTTGTCAAAATCAAGTCATATATTTAATTTTTTTAATGATTTAAATTGTAATTTTCAATAATTTTTTCAATGGCTTGGTCTAATGTCTTATAAAAACTATCAACTTTGCTATCTTTTACAAGGGCAAAGCGGTCATCAAGCTCTGCGATTTCACCAATCATTTTTTTTGAAATATTAAGTTGATAACCATCAACTTTGGTCCCATTCACATCAATTTTGGCATCTGCAATTTGAATTTCAATTTTTTTATCTTTTTTACTCATAATAACAATTATTTAGGCATCAAACAGTGTAGCAAGCTAATGTTACAATGTTTTGAACTCCTTTTTCTCCTTACTTATTTTTCATGCAACAGTACTATTTTACCGAAAACCAAAAAAGCTTGCAAGCGCAAGCCTTTACTTTTCTACAAATCTACTGGAACAATCCATCCTTCTGGTGCTTCTTTGTCACCAAATTGGATTCCTGTCAATTCATCATATAATTTTTTCGTGACTGGGCCGACTTCTGTTTCACTGTAAAAGACGTGAAAGTCGTCGCCATGTTGTACGCCCCCAATAGGTGAGATAACCGCTGCTGTTCCACAAGCTCCTGCTTCTGTAAATTTATCTAATTCGTCCACAAAAACATCTCCTTCAATGGCTTTCATACCAAAGCGGTGCTCAGCAAGGTATAACAACGAATACTTTGTAATAGACGGTAAGATAGATGGACTAATCGGTGTGATAAATTCATTTTCAGCTGTGATACCGAAGAAATTGGCTGAACCGACTTCTTCAATTTTAGTGTGAGTCGCTGGGTCAAGATAAATCACATCTGAGAAACCAGCAGCTTTAGCTTTTTTACCTGGTAAAAGACTAGCTGCATAGTTCCCTCCCACCTTAGCTGCACCCGTTCCATTTGGAGCTGCACGGTCGTAATCATCTTGAATGAGGAAGTTTGTCGGAGCAAGTCCACCTTTAAAGTAATTTCCTACAGGCATTGCAAAAACGGTGAAAAGATATTCTTCTGCTGGTTTTACGCCGATAATGTCACCAACGCCAATCAGCAAGGGACGAAGATATAGCGTTCCTCCTGTTCCATATGGCGGAACAAAGTCTGCATTCGCTTTGACAACTTGCTTACAGGCATCAATAAATTTCTCTGTCGGCACAGGTTCCATCAAAAGACGATCTGCTGTGCGTTGTAGACGCTTGGCATTTTCATCAGGACGGAATAACTGGATTGAACCCTCTTTCGTCCGATAAGCTTTTAATCCCTCAAACGCCTGTTGTCCATAGTGCAGGGCAGGTGAGCTTTCTGAGATATGAAGTTGAGCATCTTCAACTAAAGTACCCTCATCCCATTTCCCATCCTTAAAGTAAGAAATATAGCGCAGTGGCAATTTGCGGTATTCAAATCCTAAATTTTCCCAATCTAATTGAACTGTCATGGTATTATCCTCACTCTTTCAATAATAATTGCTATTAAGTATAGCGCTTTTGGGACAGAAAATCAATAAATTTTCAGATAATTCTGTATTTTTATGGATAAAATATTAAAACCCTCTAGTCATTCAACTAGAGAGCCGCAATTTCTTATTTCAGTCTCGCAGATAGAACTTCCTGATCAGAGATACTATCATTGATAAACGTTCCGTTGCTTGTGCGTTCAGAGAGTGTTAAATTCGCAAGATTTTTCTCAGTCACTTGACCTGTAGTTGAGGTGACTAACAGAATTTGCTCATCTGTCTGTTCAACTTCTGTCGCAAATAAATCCAGTTCAGCTCCGCTATTTTCCGAAAGAACCGGACCAGCCATAAAGACACGGTGAGGTTTAGACTTCAATTCACGAAGAACCTGTAAACCCCGTCCAGCGCGCTTGGTTTGCGGGATATCAGATATAGCAACACGCTTCAAGCTACCACGCTGAGTTAAGAGGTAAAAACTGTCGGTATTTGCAATAAAGGCAGAGCGGAGAACATCATCTCCTTTGAGGTTGATTGCCTTAACGCCAGCTGCTTTTGCCCCTACAATAGGAACTTCTTCGATATTGAAACGAAGGGCATAACCGTTGTAAGTGACTAGCATCACATCGTCCAATAAGATTGGATTCACAGTTATCACTCTGTCAGTGTCATCTTTCAATTTGGCAAATTTAAGTGATTTAGACTTGTAGGTACGCCATGGCGTAAATTCCTTGCGCTCCACCCGTTTAACTTGACCAAACTTAGTGACAGCGAAGTAGACACCCGTTTCAAAATCATCTACGATTTCAACATAGAGCACTTCTTCGTCATTTCCAAAGTTAGTAATCGTCTGTGACAGGTGCTCTCCGATATCCTTCCAACGGATATCTGTCAATTCATGTATCGGACGATAAATGACATTTCCAAGCGTGGTGAAAATGAGCAACTGTTGCGTTGTCTTAGCTTGACTGTAAAAGACCAGTTCATCTTCATCACGTTTTCCAATTTCATCGATATGTGACGCATTGAAAGAACGTGGACTTGTGCGTTTGATGTAACCGCCACGCGTCACGCTGACAAATGTTTCTTCTTCAACGATGAGACTAGCGGTATCAATTTCAATAGTCTCTGCCTCCACTTGCAACTCCGATCGGCGAGGATTTCCGAAGAGTTTTTTGATGTCACGCAATTCGCGTTTCATAACATTGTACATGGTGCGTTCATCGCCGATAATAGCTGCCAAGGTAGCAATACGTTCACGCAGCTCTGCCTCTTCGTTTTCCAAGGTAACAATATCGGTATTGGTCAAGCGATAAAGTTGCAAGGTCACGATGGCCTCTGCTTGTTCTTCTGAAAAATCATAACTAACTTTTAAGTTTTCTTTAGCGTCAGCTTTATTTTCTGAAGCACGGATAAGGGCAATCACTTCATCTAAAATCGAGATGACACGAATCAAGCCCTCAACGATGTGGAGACGACGCTCTGCTTTTTCTTTATCGAAAATCGAACGCGCCACAATCACTTCACGGCGGTGCGCAATGTAGCTAGAGAGGATTTTTTGAAGACCAACTTGACGAGGAGTGAAATTGTCAATCGCCACCATGTTGAAGTTGTAGTTCACTTGAAGGTCTGTGTATTTGAGAAGGTAGTTAAGGATAGTCTGACTATCCGCATCCTTTTTGAGCTCGATAGCAATGCGCAATCCTGTACGGTCAGACTCATCACGGACTTCTGCGATGCCTGGGACCTTATTATTGACGCGAACATCATCAATACGTTTGACGAGAACAGCCTTGTTGACCTCATAAGGAATTTCAGTCACAACAATCTGCTGTTTGCCACCCTTGAGGTTTTCAATTTCGGTGCGTGAACGAACAACGACACGTCCTTTACCTGTCTCATAGGCCTTCTTAATTTCATCCGCTCCTTGGATAATACCTCCTGTTGGGAAATCTGGTCCAGGTAGAAATTCCATCAACTTCTCTAATTTAGCAGATGGATGGTCAATCATATAGACGACAGCATCAATAACCTCTGCTAAATTATGAGGAGGAATATCGGTCGCATAACCTGCTGAAATACCTGTTGCACCATTGACCAATAGATTTGGAAAGGCTGCTGGTAAAACCGTCGGCTCTTTTTCCGTATCATCAAAGTTCCAAGCCCATGGGACAGTTTTCTTTTCGATGTCTTGAAGGAGATAGCCTGCAATTTCAGATAAGCGTGCCTCAGTATAACGCATAGCAGCTGGCGGATCGCCATCCATAGAACCATTGTTTCCGTGCATTTCCACTAAAATTTCACGGTTTTTCCAATCCTGAGACATACGAACCATGGCATCATAAATCGAACTGTCACCGTGTGGGTGGAAATTACCCATGATATTACCAACAGACTTGGCAGACTTACGGTAGCCCTTATCATGAGTATTGCCATCTTTATTCATCGAATAAAGAATACGACGCTGAACGGGTTTTAAACCGTCACGAATATCAGGAAGCGCACGCTCCTGAATGATGTATTTGGAGTAGCGACCAAAGCGCTCTCCCATAATGTCCTCAAGGGACATATTTTGAATGTTTGACATAAGATACAAAGGGACCTTTCACTTGCGAAAAATTTCCTAGAAATTTAGTCCCGTGTTCAGTTAGAAAAGTAACTGAACATTCCTTTCTTTGTTTCTATAATGTTAAAGGAACTAGTCCTTTTTATTATTTTTTAATACATTTCTGATGTAATAATATCGTCCCACTTAATTTGATAACTTTAATTTTAAAAAATGATTGCTACATAGCCACTAAGTTGAAAGAATTAGCGTGCCTTACTAGAAATCTTATATAAAACATGCTTCTGAAGTGGATGTCCGTCATCGACATGTTCGCTCAAAAATTCTCTAATAAACGTCATTCCTAATTTTTCCATCACTTTTCTTGAAGGAGTATTCAACTCAGCTGTGAAACTATAAATTTCGGAGAGTTCTAAATCGTTAAAAGCATATTCTAGACAAGCTTTTGCAGCTTCAGTTGCATAACCTCGACCCCAAAATTCCTTTTTCAATCGCCAGCCTATTTCAACTATCTCTTCTGTCATAAAAGAAAGTTGCGTGTGATGTAAACCAACATAGCCAATAAAGTTTCCACTCATTTTTTCATCAACAGCCATCAGACTATAGCCACGCTTTTGAAATTCCTCTTCAATGAGTCCAAACACTTCACAGGCACGACTTGGGGTATACGGGTTGGGAAGATAGTTTCTCACTTCTGGATCTTGATTCAACTCAACAAATTGTTCTAAATCTTCTGTCTTCCACCGCCTCAACTGTAACCGTTCCGTTCCTAAGATAATCTCCGACATCTCATATCTCCTCAGTCTTGTATAGGGTATATCCCTCATAATAATAGAAGGCATCCACACCTTTAAAAAAGGTTGCTTTGCTTAAATCATCTGTTAGAGCATTCAACAGCAAGTATTTCAGTTCACCTGTCGAAACATGGATACGTTTCATGGCATTGAGATAGTCATCTTTATCAATGCTATTCCAGTCAACAACTTTCCCCAGTTTATCCATTAGCATGTTATCAAGCCAAATGCGCATAGCTCTGCCATTACCTTCACGGAAAGGGTGGGCAATGTTCATATCACAATATTTGTCAACAATGCTATCAAAATCATCATGAGGTAACTTGTCAATGTACACCAATGACTGCTCTAAGAAAATACGTGGGGCAAACTGAAAATTATCCTTAGTAATATTCACGCCACGAATTTTTCCAGCAAAATCGTAAATATCAGAGAATAACCTTTGGCGAATGTCTGCTAAACCTTTAAATGTACCGATTTCAATCTCAAATAGTACCAGTATCAAATAAGGTTTTAGCTTGTCGCTTTGTCATTTCTTCTTCTACTCTTGCTAACTCAGTAGAGTTTGTAATGCCTAACTTATTCTCTAATACCATCTTTTCTCCTACTTACTAAAAGCAGTCGCTTCTTCCAATGTAAACTTGACATTGTCTTCGATCCATTGACGGCGTGGAGCTGGTTTGTCTCCCATGAGGACTGAGACGCGGCGCTCAGCACGCGCAAGGTCATCAATGGTCACACGGATGAGGGTACGGGTGTCGGGATTCATGGTTGTTTCCCAGAGTTGGTCCGCATTCATTTCACCAAGTCCTTTATAGCGTTGTAACATAGCGCCTTTTCCAAAATCACGACGCAACTCTTCCAACTCACCATCTGTCCAAGCATAGGCAATTTTCTCTGTTTTTCCTTTGCCTTTTGACATCTTATAAAGCGGTGGCAAAGCGATATAGACATGCCCTGCTTCAACCAAAGGTCTCATGTAACGGTAGAAGAAGGTCAACAAAAGGGTCTGAATGTGGGCACCATCGGTATCCGCATCGGTCATGATGATAATCTTGTCATAGTTAATATCATCTAGCGAAAAATCAGCTCCGACACCAGCACCAATCGTGTAAATCATGGTGTTGATTTCCTCATTTTTAAGAATATCGCTCATCTTCGCCTTCTCAGTATTAAGCACCTTACCACGCAACGGAAGAATTGCTTGGAATTTACGGTCACGGCCTTGCTTAGCTGAACCACCGGCAGAATCTCCTTCGACCAGATATAATTCATTTTTAGCGGCGTTTTTAGATTGAGCTGGCGTTAATTTACCAGACAGAAGTCCCTTGTCCTTCTTATTTTTCTTACCATTACGGCTTTCATCACGCGCTTTTCGAGCCGCCTCACGGGCATCTCTTGCTTTAATGGCTTTACGGACAAGATTGGTTGCCAGTTCACCATTTTCCAAAAGAAAGAAGGTCAATTTTTCAGAAACAATGCCATCGACAACTGGACGTGCTAGAGGCGATCCTAACTTGTCTTTTGTCTGCCCTTCAAATTGCAAATGTTCTTCTGGTACAAGAATAGACAAGACAGCTGACAAGCCCTCACGGTAATCAGACCCCTCAAGATTTTTATCCTTCTCCTTGAGTAAGCCTGTTTTGCGAGCATAGTCATTCATCGCCTTAGTGATAGCTGTCTTCAAACCTGTCTCATGGGTACCACCATCTTTAGTACGAACATTATTAACAAAAGATAGGATATTATCCGAGTAACCATCATTGTACTGCATGGCAATATCAACTTGGAATCCTTGGTCTTGCCCCTCAATCGAAATGACTGGCGTCAAGGTTTCCTTGTCTTCATTCAGATAAGCGACAAAATCCTGAACCCCATTTTCATAATGGAAAGCTTCTGAAACCGGCTCTTCTCCGCGCAAATCAGTAAGCGTCATGGTCACATTTTTCAAGAGAAAGGCTGATTCTTTCAAACGTTCTGAGATGGTATTAAATTTAAAATCAGTCGTTGAAAAAATGCGATCATCTGGCATAAAGGTAACCTTAGTACCCGTTTTAGACTTAGGAGCTGTGCCAATCTTTTTCAAAGTCGTTACAGGTTTACCACCATCTTCAAAGCGTTGCTTATAAACAGCACCCTCACGAGTAATTTCAACCTCAAGCCAACTTGAAAGGGCATTGACGACAGAAGAACCCACCCCGTGAAGACCTCCTGACGTTTTATAGCCGCCTTGCCCAAATTTACCACCAGCATGGAGAACCGTGAAAATAACCTCAACAGTTGGTTTCCCAGTGGCGTGTATCCCTACAGGCATCCCACGACCGCTATCAGAAACGCTGACTGAGCCATCAGCATTCAAAGTAACGTCAATCTTATCTCCAAATCCTGAAAGAGCTTCGTCAACGGCATTGTCGACAATCTCCCAAACCAAGTGATGGAGCCCAGTTCCGTCTGTCGAGCCAATGTACATCCCAGGACGCTTACGAACCGCATCCAGCCCTTCCAAGACCTGAATAGCATCATCATTATAATTAGTTACAGTAATTTCTTTTTTAGCCAAAATAGCCTCCGAAAATTTTCATCTGTACCATTTTACCGATTTTTATCCGATTTTGCAAAATAAAATTGCTTTTATTGACTTTTTTTCAACGGACTTGATTTTTTTTCAATTATGTGATAAACTTTACTAAACTAAGATAAGGAGAATGATGATGTCTTTGGAAATAGCAGAGCGCTTAAAACAATTACGATTAAAAGCTGGATTTGAACAGGCAGAATTAGCAAGCCAGTTAGGATATAAATCAGATAGTACCATTTCCAAATGGGAATCTGGCAAAACCCTTCCTACAGGACGACGTCTAAGCCGATTAGCAGAGCTTTTAAATACAAGCACCGATTACATTCTTTATGGGCAAGAAAATCAATCCCCTCAATTAAATACTATTTTTTCTCAATTAGAAAAGGACCGCAAAGAAAAGGTCATAGACTTTGCTCAGTCAGAACTAGACGAACAAATTCGCCTTTCTAAACCACGTTTTGAATACAAGGTTTATGAAAAATTGTCAGCTGGTGGGGGCTTTTCTTATTATAACGATGGGAACTATGATAGCGTGTTTTACGAAGAAGAACTGGACCACGACTTCGCCTCTTGGATTTTTGGTGATAGCATGAATCCTGTCTATCTCAATGGCGAAGTAGCTCTTATCAAACAAACTGGTTTTGATTACGATGGTGCTGTCTATGCTGTAGACTGGGATGGACAAACCTATATCAAAAAGGTGTACCGAGAAGAAGACGGCCTCCGCTTAGTATCCCTAAACCCTAAATACAAGGACAAATTTGCTCCCTATGATGAAGATCCTCGTATCATCGGAATCATCGTCGGCCATTTTATGCCAATGGAAGTCTAACAGGGGGTCTTGAACTATGTCATAACATCTCATTCCACTTGTCATAAACTCAAAAAGCTTAGAAATACATACTGTACTTCTAAGCTTTTTCTTATAAACAATCTAGGATTGTATCCCAGGCTTCATCATAGCCCTGACGTGTTTCTGATGAGAAGATAATGAAGTTATCATTCTTATCAAAATTTAATTTTTTCTTGATGATTGATTCGTGTTTATTCCACTTTCCACGTGGAATTTTGTCTGCTTTAGTCGCAACCACAATAACAGGAATCTCATAGTATTTCAGAAATTCATACATTTGCACATCGTCAGCTGACGGTTCATGTCTCATGTCAACCAGACTGACAACCGCTCGCAAGTTATCTCGACTAGTCAGATATTCTTCAATCATCTTGCCCCATTTGGCACGTTCTGTTTTAGAAACTTTGGCATAGCCATAACCAGGAACGTCAACAAAGCGAAGCTTGTCATCAATGTTAAAGAAGTTGAGTAATTGCGTTTTACCCGGTTTACTTGATGTTCTCGCTAGATTTTTCCTGCCTAAAAGACAATTGATAAAACTCGATTTTCCAACATTTGAGCGACCTGCCAAGGCAACCTCAGGGAGATCATCTTGTGGGTAATGCGATTTGTTGGCAGCACTCAAGAGAATTGAAGCGTTGTGGGCATTTAAAACCTGTTCTTCCATGATTCCTCCTTATGCTGTTTCTAAAATCGGTTCTGCCTTGCCTTCGACAGCTTCCTTCGTAATACGCACACCTGTCACATCTTCATGGCTTGGAATTTCAAACATGATATCTAGCATGGTCTCTTCAATAATAGAACGGAGACCACGTGCTCCTGTCTTACGTTCAATAGCTTTCGCAGCAATTGTTTGTAAGGCTTCTTCATCAAATTACAATTCAACACCATCATAAGAAAGTAGCGTTTTATATTGTTTTACCAAGGCATTTTTAGGCTCAGTCAAAATTTTAACCAAATCATCGACAGTTAATTGTTCCAAAGCTGCTACTACTGGTAAACGTCCAATGAACTCTGGAATCAAACCAAATTTTTGGATGTCCTCTGAGATGATTTCCTGCATGTAAGAAGCATCATCGGCAATTTTTTTATTATTTTGTCCAAAACCGATGATTTTCTCGCCCATACGTTGCTTGACAATGTCTTCAATACCATCAAAAGCACCACCAACGATGAACAAGATGTTTTTCGTATCAATTTGAATCATCTCTTGGTTTGGATGTTTACGTCCGCCTTGAGGTGGTACGCTAGCTACGGTACCCTCGATAATTTTTAGAAGGGCTTGTTGCACGCCTTCACCAGAAACATCTCGAGTGATAGAGACATTTTCACCTTTTTTGGCAATTTTATCAATCTCATCTACGTAGATAATCCCACGCTCTGCACGTTCAATATTATAGTCAGCAGCTTGGATGAGTTTGAGTAGAATATTTTCAACATCCTCACCCACATAACCTGCTTCAGTCAAAGAAGTGGCATCGGCAATGGCAAATGGTACATTGAGACTTTTAGCCAATGTTTGAGCTAAAAAGGTCTTTCCAGAACCTGTTGGGCCAATCATAAGGATATTTGATTTTTGCAAATCAACATCGTCATCGTTACGGCTTTCTGTGAAACTGACACGCTTATAATGATTGTAAACCGCCACAGCAAGGGCACGCTTAGCCCTGTCTTGTCCGACCACGTATTGATTTAAAATTTCTAATAGTTCTTTTGGTTTTGGCACTTCTGACAAATCAGCCAAGACTTCTTCTGCTAATTCTTCTCGAATAATTTCTTGAGACAGTTCGACACATTCGTTACAGATAAAAACGCCATTCCCAGCGATAATTTTACGAACTTCTTCTTGATTTTTTCCACAGAAAGAACAATAAACTTTGTGATCCATTTTTCTGTTTGAGGCCATTTTCTCCACTTTCTAATGATTTAAAATAGATTGCCATAAAAGGCTTGAATCGTCGCTACAAGGTTGCTAATCGCATTAAGCAGGAAAAAGATTGCTAACCCATAGCGCTTTTTTTTTAATGCTGGTCCAACAGCAAGTACGCAAATCGCGCAGAGGCAAACCGTAAAAACACCAAAAAGACTGCGTTGCACTAGTTTTCCTCCTTTTTATCAAAAATCGAGATGGTAAAAGCATAAGGATTTTTATCATCTCTTTGAATCGTTTGTTCTGAGACCTGAGTCATGTGATCATCAGCCAAGGTTGGAAAATAAGTATCTCCCTCAAGTTCTGCATGAATTGTCGTCTTAATCAGACGATCGTAGTGACCTTCGAAGGCTTTATAAATCACAGAACCTCCAGCAATATAGAGATCTTTTTCTTGTTGGTCAAACCAAGCTAGTGCTTCTTCAACCGTATGAACGACTGTCACACCTTCAGCACTATAAGTCATATCACGTGTTAAAACAAGCGTCTCACGTCCCGGTAACGTACGGCGTTTCATACCGTCAAAAGTCACACGTCCCATCAAAAGCGCCTGTCCCATTGTCGTGTCTTTAAAATGTTTTAATTCTGCTGGCAAATGCCAAGGCATGGTTTGATTTTTTCCAATAATCCCATTTTCAGTCTGTGCCCAAATCGCAATAATTTTTTTATCTCTTGTCATAACTCTAGTTTACCAAAAATGTGTCAAAATTGCTTGATTTTAACCAATTCTTTCCGCAATTCTTAACAGCGGTTCAAGTGATTAAGCTTAAATCCTTATTAAGAATTAGCTATTGTCATTAGATGGCTAAGTCAAATTTTAGTTGGGGTTTGACAGGCTCATAGTCAACCAATTCAAAATCTTCTGCTCTGATATCAAAAAAATTGGTGCCATCTGGGACATTAAGCACTAAACGCGGTTTCTTATCAGATGGTGTGCGACGCAACAATTCTTCTGCCTGCTCAAACTGATTATCGTAGATGTGCAAGTTATTGATGAAGTAGAAGAATTTTCCGACTTCCCACCCAAAATGTTTTGCAATCATCATTTGCAGGGCCACATACTGCATAGCGTTAATATGATGAGCTACCAACATGTCGTTTGAACGTTGTGTTAGCGTTGCATCCAGATAAATCTTACCTTCAACACGGCGGACATCAAACATGGTTTGGAAGGCACATGGTAGAAGCCCTGCTGTTTCTTCAAACGCCTCGTAGTCCCAAAGTGAAATCACATTGCGACGATTCCAAGGATTTTCTTCTAACTGCTTCAAGATTTTAGCAATGATATCGTGTTTTTTGACCACAGCTCCGTAACGTTGACCGATTGAACGTTGGTCCCCATTGTTAGCAGAAACGCCAGCCACTTCCCAGTCATTCCAATAATGAACATTATATTTATCTTCTAGCACATCAAGGCTATTAGACTGGTCCTGATAAATCCAGAGCATTTCTTTGATAGCAGCCTTAATCGCAATTGGTCGAAGGGTCGTAATAGGAAATTCACCTTTGCTCAAGTCATATTCAGCAAATGCACCTGTGACGTATTTAGAATTGGCAACGGTCCCATCTTTATACTTCGGTCTTGCCTGCTCAGACCACACACCTTCTTCTAAAATTTTTCTGATATTTTCTTTGAAAATAGCATCCGCTTTTGTCATTTTACGATCCTTTCTTATACTGAAATCACTTCTCTATTTAAAACGAGGTGTTACCTTCACACCTCATCAGAATGAGTAGCCATAGATAATAACCACAAAAATCTTTTACATCACATCATCCCCATAGTCGCTCTGCTATTTTACCTAAAATCGTCCTAAAAATCCAACGAAAAAATTGGTCCTAAGTCCTAGGGCATTTTGAAAAATTTATGATAAAATGGTCAATGGAAATCATTACTAAAAAACGCTATCTAAGTGACTTCGTGTCTTTTAGATAGTCATAACATTACATTAGAATCAGAAACTATGCTGATGAGCACTGCGTTTCAAGACCTCACTTTTTCGAGGTATCTCACTTGCTCAACTCCACCGTCATAACTACTGACAACAAGAAAGTTGGACATTGCTCCCACTCTCTGTTATTGCTAACGCCAGTGACTTTGACATGACTATAGTTTCAATCCTTTGGAGAAATAGAAATGAGTATTGGAATTGATAAAATTGGGTTTGCCACCTCAAAATATGTCCTCAATATGAGCGACTTAGCAGAGGCACGTGGGGCTGAACCTGAAAAATTTTCGATAGGGCTTATGTTAGACGCCCTAAGCATTACACCGATTTCAGAAGATATCGTTACTTTGGCGACGTCAGCAGCTCAAGAAATCTTGACTGAACAAGATAAATTAGATATCGACATGGTTATCGTCGCTACCGAGTCAGGTATTGACCAATCAAAAGCCGCTAGTGTCTATGTGCATAGTCTCTTAGGTATTCAACCTTTCGCGCGTTCTTTTGAGATGAAAGAAGCCTGCTATGCGGCAACGGCTGCGCTTAATTACGCTAAACTTCATGTGGCTACAAAACCCGACAGCAAGGTTTTAGTCATTGCGTCAGATATTGCCAAATACGGAATTGGTTCTGCTGGAGAATCTACTCAAGGAGCAGGAGCTGTTGCCATGCTCGTCAGTTCAAATCCCCGTATTCTCAGTTTTAACGATGACAACGTGGCACAAACGCGTGATGTCATGGATTTTTGGCGACCAAACTATTCGACAACGCCTTTTGTCAATGGTATCTATTCAACGAAACAATATCTTGACAGTTTAAAAACAACCTGGACTGAATATCAAAAGCGCAACGATACCGATTTGAAAGAGTTCGCAGCTGTCTGCTTACATCTGCCGTTTCCAAAATTAGCTCTTAAAGGGCTGAATAAATTAATGACCAAAGAGTTACCAGAAGAAAACAAAGCGCAGCTATTAGCTAACTTTGAACGTTCCATCGTTTACAGCCGAAAGGTCGGAAATATCTACACAGGTTCCCTTTATCTAGGACTTCTGTCACTCCTTGAAAACAGCGAAACCCTCAAGGCAGGAGACAAAATTGGTCTGTTCTCTTATGGCTCAGGAGCTGTTTCAGAAATGTTTTCAGCCACTCTTGTTGACGGTTACCGAAAGATGCTTAACCCCTCTCGGCTTTCTGAATTAGATGAGCGCCAACCACTTTCTGTGGCAGACTACGAGAAACTCTTCTATGAAGAAGCTCTTTTAGATGAGAATGGCACAAATACTTTTGCAAACTACAAAACTGGAAACTTCCGCCTCACAGGCATCGAGCAACACCAACGGATTTATACAAAAAATGACAATTAACTGGACTGGATTTTCCAAAAAAACACCCTCAGAACGACAAACGCTCCTTTCAGAACTCTTATCAGATGATAAGCAGGAGCTATTAACTAGCAATCAACAGTTATCTATTGAAACTGCCAATCAAATGGCAGAGCACGTCTTAGGGACTTTCTCATTACCTTTTTCTGTTGCCCCTGATTTCTTGATTGATGGTAAAACTTACCATATCCCCATGGTAACTGAGGAACCCTCAGTTGTCGCTGCTGCTAGCTTCGCTGCTAAGCTCATCAAACGCTCAGGTGGTTTTACGACAACAATTCACAATCGGCTGATGATTGGTCAGGTCGCCCTCTATGATATTAAGGATAAAAAAATAGCAGAGCAGGCAATTTTGTCTCATAAAGCGCAGCTTTTATCCCAAGCTGACCAAGCCCACCCCTCTATCGTTAAACGTGGTGGCGGAGCCCGCGACATCTGGACAGAAGAAAAAGGAGACTTTCTCATTCTTTATTTGTCGGTTGATACGCAAGAAGCCATGGGAGCTAATATGCTCAATACCATGTTAGAAGCTCTCGTCCCTACTTTAGAAGAATTGACTGATGGACAAAGTCTAATGGCGATTTTGTCCAACTACGCCACAGAAAGTCTCGTCACTGCCGAATGTCGTGTTGATTTGCGATTTTTAAGCAGAGATAAGGCAGAAGCTCAGCAATTAGCCCAAAAAATGGAACTGGCAAGTCAGCTAGCTCAAGTGGATCCTTATCGTGCCGCTACCCATAATAAAGGGATTTTCAACGGTATTGATGCCATCGTTTTAGCAACTGGAAATGACTGGAGAGCCATAGAGGCAGCTGGACATTCCTTTGCTAATCAAAGCGGAAATTATCGTGGCTTATCAACCTGGCATTATGACAAGGAAGCTCAACAAGTGGCTGGTAAATTAACGATGCCAATGCCAATCGCTACCAAGGGAGGCTCCATCGGACTAAATCCGACCGTCCAAGTCGCTCACGACCTTCTCGGTAATCCTACCGCAAAAGAACTGGCAAGCATTATCGTCTCAGTTGGTTTGGCGCAAAACTTTGCTGCCTTAAAAGCATTGATAGGAACTGGTATTCAGGCAGGGCATATGAAACTTCAAGCCAAGTCTCTACTACTCCTAGCTGGCGCAACCGAATCAGAAGTCACTGCACTTCTTCCAAAATTACTCCAAGAAAAACACCGTAATCAGGAAACCGCACAAGAACTTTTAATGGCTTTAAGAAACAACAAAAATGAGTAGGCAAATCTTACTCATTTTTATTATTTCTTCTAAAATTTGTATCATTTATAATTGACATGTCACATATATTGTACTATACTTATGGTGTAATATATATGTGACACTATCTTATCCATGAAAGAGAGGACCTCATGAACCGTGTAAAACACTATCGGACGCTGGCTGGCTTATCCCAATTAGCACTCGCTAAAGAAGTTGGGGTCGCTAGACAGACTATAAACCTCATTGAAAACGACAAGTATAATCCCTCTCTAGACCTCTGCATTAAGCTAGCAGAAACACTAGAAACTGACCTCAATACACTATTTTGGAAAGTAACAACAAAAGGAGACAATCTATGAAACCCTTGCAAAAATTTAGCGGACTTACTATTTATATTATTTTAACCCTTATCTCACTTCTTTACACTGGCCTACTATTTCTATTAGATTCGCCATATGGTATCTTTGATCTTTCACTAGTCATTATCCTAGCATTTATTTCCTATATCTCTTTTCAAAAAATTGATTGGCGACAATCTCCTAGGATAGAAGTAATTCTTTGTATTTTGGGAATTCTCTCCTATAGCTTTCCACCTCTATTTTCTTTAATACTATTTGAAAACACTCCCTTATTCAGTGGTATTGGTCTCATTTTTCCCTATATCTTATCTGGATATATTTATATCAAAGCATTTCATTATTAGAAAGGTAAAATCATGAAAGAATCTTTATCTACCAAACTCATCAAACATTTTTTTGGCATCGCAGGAGAATTAGATGAACACCGAAAACAAGTGATTGGCAATATCAGCAGTAAAATCGCTGTTCTATCCTTCTATTTTATCATGATTCAGACGGTCATACTGCTTATCTCTCTCGTTCCTGATAAACCTAATACAACTCCTGTCGCTATAGGTATCCTGATCATTGATTTTCTCTATATCATGGGGATTTCTTTTTATCTCATGTATAAGGTAGAAGATGCTCAGATTACTGACCTCGATGTCGAAGAAGACCGTTATGAACTTACTTTAAAACAAGCAAAACGTTCTGCTCTCAGAAAAGGTATCCTAATGACCATTGGTTTTCCATTTTTAATGTCTCTATTTAATATTGCCAAACCAGATTTTAACTTTATTGCTGACTTTTTTAGTATTAAAAGCCTTATTTCGGGACTAGTATACGGTATTCCTATGTGGTTGTTTATCCGTGCTATGATGATTTCTCGCATTAAAAAATAATTTGACTACCAACAGTCTATTCAACCTATCGACTTCACTCTAGGCTAATATTACATATTTAAGCTTAACGATTAAAATTTTAAAAAAAGAGTAAAAGTTCAATATTGCTTCTACTCTTTTAATTTCCATTTTTTTAATAACTCATCAAAATCCCATCTGGGTTTAAAATTGGGCTTACTATTTTGAGCGAAGGCTGCTACTAGGTTCCAAAGTGATTTGTGAAGCAGGGCTTGTTGCTTTTTATCCAACTGGTTCATTGTTCCCAATGCAGATAAGAGTTTCGATGCCGCAGCTTTACTGGTCAGGTCATTAAGACTCGTAATTCCTGCTTCTATTAAGGTATCAAACAGTAAATCAACAATCAATTTAAGTTCTGATTTGGTTAATTCTGAAACCCATTGGTCAAACGTTTTATCCAGTTGCTTACTGAGATTTGTTGGTTCAATGCCGATAAAATGCCCCTGTTCTGAAATTTGCCAAGTCGTCACGGCATGTTGTGCTACTCCAAATTGATTAGCATCTATGATAAGCGGTAAAACATCCAATTGTAGCATAACACCCACAATAGATTCTTTTGGTCTAATGACGATAAGTTTATTTCTAATGGACTGGTATCCCTCTTTTTTGAAAAATGTTGGAGTAAAGCCTGGGGCATCCAGCATAAAAACAGCTTTGATTTTCTGTTGAAGCGCAGCGTTTTGATGACTGGCTGCATAGACTGCCAAATTGCCACCCTTGGAATGCCCTGTCACATAAACTGGCTGCTCTGCTTTTTCCAAAAACGCTTGAAGATATCTAACCGCAGAACGCTGTGCTGGAATCTCGCTCATATAGGTCAATTTGAAATCTTCTTTCCAACCAATCAATGTGTCATCTGTCCCTCGAAAAACCAGTTGCAAATGCCCAATAGAGGGGAGGTGAAACACCATTGCCGCAAACTGCTTTTCAAACTCTTCGCTAATATCATTGACATAATGAGATAAGGCCAAATCGGCAAAACGTTTACTGTTAAGGATAACCTCAAAAAGATCTACTCGCTCCTCGGTGAGCATAAAATCATTCTGTCTATTAGCTTTTGCCTTGATAAGAATCTGCTTCATGTCATCAGAGGTAAGAGGAGTGGTCATCTTAATATAGTTATCAAAGGGGAGATAAGCCAACTCATTAAGACACACAACGTCCACTTCATTTAATGCTAATTGTTCGAAATCTTTTTCTGCGACAACTTTGACATAATCATAAATCGTTGACATTACAACCCCTCCTTTAATCTTTTTGATTGTACAAATTTTTCTATCGTCAGTCAAGGATAAAAGTGATATAATATAAACTAGTTTGATTTTCAAAGAAAGGATTTTTATGTCAAAAACACAACTTTATCGCCTTATGATTGCTATCTGCGGTCTTATCGGAGTAAGTATGCAAATTTATCAAGATGGTTGGGGAATGCTCTTATACTATACTGTAATCTCTAATATTTTGGTATTCAGCTTTCTTTTCTTTATCATTGGTTGGGAAGCTAAATGTGGTCCAATTAGTCACAATAGTACGTTACTTCGCCTGAAAGGGGCTGTTACCATGGCAATCGCAATCACTGCTGTGGTTTACCACTTCATGCTTGCGCCACTGGCAGAGCCAGATGCGTATTGGAATATTCGTAACTTCCTTGTTCATTACATTGCCCCAATTGGACTCATTCTTGATACTCTCATCCTTGATAAGAAAAACAGCTATCGCTGGTTTGACCCACTTACTTGGACATTTTTCCCTTTGGGATACTTTGCCTTTGCCATCTTTAATGGCATGATTTTGCAGCTCCCTATCCCTGGCGCCAAAGATAGCCCTTATGCTTATTTCTTTATCAATGTTAATAAATTTGGTTTCCAAAAAGTTCTCATTAATTCACTTATGATTGCTTCAGCCTATGTCGTTGGAGGCTATCTCCTTCTTTTAGTCAAAAAAGCTATCGGCACCAAGCATAGTTAAACACAATGAATCATCAACTGAAGAGACTTGGCAAAAAGTCTTAAAAATAGTAAATGGCTTAGATTAACGTCGTCAAAAAACGTTGATTCTAAGCCATATTATTTTGTTCAAATTTTAACAACGGGTCTAAACTTTGATACTCTATAAAAATCAAAATTAGATGGAGAGAAAAATATTTTCTTTTCTCTAAAGTCTTCTCATGCGGCTGGCACTCCAACAAAACTGTGGATTTATAGCTTTAGCTACTAGGAGAGTTGAGAATTATCGCTTTCTACTTATACAGCTACAGTGTCCAAGATGACAAAGTAGATATTATGAGAACTGTCCACTGTGGTGAAAGAAACGGTTTACCCCCTTACTTTCACTAACCCATCAAAATAGAGGCTATAAAAATCTAATTTTGATTTTGAATGAGTATGAGTTTCTGTCCAGTCTCTTCATTTCCCAAAACTTTTGAGCGTTCGCACTTTTTAATACTTAACAAAAATCAAAATATAAAAACGACCTCAATCGAGATCGTTCAAATGGTAAATTATTTACCTAATTTTGCTTTAGCTGCATCTGCAAGAGCTGTGAAAGCTGCTGCATCGTTAACAGCAAGGTCAGCAAGCATTTTACGGTTTACTTCGATTTCAGCAAGTTTCAAACCATGCATCAATTGTGAGTATGACAAACCATTCATACGAGCAGCCGCGTTGATACGAGTGATCCACAATTTGCGGAAATCACGTTTTTTCTGACGACGGTCACGGTATGCATAGTAGTAAGAGTTCATTACTTGCTCTTTTGCAGTACGGAACAAGATGTGTTTTGCTCCATAGTAACCTT
This sequence comes from Streptococcus hillyeri, assembly GCF_003686955.1. Classification (GTDB taxonomy): domain Bacteria; phylum Bacillota; class Bacilli; order Lactobacillales; family Streptococcaceae; genus Streptococcus; species Streptococcus hillyeri. The sequence goes on from NZ_RCVM01000003.1 coordinate 57,082, forward strand.
TAGCTAATTTAAGAATACGTTTACGACGTTTGCGTGATACAACGCCACCTTTAACACGTGCCATTTATATTTTCCTCCAAATAATTCAGTAAGTAGTTGAATGCTTTTAGCGATTAACGCATTTGAGTAAGCATTGCTTTGATACGTTTGAAGTCACCAGCATGTACCATGCCTGCTTTACGCAAGTGACGACGTTGCTTTTTAGTTTTACCGTGGAAACGGTGTGACGTGAAAGCACGGAAACGTTTAAGTCCACCAGAACCTGTACGTTTGAAGCGTTTAGCTGATGCACGGTGTGTTTTTTGTTTTGGCATTTTAAAATTCTCCTTAAAATAATTTACAATGACAAGCTACTTCTTGTCAGGGATTGGTGCAAGCTGCATGAACATTTGGCGTCCATCCATTTTAGCGCGTTGCTCGATAATGGCAATATCTTGCGTTGCTTCAGCAAAGTCAGCCAATACTTTTGCCCCAATTTCTTTATGGGTAATCATACGTCCTTTGAATCGGATAGAAACTTTGACTTTGTTTCCTTTTTCAAGGAACTTACGTCCATTACGAAGTTTTGTCTCAAAGTCACCCTTATCAATAACTGGGCTAAGACGAACTTCTTTAACCGTTACAACGCTTTGTTTTTTACGTTGCTCTTTTTGTTTCTTCTGATACTCAAACTTGAACTTCCCATAGTCCATAATTTTGGCAACAGGTGGCGTCGCTTGCGGCTGGATAAGAACCAAGTCAACATTTGCCTGATCGGCAATAGCTTGCGCTTCTGACAATGGTTTGATACCTAATTGTTCACCTTCAAGACCAACCAAACGAACTTCGCGAACACGAATTTCGTCGTTGATGAATAGATCTTTTTTAGCTATGATCTTCACCTCTTCATTTTTTTAGAGAAAAACAAAGCGGACTTGATATTCCAAGCCCGCACGCATAGTTCTACTTTGTAGAATTTGACATGTTGGGCCAGACAACCTAAGTCGCAAGGCGAGAAGTTCTCACTTCTGCTTTTCTCATTGTTATTATTATAACAGAGAGCCTAACCCTTGTCAATAATTTTATTTGCTTTTTCTTCAATAAATGTTACAACACCCTCAATAGAGATACCTGTTGTATCGAAAGTAATCGCATCCTCTGCTGCTTTTAGAGGAGAGACTTTTCGGTGACTGTCTTTGTAATCACGCGCAGCGATTTCTTCTTTCAAGGTTTCAAGGTCTGTAGGAATTCCTTTTTCCTTATTTTCCTTAAAGCGACGCTCTGCTCTTTCATCAACAGAAGCAACTAAGAAAATCTTAAGTTCTGCGTCAGGCAAAACAACCGTTCCAATATCACGACCATCCATGATAATAGCTCCACCTTCAGCAATACGACGTTGTTGAGCAACCAGTTCTTCACGGATTTCAGGCAAGGCTGAGACCCAAGAAACATTATTGGTGATATCATTTTGACGAATCGCCAGAGTCACATCCGTATCGCCTAAGTAAACTAACTGATTACCAGAAGTGTCTCTGCTAAAAGAAATGGGATGCTTAGCGAGCTCTTCTAAAATCAAAGAGACATTTTCTTCTGTCAACTTATTTTTCAAAGCTAGATAGGTCGCACAGCGATACATAGCTCCCGTATCAAGATAGGTATAACCAAGGTCTTTTGCAATAATTTTAGCTACTGTTGATTTCCCGCTTGAAGCTGGTCCATCAATAGCAATTCTAATATCTTTCATAACTTACTTTCTAATCGATGTAAACCACATCGCCAGGATTTGCCCACCACGTTCCACCAGGTCCTGTCATTTTCTCAGGATTTAAAGCGTAGAGTTTATCTAAAGAAATTCCCGCACGTGCAGCAATGGCACCTGCTCCTTCACCAGCTTCAACAACCGTTGTACCACCATTACGCACAACTGCTTCTGTCTGACTAACACTTGTTTCACTTGTTGTCTCAGTCATTTCTTCTGAGTTCAAAGACGTTTCTGCTTCATTTGTTTTAGTCTCTGATTTTTTAGCATCCGCTTGACTCGTAGAAGCTCCATAAAAACCTGTTGTAGCTTCTTCTCTGTCTGTATTTCCATTTGACGTATAGAACATAAATAACAAGATGCCAACAAAAATGACAAAAAAGATACTGAGCAAAATGGTTAAAATTGGTGTCTGAATCCCTACCTCTTTATGTTTTTGTCGCGAGTTTCCTGCTTCTTCCTCAGGAAATACTTGCTCTTCCCATGGTTCTTTACTCATGATTTCTCCCTTGTTAAATCTAAAAATTCGTATTACAATGATACCATGAAAGTATCTATAATTCCAGAAAAATGTATTGCTTGCGGCCTATGCCAAACCTATTCAGCAGCTTTTGATTATCACGATGACGGAATTGTCAAATTCACTGATAGCGATTTGCTCACTCAACAATTTGATGACTCAGATAATGACACTCTTCTTGCCGTCAAATCCTGTCCAACCAAGGCTCTTATAAACGAGTAGAAGCCTTCTTATCATCTTGATAGTGTTCAAAATAGTCTAACTTAATAAAATTATCCAAAAGCTCAACTTCTCCCACAAAATCCGGATGAATTGCAAGAGCATCTAAGAAGTATTTCTTAGGCCATTTTCTCATATAATATAACTGACTTTGACCATTTTTTAAAACTAAACTTAAAGTGGTTTTGGTCACTTCTATTTTCTCAATATCAGAAATGAGCACATAAGTTTGTTTCCAAAATTTGCTATCAACAATCTCTAAGCGACCATCATCTCCGATAATAAAGTAGCGATGAAATCCAAGGCTAAAGAGCGTTCCAAACACACCTATCATAACAAAAAATGCCATTGGAACGTCTGTTTTTTCATAGAGCATGGATAGACCAATAAAAATAGGTAAAAAGGTCAGCGACCAATAGATCAACGACCATGACAATTCTGGCTGCCAATGATATCTGATTTTACCAAAAAGTTTAATCATGCCACTTCCCCTTTCCATAAACAATCGACATAATAATCTTTCTTAAATCGTGGTTTTATTGTATCACAAATGTCGACTGGATTCTATTTTTTCTCTTTAAACGTCGAAATACCAATGATAACATCAACTGCTTTTTCCATGGTTTGTAGACTGACATATTCAAAACGACCATGCATGTTTTCACCACCTGCAAAGATGTTTGGTGTTGGAATTCCCATAAAGGAGATTTTAGACCCATCTGTACCGCCACGAATAGGCTCAATGATTGGCTTAATATCAAGATTTTCCATCACAGACTTGGCAATGTTAATTGGTGTCATGTCTTTTTCAATGACTTTTTTCATGTTATAGTATTGGTCGTGAAGGGTCAAAATGACACGTTCTTCTCCGAGCTCTGCATTCATCTTAGCAGCAATTTTCTCCATTTCAGCTTTGCGATTTTCAAAAGCCTCATCTTCAAAGTCTCGGATAATATAAGAGCTTGTCGCCTCGTCAACAGTCCCTCCTAAGCCATGCAAGTGATAGAAGCCTTCATAACCTTCTGTATGCTCAGGGCGTTCCCCAGCAGGTAGTTGATTATGGAAATCTATTGCCAATTGCAGAGCATTAATCATGCTATCTTTAGCTGTTCCTGGGTGAACATTTCGTCCGATAAAGCGGAGTTCCGCTGCGGCTGCGCTAAAGGTTTCATATTGAAGCTCACCAAGTGGACCGCCATCAATGGTATAAGCAAAATCAACGTTAAAGTCTTCAACGTCAAACTTGTTAGCACCAACACCAATTTCTTCATCTGGACCAAACCCAACACGGATTTCACCGTGTTCAATTTCAGGGTGGCTTGCAAGGTATTCAACAGCAGTCATAATTTCAGCAATACCTGATTTATCATCAGCACCAAGCAGTGTTGTCCCATCTGTTGTAATCAGGGTTTGCCCTTTGTAATTATTAAGGCTTGGAAAATCCTTTGGAGATAGGCTATAACCTGATGAACCAAGTGCAATATCACCACCGTCATAGTTTTCAATGACTTGTGGCGCAATATTTTCAGCGTTAAAATCAGCGGTATCAATATGAGAAATATAACCAATGGTGTGCTTGAACCCCTCACCATTAGTTGGTAAAGTACCAACGATATAGCCATTGTGCTCCAAATAATGCACATCAACAAGGCCAATGCGCTCCATTTCTGGTTTCAAGATATTGAGTGCAAATTCTGTTTGGCTTGGTGTCGATGGCGTTGTGGTGCTGTTTTCATCTGAACGTGTGTTAATTTTAACGTAAGTCAAAAAGCGGTCTAGTAAATTTTCGTACATGGTATTTCCCTTCTAAATCTTATGATAAGCATTATAAACCTCTTGACGGTTGAGGTTGTAAGTTTTAGCGACTTCTTTTATGGCTTGATTTGGCTTTTTCCCTTGAGAAATAAGCTGCGCAACCAAATCAGCTATATCTAAATTTTCTATCTTATCCTCTGTCATAACTTCTTCTGAAGCTCCTCCAACTAAAATCAAGCACTCACCTTTCAGAGGATGTTCTGATAGATAAGTTAAGACTTCCGAAATCTTTCCACGTTGGTATTCTTCATAAAGTTTGGTCAGTTCACGGACCACAACGATCTCACGGTCGCCATAGATTTCCAACATATTTTCCAGCGTATCAGATACGCGATATGGACTTTCATAAAAAATTTGGGTCTCTGGGTAGGCTTTTTTTTCTTGGAAAAAAGCTTTTTGCTGCCCTGCTTTTCTCGGTAAAAAACCATAAAAAATATGTGGCTGTGGCGCTAAACCTGAAGCAATTAAAGCTGTAATTCCAGCAGAAGCCCCTGGCAAAGCAACGACAGAAATGTCTTCTAAAATGGCTGCTTTAACCAAATCATGTCCTGGGTCAGAGATGGATGGCATTCCCGCATCAGATACCTGAGCCAGGCTTTTACCGTCTTTTAATAGAGCAATCAAGTCTGGTATTTTTTCAAAAGCATTGTGTTCGTGAAAGGAGATTTGTCTTGTCTCAATTTCAAAATGCTTGAGTAACAGTCCCGTATTTCTCGTGTCCTCTGCGCAAATAACATCCACACTCTTTAAGACTTCTACCGCACGAAAGGTCATGTCTTGTAGATTTCCAATAGGGGTTGGAACCAAATAAAGGGTTCCATAAGGTGATTTCCCCTTAAAGGATTTTTGAACTTGCATGATATTCTCCTTTTCTTAAGATACAGACAGCCATCAGTTCTAAAATCGTCAATATGAGACAAATCAAGACGATAATCTTGTTAGCTCTGATTTTCGCTTTCGCATTATTTTCGACTGTAGAGAAGCTCCATGCAAAAGGCACAGTCTTCCTTATTTTCACGGTGTTGCCCGTAAAAGTCATTGCAGACATGAAATCCTTCTTCGTAAATGGATTCCACATACTCCTTACCTCTAGTAGAGCTTTTCAAGGAATGTTGTTCTTCAACGACCAATTGGCTGAGATGTTCACGTAAAGCTGTGTTTTCCATACGTAAACGGGCATTTTCTTCAAAAACTTCTTGGACTTTTTTTCTCATGGCGTCCAACTCAGCTAGCGTCACCATAAACTGTTGAGAGAAGGATTCCATCTGTTCCAATAGTTCTTTTTTATTCATTCACTTTCCTTCTTTCTAAGCAATCACAAAATAATCAAGGGCATTTTGAAAGCTGACATTTGCTTGCCACATTTGTCTTGCATGATGGCAACGCGTTAGCAGTTTAGGATTTTTCTGCCGTGACAAGATGACCGTTAACAGCCTAAAAGCAAAGTCTTGGAGATCTTTTTCTGTTGCTATTTGAGCTAGTCTTGCTACTTCTAAGTAGGCCTTATTAGTCTCTTGCTCCAACAACTTAGCAAATTTATCTAGCACTTGTTCTAGCTCCAGTATTTTACTATTTTGGGACAAAGCTAGCGCTTCTTCTTCACTGGTAGCCACTTGCGCTAAGAGGCGTGACTGACTTTTTAAAAGACCTTTTTGCAGCAATAACTCTTCCAAATACTCTTGATTCTTTGGAAAATGAAAGAGTTGACACCGGCTTTTGATGGTTGGCAGTACTTTGCTATCATCACTGGTCAATAAAATCATATAAGACTGACTTTGAGGTTCTTCGATAAATTTTAAAAGACTGTTAGCGGCATTGCTGTGCATTTTGTCCGCATCCTTGATAATAAAAACTTGGCTTTCACCTTCAAATCCAGAGCGTGAAAAATCACGTGTCAACTCTCTAACCGTATCCGTCTTAATGACTTGCCCCTGCGGTTCAATGATTTTGACATCCGAAAATTCTTGTTCCTCAATTAGGCGACAAGACCTGCAATTTTCACAGGGGATACCATCTGATAATTGCTCACAAAAACGACTTTTGGCCAGCCAAAGAGCCATTTCAAATGAACCAAAACCACCAGAAAATAGATAAGCATGGCTCATACGGTTAGCCTGTAATATCTGAGAAAAAGTTTGATAATGTTTTGGCTGATACTGAGCTATGTTCATTTTTCTGCCTTTTCTAAAGCTTCCAAGATGATTTGGTAGGCATCTTCGATGACTTTTTCAAGCGGTTGACTGGCATCAATTGTCACGATGCGTTCACTTTCCTGCTCCGCCATTTTCAAATATCCCGAGCGAACTTTTTGGTGCATGCTAAGAGCTTCCAAATCAAGACGATTAACCTCCCGCTCAGCATTTTGTGAAATTCGCTCAAGACCAATCTCTGATGGCACGTCAAAATAAAGGGTCAAATCTGGCTGGTGACCATCAGTGGCATAGTGATTTAGCCAAGTAATGGCTGGAATATCAAGCCCACGACCGTATCCTTGATAAGCTACTGAACTGTCAATAAAGCGATCTACTAAAACCAGTTTGCCCGCGGTTAAAGCAGGCAAAACTTTTTCGGCTAAATGTTGGCGGCGAGCTGCAATATATAGCAGAAGTTCCGTTTTATCATCCATATTGGTGTGGCTAACATCAAGGATAATGTCTCGGATTTTTTCCGAAATGACAATGCCACCTGGCTCTCTAGTCGTGACGATGGTATCGCCTATTTTTTCTTGCAAACGTGGGACCAAGGCTTCTAAAACGCTAGTTTTTCCAGCACCATCTGGACCTTCAAAAGATATAAAAAGACCTGTTTTCATACGATCACTTTCTGTTTCTCATTTCTCTTATTTTACCAAAAAATCATGTAAAAAGCACTAGTAAATCCAACTAGTGCTAACAAACTAAAATCCTGCTTTAGCCTGTGTTTTCACAAGACTATCAATCGTCATTCCTTGAGCCTCTAATTTTTCTCTGAGGAGATCAAGGTCAAAAGTGCCATCAATTTGGACTTCCACAATCACTTTACCATGACGCTCGTCTGCAATGACGGTACGGCGGATATTGAGATTTTCATCTGAAATAGTCTTGATAATTTTTCCAAGAACACCGACGCTATCCTCAGTTAACACACGGACGCGAATCCCTTCTTCTCCATAGCCTGAAACACGGAGGAAGGTACGGAAGATATCCTTATCAGTAATAATACCAGAAACATAACCATTTTCTGCTACTGGAAGAACCCCAACATTATGCGTCATCATGAGAAAGATAGCATCTTCAAGACTGGCATAAGGATCCACTGTCACAACATCTTTAATCATAACATCGCGGATTTTCGTCTTATTGAGCAAATAATTCATCTCATAAATAGATAGACTTGTTGCCTTAGAAGGCTGCGCTTCTGCCATAGTTCCTTCGGTTACTAGACCAACCAAACGATCCTTTTCAATAACTGGAAGTCTGCGTAATCCTTGCTCTCGCATTAAATCTGCGGCATGGGCTACTGTCGTTTCTGGAGAAACATAGACGACTTTTCTAGTCATAAAATCTTTTACTGCCATAGGGATTCCTCCAACTTTTTTGAGTTTATTATACCATTTTTTTGGAAAGGTTTACATAAAAAATATGAAATTAGATTGAAAAAATGAGTTAAATCATCAGAAAATCTTATTTCTGCTCGCGTTTTTCTCGTCTGTCTTGAATAATTTGTAATACATCTCCACGTCTCGTTTCAATGTCTCCTTCACGTCTGCGTTGGAAAGATGAATTCAACACAGCACCGATAATGAGAATTTTAGCAAAGAAAATAAACCAGAACATGACCACAAAAATAGCCACCGAACCAAAGAAGCGTAAATCTTCTAGCCTAGCTGCCGCCAAATTAAAATAGGCACCAAAAAGACTGGTCGTCAGCAAAAGGACAATACTTGTAAATAGGGTTCCTGGCAATACATTTCGCAACCGTTTAACTTTCACATTCGGCAGGATAAAGTACAGCAAGCCAACGGCAACTAAAAAGACGATAAAGGTTAAAGGCTGGGTCAGATGAGACAGATTATGATAGAGTGATTGGTCCATGTTCAAATGCTGATAAATAATGTCCAGCACCGCTTTTCCAAAAGTAGAAATCACAATCGCCAAAATCAGAAAAAGGACTAAGATCACGCCAGACAAAACACCGATTGCATGAGATAAGACAAAATCGCGATGCTCTTGAACGTCGTAAGCCTTATTGATAGCCTTCTGTAAAAAGGTCATACTTTTGGAAGTCGTCCACAATCCAGTCACAATGGAAACCCACAAAAGACCGCTTGACGAGGTATTGAAAATATTGCGAACAATACTAGCCGTACTCAGATAAAGTTGATGAGGTAAGGTATCTTCTAAAAAAAGCAAGAGTTCGCTGGTATCTATCTGGAGATAAGGGAAAATATTTGCCAACAAAATCAAGAAAGGAAACATCGTTAGCAAGAGGTAATAAGCCACTGCAATACTCGATAAATCCATCTCTGAGGCCTTATAATGTTCAAGAAAAAAAGCCAAGAACTGACTATTTTGCAAACGACGCCATAGTTTTTTCATCTTGACTTTACTCCTTTATTTTTTTCAATGAATGCACTAATATGTTCTCTCTTCACCTTGGCTGGTCAAGATGACAGGTCCATCTTTAGTGATAACAAATTGATGTTCATATTGGCAAGATAGGCCACCATCAAGCGTTTTATGTGCCCACCCTGTCTTCATATCAGTGTCAATTTCCCAAGTTCCGGTGTTAATCATTGGTTCAACGGTTAAGACCATCCCCTCTTTCAAGCGAAGCCCTCGACCTGCGGTTCCATAATTAGGTACCATTGGTTCTTCATGCATAGTTGGTCCAACACCATGCCCAACCAAATCTCTCACGACGCCATAGCCACGGCTTTCAGCATATTCTTGGATAGCTGCTCCGATATCCCCGATGCGGTTACCTACGACAGCTTTTTCGATACCAAGATACATGGCTTCTTTAGTAACTGCCATAAGATTTTTTACTTCATCAGACACATTTCCAATAGCATACGCCCAACAAGAGTCTGCCAAACCACCTTTATAATCCTCAGTGTACTTTTTCATCTCAGCCACATCGTCAAAATTAAGTTTTGACACATCTAGCACCGCTTTGTCCAAAGGCTCTGACAAGACCATATCTACCTTAAGAAGATCGCCATCTTTTAAAATGTAATGACGGGGAAAAGCATGCGCAACCTCATCATTAAGCCCGCAGCATGTCGCATATGGGTAATCCATCACATGACCGTCTACACCGATTTGAAGAGGTAAGACATTTTCCTCCTTACAACGGCGACGAACATACTCTTCAACTTCCCACATGTCTACGCCTGGTTTTAAAAGGTCACGAAGACCGATGTGGATAGAAGCAAGAAAGTCTCCTGCCCTATCCATAGCTTCAATTTCACGTTGTGATTTTAAAGTAATCAAATTTTTCTCCTTTAGTTTTAGTTTCGTTTGATATCGTTCAATTGATAATTCTAGGTTGTTTTAGTCGTTACCATAGCCTTGGCAACCATTTGATTTTCCAAGTAGATATCAATATCCAAAATACTGCTACGGCGACTTTCCATCACCACTTTTGGAACAATGGTCAGGTGATCATCAATTTGAACTGCCTCTAAAAAGTATATCATCATTTGATCAATAATGACATTCTTTTTACTTTTTTTGGTTAAAATGCGATGCGCTACTTCTTTAAAGTATTCAGCTAAGACTCCCTGAGCTAACTGCCCTAAGTGGTCTAACATCACTGGCTCAACAACGAATGAAAAATCATCTTTTTCATGATGCAGATGAGCCAACATTTGTTCGCTGTAGGTGTGAAGATTCGGGTGACGAAGATTTTGCATGCCTTCCAAAATTTGACGACGAGTAATCACACCTAAAAGTGTCAAATCATCAGCCACAACAGGCACCATATTATAATCTTCAAAAATCATTTTTTGGCTAATATTAGCAAGACTGACACTCGGCTTTGTGGTAAAGGGAATACTGGTCATCACTGTCTCTATTTTTTCATCTGGATCGACTTGGGCAACGTCACGCATGCTAACCACACCAACGACTTTTTCATCCGCATTGGTTACTGGAAAACGAACATGGTTGGTTTTCTTGGTCAAATGATGAAAATCTTTCACGGTGTCTGTTGCTTGTAAGTAACCATATTCTGACTTGAATTGGTATATTTCATCAACCGTTTTGACGTCCGTTTTGATACGGGCATTAGACAGCGCTTGGTTAATCATAGTCGCCACGCTGAACGTATCATAACCTGTTACCATGACAGGAATTCCTGTCTGCTCTGCCATTTCCTTAACCTTAGCAGAAACCGAAAAACCACCTGTAACAAGGACAGCATTTTGGTGTTCCAAGGCCAAAAGCTGGATGTCCTCACGGTCACCGACAATGAGAAGTCCCGAATTAACAAGATAGCGCAGGATGTTCTCACGGGTCATGGCACCAATAGAGAATTTGCTAAATTCACGCCCGAGCCCCCCAGCACCTGCAACAACATCAGAATCTGAGATGCGAGCAATTTCAGCATAGGTCAAGCGATCTAAACGCACGCGCATTTTTTTATCCACACGAACCGTTCCCGACCGTGGTCTTGTCTCTACAATTCCACGATTTTCTGCCTCTTTAATCGCACGGTAAGCCGTCCCGTCGCTCACCTTGAGGTGGTTGGAAATCGAACGAACGCTGACCCTTTTGCCAACCGCCAAATTTTCGAGATAATCTAAAATTTCTTGGTGTTTACTCATAAAAAAGATACCTATCCTGCTTTACGAACTAGCCAATCTCTCATCGGATATCCGCTCAAAAAAGCAGGGCATTTCCTTTCATCAATCTCTGATTCATTAGTTATCTTGTCATTTTAATATTCTCTTTGGTCAGCTCATAATCTCGATATCTGCGCATTTTATGTGTGTAACGGTCACTTCCTTTATAATGACGGTTCACTTTAAAACCAGATTTTTCTGCAACACGCTGACTTGCCTTATTTTCCTCATGTGTAACAAGGCGGAGCTTCTTTAACCCAAATTCTTGAAAACTCAAAAAAGCAATGGTTTTTAACGCTTCCGTGGCAAAGCCCTGACCTTGAAACTCTTTTTTAACAAAGTAACCTAGCTCTGCCCATTTTTCAGAAAGGTCCAACTGATCAAACTTGATGGCTCCGATAAGCTCTCCTGACTGTTTTTCCTCAAGCGCCCAAATGCCTAAAGGACTTTTCAAAAAGCCATGCACCAACAAATAATCACTTTCTTGCTTGGTCGCTTTCAAGGGAAAGATAAAATCCAAGTTATCTGGACAACTTGCAATCGCATAGAAACTCTCCGCATCCGCAAACGAAAATGGTCTCAGGTACAGATGCTCTGTCTCTATAACAGAATACGTCGCCAAAGCAGTTAAAATATCCAAAACAGCGCCTTTCTTGAGAATAATCACCTATATTATAACATAACTATGGCCTTTCTTTTATATAACAGATGAAAAAGACAAGGAAAAAACGTTAAAACTTGAGGATATGCTCTCATTTTTTAACGTTTTTAAAGAATTAAGACAAGCTAGCTATTTACTAAAAGCAATAACAAAGGCAACACCATCTACGGTATTACGAGCCGATATTTTCCAACCATGTTGCTGAATGATGGTTTTGGTGAGTGCCATTCCAATTCCTGTTTTTCCGTGTTTGCCAGTATAAAAACGGTCAAAGAGGTGTGCTAAATCTTCCTCGCTTAATTGCAGTCCGTCATTGGCAATGGTCAGGCTTTTTGTTGTGACTGTCACTCTGATATAGGTCTGGGCATAGCGCAGGCTATTACTCAAAATATTTGTCAGAGCACGTTCTAGCTGTGCGGGATCTGCTAATACTTCCACATTTGCCAGTTCCTCTTGCACTTCTAGATTTTGCTGACGAGCTTGGAAGGTGATGGGATAAAGACAATTTTCCAGAACGTCACTCAGCGAAACAGGAACTTTTTCGATTGCCAGCGCACCACTCTCCAAGCGCGACAGGTGCAAAATTTCATCCACTAGGTGACGCATTTTTTCTGTCTCTTGTAGGATATTCTGACTAGCTTCTTGCGACGACAACAAGTCGTTGCTTAAACCGTCTGCATAACCTTGAATGACCATCAATGGCGTTTTCAGTTCATGAGAAGCATTTTCAAAAAATTCCTTTTGCTGATGACGCTCGCGTTCAATCTTAGCCCCTAGACGCATTCCTAAATTTCCAGAACCCAGCAACCCCAGAACAAGAATAAACAGCAACAACACAGTAATATAGTGCACCAGACGAATTTCTGGTGTAACTTCCACCACAATCATCACCTTTTCCTGTCCCACATCTGCCACACTAATATAGTAATCATTTCCAGATAAGTGCACAAACTGAATTTCGTGATTTTTCACATGTTGCTTCGCCCATATCGCCAAAGACTCTAACGTCTCTTGGGAATCCTCATCCATATTGTCTTTAAGCTGATAATCTTTGGTTAAGGGAACGTCTAATCCATACAAACGTTCAGAAATAATGACATTATATTCTTCTGAATATTCTAAAATACTATCTTGAATGGCAACCTGCGCTTCCTGATGAATATAGGTCATCATGCCGACATAAAAACCAATCAGAATCAACCCACTGGTCACAAGACTGACTAAGATAAACCAGATTCCGACACGTTTTTTCGTCATGCCAACACCTCCAATTTATAGCCATATCCCCAAACGGTTGAAATAGCGACATTTGATTGTGCTTGACTGAGTTTTTTACGAACTCGGCGAACCGTTTCATCTGTCGTCCGTGTTTCAATCGTCGCATCAATGCCCCAAACCTCATCTAATAATTGCTCCCGTGAAATGGCTCGTCCAGCCCCTTCCATCATAAATTTTAGCAGTTGTAATTCAGTCTGACTGAGTGACAGAGCTTGATAAGAACACACTATCGCATGTTCATGATCAGAATAGGTTAAATCCCCAAATGTCAGCACCTCTTTTTCTGCCTTCGGCGACAGCATTTCAATCCGCCTAAAGATCGCCTTAATGCGACTCATCAAAATCGAAGGTCTAAACGGCTTCATCATGTAATCATCGCTACCTGAGTTAATGCCCAAAACATAATCCATGTCCGTATCTTTCGCTGTCAGCAAGATAATCGGCACTGTAGACTGCTCACGAATGAGTTTGGTCAATTCAAGCCCCGACCTTCCCGGCATCATAATGTCTAAAATGACCAAGTCGCAAGGATTGTGCTGAAAGGCGTCGTAAAGCGCATCTCCAGTCTCAAAAACCGTCACCTCATAGCCTGCGTCCACTAAAAATGTCGCCAAAATCTCCCGTATGCTCGCGTCATCATCTGCCGCAAAAATGCGTTTCGCCATCTGCCTCACCTTCTCTAACGTTTTTCTTATTGTGGGCTACACTTTTTAACCTGCCCCACTCAATCATTTATCTTTACTCTACCGAATTTTTACCGTTTAAGCAAGACCTCTCACGTGAAAGAAGCCTGAGAAAACAATCTCTCAGACTTCTTTTAAAAACCATCAGTTCATTTGGTCGTAATATTTATCCTCAATGCCTCGAATCCCCTCAGACACTTTTTCCAATTCCTTTTCAAGTTGAGCAGCTTTTTCCTCGCTTGGACAGGTGTCTAACTGCGCTTCAAGGTCATAAATCATTTGATAAGCCTTTGTTAAACTAGCTTTTTCTTCTTTAGACAAAGCAGAGCTTTCATCAATAGCAGCTACTTGGATTTTCAAATCCAGTTTTCCTAGTTTTTCGTAAGCTGCTGTCAATTGCTCTTCTAATCCATTTGCCTTAGCTTCATCATATGCTTCCTCCTTATCACCATAGAGAGCGTCCAGCTGTTCCTCTAGTTGCTCAATCGTTGCTAAGATAGACTGATATTCTTTTTTCTCAGTATCTGATAGAGTTTTCATCGCCACTGCATTTTCAGAAGCAAGGCCTTCCTTATCTTCTGCTGCCATTTTTTCTTCTAATTTCTCGATAGGTTTAAAGAGAGCTTCCAATTCTTTTTCAAGCACTTCAGCTTTTTTCTCGTCAGTAACATTACCCTTATCATCGTACAATTTAGCCAACTGAGCTGAAATCTCATCTGCCTTGTCGTAAGCTGCCTTGACTGTTTCTTTCTCCGCCTCTGTCAAGCTCTTGTATTCTGATAAAACTGATACCGTTTCAAGTGAGAGGCAATCGCCACCTTGACAAGTCGTTTGTGTCTCATTTGCCAATACCTGCGGTGCTTGTAAAAGCGGTGTTACCACCAATGCACCTGCCATAGCAAGACCTGTTACGATAGAAGTTAGTGTACGTTTTGTTTGTTTCATAAGAATGTCCTCATTTCTATTTAATCATCACCTCAGCTGAGAGGAAGTTGACCAGTCATCCTTGACTGTGACTTTATTATAGCTAGAAAATCAGCACAAATCCCCACAAACACCACACAGAAATGTCACAACTTTGTCACAAGTGAGAAAGTGAAAATACATGGCAATCTTTTTTAGGGTTATGATAAGGCGCACAATAGCCACGCACCAATAAACTGTAAACATTCACACCGTAAGACATACAGGTTAGTAAGGTCGCATAATCTTTATCAGAAGTCACTAATACTCAACCAAAATCAAAATTAGCATATTGAGCAAACTAAAGGACCAATAAAGGTATCAATTTTCCAGCGCTTCTTTCGCCATGGTGGTATTATAATCAAGAGTAAACACTTGATTATAACGGACTTTTTGAGACCTAAGCTCAAAAAGTAGCAATGAAACTCCAAAGGAGGTTTTGACGCTGACTTTGTCAGCTTCATTTCCCGCCTCAAAAGGTTCCCCAAACCTTTTGAGCGTCCGCACCGTTTTAGAAAGAAGCAAAAAAGTAATTTTTGATTTTTGACAAATATAAAATAGGTAAAAAATTATTAGGTTCAACCACCAAAATCTGATCCACCTGATAGACCAGTGTCTCTTTAATATTATGAATATAGAATACCTCACCTTTCTCATTCACTATATGTATTGGTATCAATGCAGGTTATTACCCAACATTCCCACGACTATTTTAGCAACCCCTCTTATTATATTCTCATATTAAAACTCTTTATTCCAAAAACACCGAGAAATCCTTAATTGATTTTAATTTTTAAACAATTAGTTTATTTTTGTTTATTTCAGAAAATTCTAATCGAAATGTATATTTTGTTGTATTTGTTGTATTTGTTGTATTTGTTGTAAAAATTATTTATCTTTTTTATTTTTATAATATCTACGAAAGGATAAAAAACAACGAACCTTATTATCTAATAGCAATATTAACCATGTTTTTTATCACAAAAACCATTTGTTTTAACTTTCAAATGATAACAACTACCTCTCCTTAAATGAACCCTCCGAAGCGGTCAAATACTTGATATCACTTGGTTTTATTGATTTCAGAACACAACTACTTGATTTGACAAACTGTTTTATTTATGTCAGAATACTTTAAAATAAATTTAAAAAGGAATTAAAGGTAATGTTAGAAAGGTACATAGAAAAAGCAATTCAAGATAAGGTAACCATCCTTAATATTTTATTTGATATCAATGATATCAAATTAGAACAGATTGCCACTCTATCCGCTTTACCCACTAAAACAATCTATCGTATCGTTCAAGAATTTGAAGTTGAATTTGAGTCTGAACTTGATTTGAAAATTGAGCAAGATGTTATCTACATCAAGAAAATTGCAACCCATCATTCAAGTTATTACTTTCATCGTATTTACCAGCAGTCTGCTATTTTGCAAACTATCCGATTCTTTCTATTGAATACCGATGGTAACTTCAACGATTTCATTGACCAAAAATTTATTTCCACAGCAACAGCTTATCGCATCCGCAAAAAATGTGAAGTGTTACTGCGAGCTATCGGTCTTAAGCTCTCAAAAAATAAGATTGTAGGTCAGGAACACCGTATTCGTTTTTTAATCACCCTGCTACAATATCATTTTGGTATCATTATCTATGACCTATCAGATGGGAGTATTGATTAGATCAAACAAATGATTGTCCAGTCAAATCTTCATTCTAAAGACGATTCTTTAGAACTACTTCCCGAAAGGTATCTTTTTTTCGCTATTTTGGTGTCTCTGACTTGGAAACGTCGTGAATTTCCATTAAATGATTTTCCACATAAGGAAATCAAACGTCTCAAAAAAATGTTTATTTATCCTATTTTGGTTGAAAATTGCCAGTTATCGTTAAAACCACATCTGGCTACTCCTTTGACCTCTAAGGAAATGGATTATATTTTCTTGGCATATTGCACAACCCATGTAGTATTTGCCAAAGACAAATGGACAGATGAACGAAAACTCGTTGCAGTTCAAGCTGTTTTACAAGATTCTCGTTCAAAACATCTTATCTCAAAATTCAAAAAAGTCTTTGGTACTGAGATCGTTGAATCAGATATCTTCCTCACCTCGATGACCTTCTTGTCACGAACATTCTTATTCGGCTTGCAAAACTTAATCCCTTTTATCAATCACTATGAACACCACCTCATTGATACTTCAGATTCGCTGTACATCATTATCAAAAACATCATCCAAGAATGGATGAGTGAGGAAGGTATTCAAGGATTTTTAGATCAGCACCGCCTTTATTTCTTGTATCTGTACCTGAGAAATTGTATTCAATCGTCGTTACCATCACTTCCTATCCACATCATTCTCGGAAGTCAGCTAGATCTTGACATGATCGAAGGTGTTTTAAAGCGTAATTTTACAGAAGATGTGGCTATTATCAGTAGATACAACCTTTTGGCAGATACATTAAAAGATGCCGAAGAAATCACCAATCAAACAATCATCATTACGACTAAAAAATTTCTCCCTTATCTTGAGCAGTGCTATCACGGTACAGGCTGTCACTTCATCACGATAGCTATTGATTTGCATATCAATCAACAGCGACTCATTCAAAATACCGTCTCTACCATTCGCTTGCAAACCTATTTTGACAAACTTGCGAGCATTGAAAAAAAGGCTAAACATTATCTGACTTAATAGTTTTGATTTTAAATGACCTTCGTTTCGTAAGGCGTTATATCTGTTCAAAAGGTATTATGAATAACTACCAGCCGTTTGTGAACATAAAAAGAAGCTGGGAATCCCCAAACTCCTACAAAGAACCTTTTCAGACAGTGAACTATTTTCGCTATTTTAAGAAGAGGGTGAAGAAGTTACGATTTCTTTGGAAACAGGCTAAATTGATATAGTAAAAATGCTGGGCACAGTGCCCAGCATTTTTGTTTTTTAGATGCCCTTTTGTGACAAGTTGTCTCTCCTCTATCTTATCGATTCATTTTCGCCATGGCAACATTTACTGAAACTTCTGTAACTGTTCCTAAATAATGTCAAACAACTGATTCCTGTCATGACTTTTAGCAACAGCTTTCTCTCCTACGCCAAAAAGGTTAATTAAGTGGATGAATGCCCTCAATTAACCTTTTTCATTGAAAATTAGTTGTCTTTCCGTTTTTTGACCACGATAGCCGATAAGTACGCGAGAATCGCTATTCCTAGTCCATACCAATAAGAATCACTTGTAGTACCTGTTTTCGGTAGAACTTTTGATACAGAAGTTCCCTGAGTTGAAGATAAAGCTTGTTGTGCCTTTTTTTCTTTCATAGGGAGTTCTGATGCGGTGTTTGGCTCGTGACTTGGTTTGTCATTTTCAGACGACGCCTGAGGTTGCGACATTCCTTTCCAATCTTTCACCGCGTCTTTTACCGCTTCAAAGATGGCTTGACGATGGTAACTTGCTTTTGGAACATCGCGAATTTGAGTCATATCTGCCAATTCTTTGGTGCGAATCTCTTCGACAGATAGGCCTTCGTAATCCTGCAAGGTCGCCACAGCCAAGGCATGGTAACCTTCATTATCTTCATCAATATTCAGAACTGGATTACCATATGTGTCTTTCTGGCCTTCGCCAATGCTCTCGCTACGATCCAAGATATACAGAATCACACCATTTGCATCCACATACACATTCAACCCAATATAATATTCTGGCAATGGAAGGGGGCTCTTGAACTGATGCACTCCTTGTACCATTGTTGCTTGAGCCAAGATACCTTTTCCTGTCACCAATCCTGTCAAGAGGGACAATTCTTTTTCCAAACGTGACACTTGTTCTGCTGACAAAGCACTGTTGTTGTAAGAACGTACAGCGTAGACATATTTTCCTTGTAATAGAGCTAAATTAGGAGATGTTGTAAAATCCTTCATGGCCGTTTCAGCTAATTTCATTTGACAATCAAGTCCCAAACGTCCCATGAAAAAGCGGCTGGTATGGATAAATTGCCACTGTTCCCCTTGACGCAGCTCTTTTTTCGCCACCAATTGTTCTCCTTGATGCAACAAGTCCTTAAACTGCTGCTGAGTGGAGGTACGCAATGTCGAGAAATCAATGGCTTTCATTTCAGTCATTAACTGGGTCAACACCTCACGATTTGTTGCCAATTTCGCAGTATTGATGATATGCCCCTCCCCATCAGGTAGCTGACTTTCTGCTTCGCCTGCTGTCATCACTTCGACTGTTGAACCTGGTTTCCCATTTTGAGTGAAGGCATTAAAGGCGATTATTTCAACCTTTTCTGGTAATTGTACACGGTGCAACTGATTGGTACGGAAGGCTTCTTCTTTGATTTCCCGTAATTGTGGTGGTAACTCAACCTTTTCCAAACGATTATCTGCAAAAACTTGAACCGATAGAATTTCTAATTTGTCTAAACCAGTCATATCAACTGTCGTCAAGGCATTGGATAGGAAAGCCATTTCGCCAATCTCCTCCACATCTTTGCCCAAGAAAAGGATGGCCTGTGCTCCATTTTGACGAAAGGCAGAGCGACCAATCTGCTTAACAGCTGGAGGAACCACAATTGCAGAGACATGGTTGATATGAAAAGCTGCATCCCCGATTGTCTGGAGAGAGTCAGGTAATTCTAATGTACCAATGCGATTATTCATAAAGGCACCTGCACCAATTTCAACCACACCTTCACCCAAATTCAAGGACTCAATCCGATTAGACTGAAAGGCAAAATCTCCAATTTTTTGAATACTGTTTGGCAAGAAAACTTCTTCTAAGTCATATTTTCGTAGGCTTTGCTGGTCAAAATCAACATTTCGAAAGGCATTGGCTGCAATTTCTGTGATGACATGCTCACCATTTCGCTCTGGAATGTCAAGTTTCTTCAAGCGACGAACTTTTTGAATGCCCTTCTCTGAAAAACCAAGGATCACTGAGTCTTGGTAACGGAAATCTTCTGCCACCCAACGGCTGTAATCTATCTTGGCAACCGCTGTTTGTAGCTCTTTCCCTGGATTTACATAGGCACCTTCCGTTTTTAAATGATGCGGATTTTTGCCATCTGTCGTTGTCAGTACTACCTGATTGCCATAATGGTCATCACCTGGATTGCCAGTAAAGGCTTCTTTTCCAATACGCTCCAAGTTAGCTGGCAGATGAACTTGACTCAAATCATTGTCTTGAAAAGCTGCTTCACCAATCTCTTTCAAAGAAGTCCCCTTGAAAACAACCGATTGCAAACGATTTGATTTGAAGGAACGCTCACCAAGATAGGTCAGAGTCTTCGGTAAAACCAGTTCACCTGTTAAACGATTGTCAAAAAAAGCCATATCGCCAATATGCGTCACTTCCGATGGCAGACTAAGACTCTTCAGAGCCATGTGTGCAAAAGCATAATCTGAAATCCGTGTCAAAGTCTTTGGTAAGACAACTTCTGTCACATTTTTATGATCCGCAAATGCATCCGCTCCAATATGGGTATAACCTTCTGGAATCGTGATTTTCGTCAACACATAAGCATTGATGGATTCGCCCTCTGTAGAAATAACGTTCCCATCCGCATCTAAACGGTCTACTTTACCATTTTCGCCGACACGGCTCGTATATTCTGCAATTACCGTATTTTTATCAGGCGCAAATGCAAAACTCGCCACGCGCCGTAAAACAGTGCCATCTGTTCCTTTCTGAGGTAATACCAAATGACCCGTTTGCCCTAGCTTCTCTACTCCCTTGCGTGATAACCCAACAAGACAATCTCCACGCGTGATAAAATCTTCGCTCTGCCAAATGGAGTCAGACAGCTCTTGTACCTTTTTGTCTACAGATGGGTTCGTTTTAGGGAACTCTTTGGATGGTTTCTTTGCATCTTTGGAATCATCGTCCTCTGCAAATAAGTCCTCTACTTCTTCTGAAAGAGCTTTATCAGATTGTCGAGGAACATCTTCTGCTTCTTCATAAAACCAGTCCTCATCTTTTTTATCTTCTGAGTAGGTAGGCTTTGACGGCTTGGAAGCCTTCGGTTTATCTTTTCCTGCGTCTGACGTTCTGTCTCCAAATAAATCCGTCACTTCATCTGAAACCTTTTCTGTATCCGTTGACGGTTTTTTAGGGAAATCCGTTTCCTCATCCTCAAACCAATCATCTATATCAGATGCCGTATTTGCAACACCCCTATCATGTTCCAAACCAGCAACCTCTTCAACAGACAGACCCATAGATAGCATTACTGCCAGTCCTAATACAACTGAACTTTTTTTCATTCATTTTCCTTTCATGATATTGTGATTAATCACATTGATAGATTTTATGACAGCGATCACCTGTCACCTACTGAAGCTTCATTGTATCCCCTATCTTACCACAGGAATTCATCACACGCAACCATTTTTGTAGTTTTACCTAATTTTAAAATTAGGTAAATTTAACCAAGATCATAATATTCATTTAGTCCAATCAAAGAGACTGGGCAAAAAAAAAAAAAACGAGAACACTTATTAAAATGTTCTCGCTGGATTAATTTATTACTGACGTATCTATTTTTTGTCTACGCAGTCGACATCCAAACAGACGTTCACATCAATGTACTTTTTTTGCACCTTTTTTATGTCAAAATCACTTTTTTCAATAAAGACAAAATGTTTGAAAAAGTGCTTAAAATAAAGGATTTTTACCCTTTGCTTCGTTGTAGCAACGCTACGCACTCCACGTGATGTGTCATTTGGAGTAACAAGGTCCAGTGGACCTTGTTAGCAGCTCGCCTTGAAACAAGGACTATTAATCTGTGGTTTTAACTAAGAGGCTCACAACCTCCACGTGTGCTGATAGAGAGTAACTATACTATAGAACGAAAGAGTTTAGTCAGACTTTGTGATTATATTATTGAACGATACTATGAAGTGTAATTAGTCATTTACTTATCATTATCCCATCCCTAAGCCTAGTGCTTCTCCCAAGAGGCGATTGCCACCGGCCACCATTGGTTATAAAAGCAAAGTCAATGGACTCATTTCTAAAATATTAATTCTTATTCACTTGCAACTGAGCCTTAAACATTTGCGACATAGTATCACGACCCTTTTTAGTACCAAGGTCATCTATGCTCATTTCTCCCTTGAATACCAACTCCATAATTCTGATATATGCCTCACCAAGAGCGGCTGTAATCACCCCTGCAGTTCCTGCAGAAATTGCACCACCCATGACAGTTCCTGCACCAGGAATAAATTTAATTATATTAGTAAAAACTGTTTTTCCAAGAAGAGTTGCTCCGCCTGCACCAATTGAGGAAGAAAGTAGAGCAGTTATGATGCTCTTATTAACATCAAATCCAAAAATTACCGTGATAGAAGCTATCATACCAACTTGGGTAGGAACCAATAATGCGGCGTCAGAAAACGGGATAGGTACAGCTCCTGCAGCCGCCGCTGCTAATGTGGCAGTCGCTACCGCTGCCTGTGCTCTACGCTTTTTTTCTTCCAAAGAGGCTATTTGAACATGCTGAAGTGTATCCATCAGCTCATCTGGTAGTGCTTCTCCCATAACTTTAATCAAAACATCAAGACCGTAAGACTTCGCAATACCTAAATCTTCAATTTCATAATCTTCTGCAAGTACAGGAATAATCTGAATGATATCCAAGTTTTCATTAAGTAAAGCTTGTCTCATGTCTTGAGCTTTTTTCTTTGAGAACGACTGTGTAAGGACAATTACAATCGGTACTTGAGTAATTTGATTATCCTTCGAAAGTTCTCTAAGCCATTCAATCTCTTCTGGTTCAATTCTATTTGAGGCAGTATTTATACAGTACCAAATGCAATGAATAGCTCTATTAATATCTTGTGTAGCAAGTCCTTTACTGATGGTATCCACCACTTCTTGTTTAACTTCTGCTTGAACTTCTTTTCCTAACTCAAATCCTCTCGTATCATAAATCGCAAGTGGCACATTCTTCTTTGTAATTTTACGCATATGAGTTGTCACCGGTTTTCCCATTCCAGTATCAGCCAAGTTGTCTTTAAATACTGCATTTATAAGCGTACTTTTACCCACACCTGTCTTTCCAGCAACAATAATATTCAATGTATTCAAATTTTTAATTTTATCTGCAATCGCATTAATTGCCTCCTGCGCAATCTTATCTGCACTAATTTCTGCCATTATTCTTCCTCCATGAATTTGTTTTCAAATGGTACAATTTCTGGCCCCATTTCATCAAAATCAATCTCATCATTCTTCAATGAGTCTTTGTATACTTTGTTTCCATATTTTTGGATAAGTGTTGGTATTGCAATAAATCCAGCCAAAGTTAATGCACTTCCGGCGACAAACCATTTCAATTTTCTATGCTTATCTCTTTTGGTGTTATCCCTCATAACCGATTTTTCCGTTTCTTTATTAATACTCTAATCATTCTGTTTATTTATTTACGCTATTATAACACGAAACAACACAAAAAACCACAACCTTTCGATCGCAGTCTCTTACAAGTCAACTTCTGTTCCTTCGAGAAAGATTACAGTAATCTGCCCACTCTCTGAGATAGTGATGTTATCAAAGACTTGGCACATAATGTTACTATCGAAATAGTCTAGGTCAAGAACTTGTTTCATAAACTTGCCATAATACTTATGCGGAAGATTGTCACCCTTGTTTAGCTTTTCTAACTTATCAAGAACATCAGTTTTATGGTCTTTGAGTATGCTGACGTTTTTCATAAAAGCCTTCTCTAACATTTCCTCATCAATATGGTTATTCTGACAGCCAATCTGTCCTTTGACTCTATAACGATTGTTACACTGCCATACTTTACGTTTACCTCGACTGGTGGTCTAGTTCTTTCTACCAAAGGCCGAACCACATTCTGCACAGAACACTTTTGTGGTGAATGGAGTATTGTCATTTTGCACGATGTAAAATTTCAGTAGATGTTCTTCACGAAAGGCTTTCCTCCTGTCCAATTCCAACTGTACTAATTCCCATGTGTCTTTGTCAATAATAGCTTCATGGCTATTTTCTACATAGTATTGGTTGACTTGACCATCATTTTGAACTCGTTTCTTAGTCAAAAAATCAACTGTAAAGGTCTTCTGCAATAAAGCATCGCCTTTGTACTTTTTTTGAGAATCCTACTTGGATACCAGTTGGCCTTTCCTGACCAGCCCTTGATACCTTTGGTGTTGAGTTCCTTGGCAATGTTTTCTGCACTGTAACCTTTTAAGAAAGAAACAAAAAAGTAATTTTTGATGTTTGTTAAGTATTAATACATCACTATTTATCCAGATAAAAAATTTTTAGTAAACAGATTGTTAGGGGGACATATATTCCCACTAACCTCATGTATCTGAAAACAAATCATCCCATCATCATGCTATTAAACCAACTCACTCAACTTAAACACTCACTCTGATACTTACTCTATACGATAAAAAAAGCCTTACTATCAAGGCTTTTTACTATTCCTTTCGTTAAAAGGTTTCTAGGCTTTTACAAACAGTGCGACACACTCGACGTGATGCGTATTCGGAAATAAATCCACTGGCTGGACCTTCTTCAATTTATAGCCCAGTTCTTGATACCATTTAATATCACGCGCCATGGTGGCTGGATTACAGGAGACATAGGTGATTTTATCTGGTTGCATGGCAACGCTAGCTTTGATAAAACTTTCGGTGAGTCCCTTGCGTGGTGGGTCAACGAGGATGACACTTGGTTTGATGCCCTGCTTGCTCCAGTTGGCCATAGCGTTTTCGGCACTATCAGCTACATAGTGGGCATTTGTGATGCCGTTTAGCGCAGCATTTTTTTCCGCATCGCGTACGGCAGCTTCAATTACTTCCACACCATAAACTGCCTTAACCGATTTGGCAAAGGATAGGCCGATGGTACCGATTCCTGAGTAGGCATCAATCACCACATCGTCAGCGGTCAGTTCAGAAAAATCAATAGCTGTCTGGTAGAGCGTTTCAGCCATTGCCGTATTAACCTGATAGAAAGACTGGGCTGAAATCTCGTACTGGTTACCTAACATGCTATCGGTAATGGTATCTTTGCCGTAGAGAGTACGGAATTCAGCGCCAAAGATCGCGTTGGTGTTTTTATCGTTGATGTTTTGAATCACAGACACAAGGGCTGGGAATTCTTCCACTAACTGTTCAATGAGTTGGTCAATACGGAACACCTTTGGACGTGTGGTCACAAGAACCAACATCATTTCTCCTGAGTAATGCCCTCGGCGCACCACAAGGTTGCGAATCAGACCTGTCTGTTCCTTTTCATCATAAGGTTTAAGGTCAAAGCGGCGCAGCAAATCACGAGTGGCATTGATCAGACGGTCAATCTCCTTATCTTGAATGAGATAATCTTCAATTGGCATCAAATCATGGGAAGTTTTACGGAAAAAGCCTGTCTCCAACTGCCCATTGACACGACGGACAGGGATGGCTGCCTTGTTCCGATAAGCAGTTGGATTGTCCATTCCAAGCGTTTCTAGCACTTCGACATCTGAAATACCTGCTGTTTTGTAGAGGTTATCCACCACTTGCTTGCGTTTGAATTTGAGTTGTTCAGCATAAGCCAAGTGTCCAAAGTCAGCAATACCTGTGCGCAAGTAGGCTGCATCCATATCTTCCACACGGTGAGGAGAAGTTTTCAGGTACTCTTCCACCTTACCGTAGCCAATTTTCTTGGTAACCTTGAGCACGCGCATGCGAATCGTTTCTTCTGGTAGGGCATTTTCCACAAAAAAGACCAAACCATCTACTTTGGCCACCCCTTGCCCTTCGTGGGTCAAATCGACAATTTCTACTTCTACAATATCATTTTTTTGTAACATGTTTTTCCTCATTCTAAATGTCAGCTCTGCTTTTTCCAAAAGAAAAAGAGAGACCTTCGTCTCTCCATTATATCATATTATCTAAATCCCATCTGGGCTAATAGTTCTTTATAGTTCTCTCGGTCAATATCAAGTCCTAGACCACCATACATGTCATAGGTGTCCACCCAGTCCCCTTGTTTTGGAACGGTTAAGCGCTCAATGCCAGACTGTCCACTGGTTAAAACGCCTAATCCTTCTGCCAAAAGCACAGGATAAGAAACATTGGTAGAGGTCAGGGCATAAATTTTTCCAAGCGCTGCTGAACCTGTAAAGAGTTTTGCAGGATTTTTGACTTGAGAGAAAATAGCTGATAAGACTTGTTGCTGACGTTTGACACGACCAAAGTCAGCTGTATCGTCTCCACGGAAACGGGCATAGTTCAACAGGGTTTTACCGTCCATCTTTTGTTTACCGACTGAGATGGTCTGGTACATCGCTCCGCCTTGTGCATAACCTAAATCATCAGGAACTTCTACCTCTGTTACCATTTCACCACCAACAGTTTCAAATGTGGCATCGATGTCAACTCCCTCAGGGAAAAGGGTATCAATGGCAATGGCAAAGGTTTCAAAGTCAATCATGACATAATATTTGATATCAATGTCAAAATTATGTTTGAGAGCCTGACGGACAAACTCTGCCCCTTGGTCACCATCTTGTTCACCAAGGTTAAATGAGGAGTTTAATTTTAGGTCGGTCGAATAGTCATCAGAACTGTATCCTGGAATATTGACCAGTGTATCACGCATAAAGCTTGCTAGTTTGATTTTACCATCACTGCCACCAATATTCATGACCATAATCGTATCTGTTCGAGCATCTGTTGCATTTTGCGTCACGCGCTTATCACTACCTAAAATCAGGATATTGGTCCCATCTAAGGCATCCTCACCATTAAACACTTCTGTTTGTGCTGGTTGGTAATGATTTTTACCAGAGGTTACATCAGACACTCCCTTGAAGAACATGATAACCATGCCAATCAAAATCAGTAAGATAATAATGCCTAGCCATTGGAAAAAGCGTTTAATGCTAAAACGGCGTTTTTTCTTAACAGGCTTCTCAGGTTTTACCCTGACTGGCTTTTCTTTCAGAGGACGCTGCACTTTATCTTGTGGGCGTGGACGGCTAGAGGTTCTAACCTTTTCTTGTCTTGGATAAGCAGGCAAGCCTTTCGCGCGTTCTATTTGTTCTTCTGTGCCAAAAGCTGACGCTTCACGACTTGGATAAGGCGGTAACTCCCTTGACTGACGTCGTGATTGGCGTGAATAGCTTTTTCGTTCGTCCGCTCTAGGATAGACAGGCAAACCATTGATAGGATTTTGAGCTGACCTAACTGGCTGAGAAGAGACAGGTACTTCTCCAGCTAACTTAGCATTAAGGTGGTCTAGCTCTGCTTTTTCCTTAGGATTTAAAAAATGAATGTTTTTTGATAAATAATCGTAACGTAGGGCTTCGTGGTGCGTCAAAACCTCTAAACGGCGATCTGCCATAGTTTCTCCTTAATGATCTGTCATAATGTAAACAGTGTAATCTCCTAAAATTTTAAACGTAATTCCCAAGCTTGTCAACTCAGAAAGGGCATACTGAACCAATTCTTTTTCGTGATGAGCAATATCAATGATGAAAAAGTACTCGCCTAACATGGTTTTTAAGGGGCGACTCTCAATTTTCGTCAAATCAATGCCTCTCCAAGCAAAGACAGATAGAGCTTTATATAGTGCTCCTGGAAGGTTATCAGGTAAGGTGAGGGCTAGGGAAAGTTTTTCCGATATTTGTGGCAAAGCAAGCTGATTCCTTTTTTCTCCCAAAATCCAAAACCGTGTGAAATTTTCTTCAATTTCCTGAATATCTTTTGCAATAACCGTCAGGCCATATTGCTCAGCTGCTGCTTGAGGGGCAATAGCCGCATAGGGCTTATCTGGATTTTCTGCTACAAATCGTGCGGCATAGGCAGTAGAAGCCGTTGCTTCTAAAGAGGCGTTAGGATAATGCTGGGTAATATAAGATTTCCCTTGTGCAATCGCCTGTGGGTGTGAGTAAATTTTTTCTGGATTTGTTGTCGCAACAGACATGAGTTGTTGCTTGATGGGCTGAATGATTTCAGACACAGCAAGTAAATTCCCTTGATGGAAAAGATAGTCCGTCGTTTCATGGACTGATCCCTCGATTGAATTTTCCACGGGGACAATAGCAAAGCTGACCTTCTTGTCTTGGTAGGCTTTTAGCACTTCTGTGATGGTTTCAAACGGCACTAGGTCAGCCTGAGGAAAGGCGCTGAGAGCTACATTGTGGGTAAAGGATCCTGACGGTCCTAAGTAAGCAATCTTCATCGGATTTCCTCTACAATCTCCTGAGGTGTTTTATTGGTCACATCAATGATTTGTGCGGCTGCCTCTTCATACCAGATTTGACGACTGTCAAAAATAGCCTTAAAGTCTTCTTTACTATTCGTAACAAAAAGTGGTCGCACATTTTTCGTATCGTTGGCAATGCGCTGATAGAGGGTTTCAAAATCAGCTTTCAGATAAATCGTTTGAGGATTTTCTGCCAAAAGCTGACGATTTTTCTCTGTCACAACGACTCCACCTCCTGTGGAAATAACCTTATCAGTAGCTATCAAATCTAATAAAACATCACTTTCAATCTCACGAAAAGCTGCTTCACCCTTTGTCGCAAAAAAGTCTGCAATGGGCATCCCGATGCTGTTTTCAATCACAACATCCATATCAATATAATTCGGATCCAAGAGGCGTGCAATCGTTGATTTTCCGGAGCCCATAAAACCAATTAAAACCTTAGCCATTTAACAATACCTCCATGTGTTTGAAGAAATCAGGATAGCTGGTATTGATAGCCTCTGCACGTTCCAACACTACCTCTTCATCTTGGACAAGCAGAGCAGCAATGGCAGCCATCATACCGATACGATGATCACCAAAGGTATTGATTGTAGCACCATGAAGCGGTGTTTTACCAACGATAATCATGCCATCTGCGGTCGGCGTAATATCAGCTCCCATGGCATTTAAAGCATCCGCAACAACCTGAATACGATCTGTTTCTTTGACTTTTAATTCCTCCGCATCGCGGATAACTGTTTCACCGCTGGCTTGAGTGGCTAATAGGGTGATGATTGGTAACTCATCAATCAAGCGTGGGATAATA
Organism: Streptococcus hillyeri; assembly: GCF_003686955.1. Lineage (GTDB taxonomy): Bacteria > Bacillota > Bacilli > Lactobacillales > Streptococcaceae > Streptococcus > Streptococcus hillyeri. The sequence continues at coordinate 85,834 of NZ_RCVM01000003.1, forward strand.
TCACCTGAAATCTCTGTTCCATGCAAGTCAGAGGTTTCTACCGTAAGAGTCGCTGATTTGGCAACTGGGTCAATATCGGTCATCTCAATACGCCCACCCATGGCCTTAATCACGTCAATGATACCTGTGCGGGTCTCATTAATCCCTACATTCTCAAGAACAACTTTACTATTTGGAACAATAAGCCCTGCTACCAGCCAGAAAGCCGCCGAAGAGATATCCCCAGGAACGACAACCTCTTGAGCAGTAAATTCTTGACCTCCTGAAATACGAATCTCTTTGCCATCAACCTGAATCTCACCGCCAAATTGAACAATCATATCCTCGGTGTGATTACGTGTCTTCTCTTTCTCGATAATGACAGACTTTCCGTCTGCCTGCAAGGCTGCAAAAATCAGAGCAGATTTTACTTGAGCGGAGGCCACAGGTAATTGGTAAGTGATTGATTTAAGTGAGCTTGTCCCCTTCATCTTAAGAGGTGGCAAGTCACGGTCAGTCTGACCAGATACCTCAACACCCATTTGTCTCAAAGGAATGGTCACACGGTCCATCGGACGTTTTGAAAGACTGTCGTCTCCAAACATTTCCACTTCAAACCCCTGTCCTGCAAGGACACCTGAAATAAGACGAATAGACGTGCCAGAATTCCCCATGTCCAGTTTATTCTGCGGAGCTTTTAAGCCCTCAAAACCAACGCCATGTATTTCAACCACATCACCCTTATCCTCTATCTTCACTCCCAAATCACGAAAAACCTGCATAGTTGAAAGAACATCCTCACCACGCAAGATATCATAAACTTTAGTCACTCCCTTAGCAAGAGAACCAAACATAATGGAACGGTGGCTGATAGACTTATCACCAGGCACACGAATAGTACCCGATAATGATTTAGCTGCTGTTTGTAATTTCATAAAAAACCTCATACCTGTATTTCTATTATTATAGCAAAAAAAGACAGAAATTTCTAAAAATTTCTGTACTTGTCCCTATGTAAAAATCTTGAATCGACTGCAGCAGTTTACCCAACCTTACTCTGACAATTCCTGTAACGGTTTAAAAATGATACGCTCCAAGTCACCAACATAAACGCCTAACGCTTGTTGGCTAGTGAAATAAGCTTTAAGAATGCTATTGTTTTCAATCTTATCACCAAGCGCTGACATTTCTGCTTGATCCTCTGAAGTTGGCATTTGTCCAGATTGGACTAGGATCTGAATTTTATTTTGTGCAACCAAAAATTCTTCCCAGATAGCTTTAGCTGACACATCAGCTTCAACCGCTTCTCTAGCTGCTTTCACTGCTTGATATTCGGGAAGCGCACGAATGGCACGCTCCAAATTATTTGCTAAATCATAAATGTTTTCCATTGTTGTATCCTCCTACTTGATTGTAATGTTATATGCTGTATGTTCTCTAATCACCTGTTCAGCATGAGCTAAGTCCTTAGCATTTTTAAAAGAAATCTGCAAAATACCATGAATATCTTCACGATTTTCTTCGTTAATTCTGATATTAACCAAAGATGTTCCTCGAAGTAATTCCAAAATTCGTAGAATCACATCTTCTTCATCGGGAACATCAACAAAAAGGTCATAAAAGCTATCTACGCCACCTTTTTTATGAATCTCCATTTCTTTTCGAGTCACTCGACCATGTTCAAAAAATTCCCAGATGCCATTTTCATCTTTTTGAGAAATTAGCTGCGCCACCTTATCTAATCGACCTTTGAAGTCTTCAATTCGATCTAAAACAGCTCTGCTATTTGTCAATAAAATAGAGGTCCACATGCCAGGCTCTGACTCTGCGATACGGGTCATGTCACGAAAACCACCTGCTGCAAAGTGATTGGTATGCTGATGATTCTCCGCATAGGCTCCAGCCTGTTCCATAAGGCTAGAGGCTAAAATATGAGGAAAATGTGATACCTGACTGGTCACTAAGTCATGTTCTGCCGCGTCAATCTCAACATAGCGTGCCTTCGTCCCAACCAGTAAATCTTTTAACTCTGAAATGGTTGTCTCTTTAGTCAAAGTAGAAGGCGTAAAAATGTAATAGGCATTTTCAAATAAGGTGACATCTGCAGCAATAGCTCCAGATTTATGACTACCAGCCATAGGATGAGAACCGACGAACTGAACCTTGTCACCAGACAAATAGGCTTCCGCTGCTGACACGATTTCAACCTTAGTAGAGCCAGCATCAGTGATAATCACATTAGGTTTCAAATCCATACTAGCCAATTCTTTAATAAAATCAATGGTCTGTTTAATAGGAACTGCCAGTATGATAACATCCGCTAAGGGGGCAAAAGAAGCAAAATCTCCTGTGACCCTATCTGCAATCCCACGCTCCAAGGCAATTTCTCGAGACTTTTCAGAGCGATTATAGCCCAAAATCTCATAATCGGGGTGGGCACGTTTTATCGCCAAGGCAATCGAGCCACCAATTAAGCCAAGCCCTGCAATATAAATGGTTTTCTTCATCCTTACACCTAAAACCTTCTCTTTTTACTTTATAGAAAACTGTCATCTTTTTCGTATCTAAACCGTTTTAGAAATGCTTCACATACTCTCTATGTCTAGTAACAGCTTCTTTTAATTCTTCTAGATTGTCTGATGAAAATTTCTCTAAGATTTCCTGAGCAATGACTGTAGCAACGACACTTTCCATAACCACACCCGCTGCTGGAAGAGCTGTTGGGTCAGAGCGTTCCACCGTTGCTTTGTAAGGCTCATGCGTTTCAATATCAACTGACATGAGTGGCTTATAGAGCGTTGGGATAGGCTTCATCACACCACGGATAATCAGCGGTTGTCCATTGGTCATGCCACCCTCAAAACCACCGAGGTTGTTGGTTCTTCGGGTATAGCCTTCTGCTTCACTCCACATGATTTCATCCATGACTTCAGAACCTTTACGGTAACCTGCTTGGAAACCAACTCCAAATTCAACACCTTTAAAGGCACTAATCGAAACAACCGCCTGTGCTAACTTAGCATCCAGCTTGGTATCCCACTGCACATAGGAACCTAGACCAACTGGTACACCACCAACGATGGTTTCCACAACGCCACCAATCGTGTCACCTTCTTTTTTAATCTGATCAATGTAATCCTTGATTTCTTGCTCACGCGCTTGATTGACAACAGAAATTTCCGATTGCGCCGCCAAGGTCTTAATTTCTTGAACTGTCAGACCTTCTGGGACATCAATTTCTTTACCACCAAACACGACAACATGATTGGCAATCTCGATGTCAAGCTCTGCCAAAATGCGCTTAGCAACGGCACCAATTGCCACTCGCATGGTGGTTTCACGGGCAGATGAACGCTCTAGAGAATTTCTCAAATCATCAAAGCGATACTTCATCCCCCCAACAAGGTCTGCATGACCCGGACGTGGGTGGGTAATTTTTCGCTTCGTTTTCAGACGGTCTTCAATGTCTTCTACTGCCATAATATCCAGCCATTTTTGATGGTCTTTATTGATGACATGAAGCGTTATTGGGGCTCCAGTGGTCTTACCATGACGGACACCTGAAGTAATGTCAACCACATCACTTTCAATTTTCATGCGACCGCCACGACCATAGCCGCCCTGACGACGTTTCAGATCACCGTTAATATCCTCTGCGGTAAGGGATAATCCTGCCGGTACCCCCTCGATAATGGCTGTCAATCGTGGTCCATGGGACTCACCTGCTGTTAAATATCTCATCTTATTTCTCCAAGTAAGCTTTCATTTCTTCTAGACTGATTTGGTTAATGGCTGCGCTTCCTAATTTTGGAACAATAACAGTCTTAATCGAGCCACCACTAGCCTTTTTATCATGCGTCAAAGCTGCGTACAATTCATCTGTCTTCCAAGGCTCGTAATCCGTTGGTAACCCAAATTTAGCACACATCGCACTAATGGCATCCGTGATACCAGCGGGCATGAGTCCTTTTTTCTCAGCCACATGAGATATTTGAACCATACCAATCGCAACAGCCTCACCGTGCATAACCTTACCATAGCCCGCAGTTTGTTCAATAGCATGCCCAATCGTATGACCAAAGTTCAAATACATGCGGACACCGCCCTCAAACTCATCCTCAACCACTATCTTACGTTTAACCTGGCAAGAATGGTAAATAATCGCCTCGGCATTTTCCAAAATAGCAGCAACGCTCCCATCTAAAGAATCAAGCAAGTCCCACAAAGCAACATCATCAATGAGACCGTACTTAATCACCTCACCCATTCCCTCAATCAATTCACGCTGACCAAGTGTCTGAAGAACATCAGGATCAATTAAAACCCCCTTAGGTTGATTAAAGGTACCAACGCTATTTTTAGCCTTAGGCGTGTTAACACCCGTTTTGCCACCAATAGAAGAATCCACTTGAGCAGTCAGACTTGTTGGTATCTGTAAAAACGGAATCCCACGCATGTAGGTTGAAGCAACAAAACCAGCTAAATCACCGACAACACCACCACCAAGAGCAACAATCCCGTCACCCCTAGTCAAACCATTTTCAAGCAAGAAATCGTAGGCATTATTAACTGTTGTAAGATTTTTGGAAGCCTCTCCTTCTAAAAACTCAAAAACAAAGACCTCAAAACCGGCAGTTTCAAGACTTTGTTGAACCGTCTCTGCATAGAGAGAGGCAACATGATTATCTGTTATAATCGCAATCTTCTGACAATTCCAAATGGAACGAGCCCAGTCTCCTACACTTGTAAGAGACCCTCGTTCAATCATGATATCATAGGGATTTGTCGCTAAATCAACATGTAATTTCATTGCTATCACTTCCTCACTTGATGTAAATAAGTTAGGGCTTCTTGTAAAATTATCCTATCACGCTGGCGTAAGAGGCTCTGTTGTTCTGTATGAGGTTGTTGAACAGAAAAACGTTTGACAAGTTCTTCTAACGTTAAGGTTTCTAAATATACCTTGTCTGATGTTTCATTTTCATCGAAATGCTGCGCCAGCTTTTTCTCCGAAACCATCGCAACGAACCCATGATGAATTTGGAGGAGCTGTTCATCTTTTCGGTAATCGTCAATCTGGCACAGTTGACTTAGCCACGTACACTGATAACCTGTTTCTTCCAAAATCTCACGCCGACAAGCCTGTTCAAAGGTTTCTCCGTCTTCTAGTCCACCCCCTGGTAAAACTGAGAAATCATATTTGCCATAAGTCATGACAAGAACTTTCTCATCAGGAGTTAAAACAAGGACACGTACTGCCTGACGTTGACGTGCAACCTGAAAATCACTGTCGCCAATCTGATAGGTTTTTATCATTGATATTTTTCTTTTAACGCCTGCCAAATCTCATCAGTCGGCATCGGCTCACCTGTCCATTCTTCAAAGGCTGCAGCAGCTTGAAACAGAAGCATTCCTAACCCATTAATAGCCTTAAGCCCACGGCTACGTGCCAGTTTTAAAAATGGGGTTTCAAAGGGTTGGTAAATCACATCTGCTACTATAAGACCTTCTGGAAATTGAAAATCATCACGAATAATCATTGATTGACCATCCATGCCCACGCTAGTCGCATTAACAAACAACTGACTTTCAGCCACTTTTTCCTCAATCAAGTCAAGATTTTCAATCGGATAAACGTCAATTGCCACACCTGTTTTTTGGGACAAAGCTTGCGCTTTTACCTGTGTTTCCTCTAAGAAGGCTGTTTGGTTAAATATCGTAATATGACTAGCACCATTGAGCGCAGCTTGAGCAATAATAGCCGTTGCCGCACCACCACCACCCAAAATGGTTAGGTGTTTATTAGCAATGTTAAAGTCTAAAAGTGTCTCTAGAGATTGAAAAAAACCGATACCATCCGTATTGTGACCAATCAATTTGCCATCACGATGAATGACCGTATTCACCGCACCGATAAGCTGGGCTGAATCCGTTAAGTCATCCATATAGGGCAAGACAGCCTGTTTATAAGGCATAGAAATATTCACGCCCCACATGTCATAGCGCTTCACATTTTTGAGGGTTTCTTCAAGATCTGTTTCTGGAATATCCCATGCCACATAAACACCATTGATATTCGCCTTTTGAAAGGCATAGTTGTGAATAAAAGGAGAAATCGAATGTTTAATTGGTCTTGCGACCACCGCAGCTAGTCGTGTGTGTCCATCAATCTGCATCTAACACCTCCAAAAACTTGGTTAATTGATGAAGAGGGATTTGCCCTGGAGCACTTTCCTCATCAAGACTAGCGTAGGACCAGCATGATCCCATCAATTCACCAGCAACACGGGTAATACGCCCTAGTTTTCCCATTGCCATGACCGCATACTCCTGCTCAGGATTAAGGGTCTTAAAGCCTCTGGTAAAATTCATCAAATCAAGTACGTCTTGATTGGTTTTAGGCATGACCGCAATTTTCACCACACGTGGCGAAAGGGCTGTCATTTCAGAGAAGGCTTCCATAATATTACCAGGGGTCTCTTCAAAATTATGATAAGACAGGACTAAATTTGAAAACTCAAGCATCTCATGAAACACATCCATATGTGAAAAATACTCATAATCAATATAGTCCGGCTGATAAATCGCGTTAACTTCCTTAATAAGACTGACATATTCGCTGTCTTCTAACGCAATGTTGCCCCCTTCACGGTTCGTCCTTAGCGTAAAAAGTACCTCTCGCCCTACAAATTTTTCAAAAATAGCAGGTGCAACAGTCAAAATCTCCTCTTTTGGTAAATAATCAGCACGCCATTCGATGATATCTGCTAAGTCATACTTAGCCACATCAAGCATCTGTGCCTCTTCCAAACTCCTAGGCATTACTGGAACGACAATTTTCATTGGTTTACCCTTATCGTAAATACTTTCAAGTAATTACTGCTTTCATCATTTTTGTTGACGGTAAAATCACTCGGCAACTGTTTTAAATCTATAAAGTGGTGCTTGGTTTTTCCAAGTCCTTTTTGAATTTGTTTTTTAAATTGCTGCGCTGTCATATTTGAAGCATTGGTGGAAGCGATGATGGTTCCTTTGGGACTTAAAATGTCCAACGCCTGCGCAATCAATTTGTGATAATCCTTCAAAACTGAGAACGTTTGTTTTTTATTTCGAGCAAAACTTGGTGGATCGATGACAATCACATCAAATGTCAAATCATGACGTTTGGCATATTTAAAATACTCAAAAACATCCATGACCACAAACTGATGGTTGTTAACATCAAAGCCATTGGCGTCAAAATGCGCTTTAGAAAGGTCGCGAGAACGTTTCGCCAAGTCAACCGATGTCGTTGCTAACGCTCCGCCCATAGCTGCTGCCACGGAAAAAGCTGCGGTGTAGGAAAACATATTAAGAACTGTTTTGCCTAGCGCCAACCCATCAACTAAACTTCCTCTGACCTCATGTTGGTCTAAGAAAATTCCTGTCATTAGACCATCGTTTAAAAAGACTGAGTAGCGCACGCCATTTTCCAAAACCTCAAAAACCTCAGGTGCTTCATCACCGTAAAGATGAGAACTTTCAGGCAAGTCGCCTTTAAACCGTACCTTTTCGTAGGCACCAACAAGCTCTGGAAAAACCTTCTGAAAGGCTGATATAATGAGCTCTTTCTGGCTATAAATAAATATAGGTATTATACCAAGAAAACAGCGCATAATCTCCGTAACGATCAATGGTTACACCACCAAGATTATCCCCATCTTGATTAAAGAGACGGTAGGCAGTGGTCAAGTCGCTATGTTCAAAACGATGACGCTTTTTCTTAGCCTTTTCAAATAATCCTATCAAATAGTCTTCCGTCAAGTCCATCGCACTACGAGACAAGACCCAACCAATCCCTTTATTTTGCGGCGACAGGTAAGCTGTCCCTAGAAAGGCACCTTTTTGATTGACCAAAGAAACCAATCCGTCAGTAAATTCTTGATTGGGAAAATCTCTCCCATCAATGAGCTGAACACCTGACTTCACACGTTTCTCAGCCAAATCTCCCATAACAAGTTTAATCATAGGAGTATTATAGCAAATTTTCAGACAGTTAGCCACAGTAGGTTTAGATTACTCCTGATTTTTGTTTTATGCTATAATAAACTCATATGATTTCTAAGAATGAGGAAAATACTTTGAAAAGACTAAAAAACACTTTCTTTGATGTGGTCTCGACGAGGTTAGGCTTTGTATTGCTACTACTACTTGGCTATACCCTCAAGACGATTTGGGCCTACTTCATGGCCTTTAACCTCGACTTGGCCTCAGTTGAACACCCTGTGCAGTACTATCTCCGATTAGTTTTGGTGGTCATTAACCCTATTCCTGTCGGACTACTCTTGATTGGACTGGCACTTTATATTAAACGCAAAAAGCCTTTCTACATCCTTGCTTGGACCATCTCGATTTTGCTGACTACACTGCTCTTTGCTAATATTATTTATTACCGTGAATTTGCAGACTTTATCACGTTCAGCTCTGCCATGGCCAGCCGAAAGACCTCAGAAGGCCTTGGTAAAACAGTCCTTGATTCCTTGCAGGTTTGGGATCTTATCTATGTGATAGACTACCTCATCATAGCCTTTTTCTTTTGGAAAAAGAAGATCGCCACAGACAGTCGTCCTTTCCACAAGAGAGCCAGCTTTGCTGTCACATCCCTTTCAGCGCTCGCCTTTTCCATTAACCTGTTTATGGCTGAGTTGGATCGTCCTGAACTGTTGACCCGCGGATTTTCAAATACCTATGTGGTTCGCGCCCTAGGTTTACCAACCTTTAGCATCTACTCAACCAATCAAGCCATTCAGGCTCAAAAGGAGCGTGATAGCGCTAGCGCTGAAGACCTCGTTCCTGTTAAGGAATACCTCAGTAGCCACTATGCCGCCCCAAATCAAGATTATTTTGGAATCGGTAAAGGACGTAATGTGATTGTCCTTCACCTTGAAAGTTTCCAACAATTTTTGATTGACTATAAGTTAAAAGTCGATGATAAGGAATATGAAGTGACGCCATTTATCAATTCTCTTTATCATTCAAAAGAGACCTTTGCTTTTTCAAATTTCTTTAACCAAGTTAAGGCCGGAAAAACATCTGACGCCGAAACCATGATGGAAACTGGATTGTTTGGATTGTCAAATGGTTCTTTCATGGTTAACTATGGTGGGGAAAACACTCAATTTGCAGCACCAACTATCTTAGCTCAAAACGGTAACTACACCAGTGCTGTTTTCCACGGAAATGTCGGTTCATTCTGGAACCGAAACAACGCTTACAAACAGTGGGGCTATAATTACTTCTTTGATGCTTCTTATTTTTCTGAGCAAACAGAAAGCAATTCCTTCCAATATGGTCTCAATGACAAAACAATGTTAGCTGATTCAATCCAGTATTTGGAACGCATGCAACAACCCTTCTACACAAAATTTATCACCGTAACCAATCACTACCCTTACAACAGTTTATTGGGTAACAGCGATGAACAAGGTTTCCCTCTGGCTCAAACAAACGACGAAACCATCAACGGTTATTTCGCCACAGCAAATTATCTTGACTCGTCTATCAAAGCGCTCTTCCAATACTTGAAAGACACCGGAATTTATGATAATTCTGTCATTGTTCTCTACGGTGACCATTACGGAATTTCAAATTCACGAAATCCAGACTTAGCACCGCTTTTAGGAAAAGATACGGAAACTTGGAGCCAGTATGACAATGCCATGCTACAGCGTGTACCTTATATGGTCCATGTACCAGGCATGACCAAAGGCTTTATCAGCGATACCTTTGGTGGGGAAATTGATGGCCTCCCTACTCTCCTTCACATTTTAGGAATTGACACTGCAAACTACAGTCAAGTGGGACAAGATTTACTATCAGCAGACAATAAACAAATTGTCGCTCTCCGTACAGCTGGTAGTTACATCACACCACAATACACTTCCTATAATGGTCGTATCTATGACACTGTCAGCGGACTCGAAATCACCAATCCTGATGAGAACACAACGGTGGCATTAGAGGACATTAGAAACACTGCTGCTTTACAACTCAAAATGAGTGATGAAATCCAAACTGGAGACCTGCTCCGCTTTGATAAGACAAATGGATTAAAAGTTGTCAATGTCGAAAATTTCTCATATACAAACAGTCTCAAATCCTTGATTGCTATCGAACAAAAGCTCGGTTCAGCTTCAACCAGTATCTATAGCAAACACGGTAACAAAACAACAGTTGATCGCTTCAACGCACCTAGCTACCTATCGCTCAATCCCAAACCCGAGGAAAGCGAAAACACTAGCGAGACAAGCACCACAACTGAAAAGAAAGATTAACAATTAGCTCAGATAATTTTGAAAAATAGCTGAGCTAATATCATGTAACCTCTCCTGACATTCAGGAGAGGTTTTTGTCATCAAAAAAAGCCAACCGAAGTTGACTTTTTATCTGATAATTTACAAGGATTACTAGAACAAGCCTACTGCTGTGCCGTCTTCTGCTACATCCATATTAAGAGCTGCTGGTTGTTTTGGTAATCCTGGCATGGTCATCACATCTCCAGTCAAGGCTACGATGAAACCAGCTCCTGTTTTTGGCACAAATTCACGGATGGTGATATCAAATCCTTCTGGTGCTCCAAGGAGAAACTGATTGTCTGAGAATGAGTATTGTGTTTTCGCCATGCAGACTGGTAATTTATCCCAACCAAATTCCGCAAATTGTTTCAATTGCGTTTTAGCCTTTGGTCCAAATTGAACAGATTGACCACCGTAAATCTCAGTGACAATCTTAGTGATTTTAGCCTCAAGACTATCTTCATCAGAATAGAGACGCTTGTAGTCTGCTCCGCCATTTTCCACAGCATTAACGACAGTCTCTGCCAAATCAATACCGCCGTCAGCACCGTTTGCCCAAACGCTAGCTAATTCAACTGCGACATCAATCTGAGCACAGAGTTCTTTTAGAGCTACAATTTCAGCTTCCGTATCTGCCACAAATTCATTGATAGCAACAACTGCAGGCACGCCAAATTTACGAATATTGTTAACATGGCGCTCCAAGTTCGCAAATCCTTTACGGACAGCTTCAACGTTTTCCTGATTGAGGTCTGTCTTAGCCACACCACCGTGCATTTTAAGGGCACGCAAAGTGGCTACAATCACCACTGCATCTGGAGTTGTTGGCAAGTTTGGTGTCTTGATGTTAAGGAATTTTTCAGCACCAAGGTCTGCACCGAAACCAGCCTCTGTAACCACGTAATCTGCTAAACGAAGAGCTGTTGAGGTCGCCAAAACAGAGTTACAGCCATGAGCGATGTTGGCAAATGGGCCACCGTGCACAAGGGCAGGGGTGCCATAGATTGTTTGAACAAGGTTTGGCTTGATAGCATCCTTCAAAATAAGCGTCAATGCGCCTTCTACCTTAAGGTCACGAACATAAACTGGTTTTCTAGCGTAAGTATAGGCAACTACAATATTAGCAAGGCGTGCTTTAAGGTCTTTCAAATCTGTTGCCAAGCACAGAATAGCCATAATTTCAGAGGCAACTGTGATATCAAAGCCATCTTCACGTGGAACGCCATTAACAGGACTTCCAAGACCAATAATCACTTGACGAAGGGCACGATCATTAAGGTCAACGACACGTTTCCAAATGATACGGCGCTGATCAATACCAAGTTCATTTCCTTGTTGGATATGATTATCTAAGAGAGCTGACAGAGCATTGTTAGCCGTTGTAATGGCATGCATATCTCCTGTGAAATGAAGGTTGATATCCTCCATTGGAAGCACCTGGGCATAACCACCTCCTGCTGCGCCGCCTTTAATCCCCATAACAGGGCCCAGTGATGGTTCACGAAGGGCAATCATGGTTTTCTTACCGATTTTATTTAAGGCATCTGCCAAACCGATAGACATGGTTGATTTTCCTTCACCTGCTGGGGTTGGATTGATGGCTGTTACCAAAATGAGCTTTCCAACAGGATTTTCTTGAATAGCAGTAATCTTATCAAAAGATAATTTTGCTTTATACTTTCCATAAAGTTCAATATCATCAAAGGTAATCCCCACCTGTTCAACAATTTCTGTAATAGGTTTTAAGGCTACACTTTGAGCAATTTCAATATCTGTTTTCATGAGACACCTCGTATTTTTGATAATCTTATTATAACAGATAATAATCAAAAACACATATTGCAAACTGAAAAACAGAATAATGTTCGCGTTTTAGCTGAGTTAAAGTCCTTTACCACCATCTTTCGGTCGTATTTCTACAAAAAATTATATAAGTCACTAAATCTCACCAACCATAGTTTGGCTCTACGCAAACACTGGTCGAATGAAGCAGTTCATCAACCGTTATCTTTTTCAAGCCAGCATGAACAGGGTCTTGCATACTATATAACGGATCTAAATAGTAAACAGACGCAATATCATTACCATCAGTGGTCATCTCATACCCAATTCCTACAACATTATGTTCACCTTTTTTATCAGGATAAAGCGTTGAGAGTTCTATCGTATAGTACATAGGATAACCATCTGCTATATTTTTCTTCAAACGTTCCTTAAAAAGTGACTTGTCTTTCTCTGGATTGGTAATAGTTTCCAAGCGATAGCCTGCTTGGTTAGCTGCAGGGCTTTCATAGCCAAAAAGATGCTTATTCAGAATGGCAATCGCATCCTTATTATGGGTTCCAAAAGATGTATCTGTCCCCATTTCTTGTGCCAAAATCTCTTGGCTGACATCAATCCCTTTATAGGATAAAAGCATGCTGACTGTCGTTGGCGCACAGTTTGTTGGCGTTTGCTGAATTTGCTGTGTCACATTTAAAATCACCCTTTGGCGATTATTTTCCAAATGACCTTCTGGAGAAATGTTATCTACTTCTTCTCTGCTTGGTACTTCGGTTTCCTCAGAAGGTTTATCAGTCGTCTCACTGGTCACTTCTGACTTTGAAGCCTCTTTTTTATCCTTATCAACCTTTTCAGTAGTATTAGACTGCAACGATATCACCTTATCAGCTCCTTTTCCAGATTTAAACCGTGTTATCCCAAACACCATTCCTATCATCAGGATAAACAACGTCAAAAAAATGCTCACAAACATGATAAAACGTCTCATCGTATCACCTCACCTCATTTCACTTCCATTATAGCGCTTTCAACAAAAGAATGCAAAACAGATTACTTTAATACTTAACAACAACAAAGCTATAGTGTTTTGAATTTATAAAGTCAATTAGTTTTTATTTAGTATTTTTTAGCACTTCTCCTAATGTGGTGTGGGGCGCTCAAAAGGTCTAGGAGACCTTTTGAGGTGGGGAATAAGGCGAACGAAGTTCGTCTCAATCGTTAAGGTCTGGGAGACCTTTGGAGGTGGGAAATGAAGCTGACTAAGTCAGTGTCAGAACCTCCCCTCCTACAGAGTTCCATTCCTTCTTGGCAAGCCTAGGTCTCCTTCGCTCCCAGGTTTCTAAGCTCAGGCTGAAACTGTCCACTGGACAGTTTCACTAATAAGAATACCACTATAGCGAAAGAAACATTTTACCCTCACTTCGTTCGGTAGTCCATCAAAAGTATTAGAGGTTCTAAAATGCTAATTTTGATTTTGAATGAGTATAAACTGGATAAGAATGATTTTTTGGTAAATGAAAACTCCTGAAATACAACGACTGCTAATCTGATAAGCATTTAGCTCTCATTAGCAAATCGTACCATTCAGGAGTTTTGAAATTAGTGTGTTGTACTTTCGGTACTTGTTTCTTGCGTTGTGTCTGTTACAACTGTTTCTGTCAATTCTGGTGATGAGGTTTCCTCTGAAAGGGTTTCTGACCCTTCCACTTCCTCATTAGCGTCAGCTGTGCCATCCGTTTTCTTGTTTTTCTTTTTCGCTTCTTCCTCTGCTTTTTTCTTAGCCTCTTCACGCTCTGCTTTTTCCTGAGCCATAATAGCTTCAATGGTTTCATTAGTCGTGTAGATTCCTACTTCCATGTCGATGATGCTAGGAGCAGTCAGGGTTTCAGCAATTTTGGAATAAAATGGCAACTTGACATCAAGTTGTGATAAAGGCACCCGAATTTGATGACCTTCTTTGACTTCTAACAGAAGCAAATCCTTTGTTGTGGCATTGGTCACCGCATTGACAACTTTAATACGTGAGACGAGATCTTCATCGAGTTTTGCTAACTGAGTGACCAAGGACTGCACCGCTTTTTCATCCGTCAGATTAACCGTTAAAAAGTTCTCAGGTAAGTCTGCTTTTGAAACAACTGGCATACGCAGACCATTTTCAAGAACAGGCTGGTGACCAGCTTCTGTCTGAGCATAGGCGATGATTCGATTCTCCGTGATGGAAATCTCAAAAACGTTAGGAAAACGATAAGTGATTTCTGCTTTTTTCACCCACGGGTTAGCAGCTTGGATGGCTTTTTCAATGCTTTCTTTCTCGAAATACACACTCGAAATGTAATCAGATTGTTTAATTCCTGTTGAGACCAAAATAGAAGCCTTATCAGCATGTTCTAACCCAGTCACCTCAAACTGCTTTTCCTTGCTGTAAGGGCTAAGAATAAAACCTGAACACACCAGTGTTAAAACTGCCACAACAATGATAGAAGCAACTTTTAACCTTGCCACTCTCAATGGACGGTTCTTAAGACGCTGTTCTTTTTTTTCGCTCTTAGCCTTTTCCCTAAGCTGTTTTTTAAGCGCCTTTTCTTCTTTTAAAATATCTTTAGGGGTTGGAGCAGGATTTTCTAGCTTTACAACTTCCTCTTTGACGTCACTCGGTTCCTCAACAGTTTCATCATCATCTTCTTCATCTGTTGGGAAATCTTCTTCTGAGATGACATCTTGAATGTCTTCTTCACCATCCTCAGATTGTCTTTCCTCAGTTAAAGAATCCTCAAAATCATCCATAATTTGCTCTGGTTCTTCTGCTAAGACTTCCTCTTCTTCTGAGTTTTTAACAGCCTGCCTAGCGACAAATTCTTCGTGGAGCTTCTGCCAGTCAGTCTTTTCTATCACTTCTTTAGGCTCATTAGTGTCATGTTTTTTAGTCATTTACTTTCCTTCAATGGCATTACGCAAGAGCTGATAAAAGGCATCAGGTGATGTGATTTCCTCTGATTTTTTCATCGCTTCTTGGTAATTTTCTTTTTTAGATAATAGCAGAGCTACTTTCTCTTTTAAGCTCTCCACAGAAAGGTCTGGTTCAAGCAATTGTTCAGCGTAGCCTTTTTCCACAAAATAAGCAGCATTTTCTAACTGATCCCCACGTGACACCTCTTTTCCAAGTGGCACAATCACGTGAAGTTTTTGCATGGCAACCAGTTCAAAAATCGTATTTGATCCACCGCGAGTGACAACGACATCAGCCATGTCCATGAGGGGCTGATAAAGGTCTGTGACGTAGTCAATGCGATATAGATTTTTTGAAAGTGTGTTGAGGTTCTCATCGCCAGAAATATTGATAACGTTAAAATCAGTCGTCAAATCATTGGTGCTAATAAAGTCATTAAAAACCCTAGCACCAGCTGAGCCACCAATAAAGAGTAACGTTGTTTTACTCTCATCAAACTGCGCCTTAATAGCATCAATTTGATGCTGGTCAAAAGATTGAGGGTTACCAACCTTGGTAATGGCACCAATGTGCTTGGTTTTCACAAGACCAGCCGCCTGCTCAAAGGTTGTGTACATTCGCGTCGCAAACTTATAAGCAATTTTATTGGCCAAACCCATAGAAAGGTCTGATTCATGGATAAAGACTGGAATGTTTAATCCTTTTGCAGCTATAACTGGTGGTACTGAGACAAAGCCACCTTTTGAAAAGAGCGCCTGCGGACGAATTTTTGCCAAAATGACAACAGATTGAAGAATTCCCCAAGCTACCTTAAAGACATCAAGCATATTTTGCCATGAAAAATAACGGCGAAGCTTTCCTGTTGCAATCGAATGGAACACAACGTCAAGCCCAGATTTTTCAATTTCCTTGTGCTCAATGCCATTTTTATCACCAATATAGTGGACTTCCCAACCATCTTTTAGAAACTTAGGAATTAAAATAAGGTTTAGGGTAACGTGACCCACGGTCCCACCACCAGTAAATACAATTTTCTTTTTTGTCATCATTTAACTTCTTTTATTTTGATTGTTTTAGGGAACTTTTTACGAGTTACTGTTTTGTAATTTTAATTCTTCAAAACTGGTGATGAATTCTTCACCTCTAATTTCGAAGTTTTTATACATATCCCAGCTTGCATTAGCTGGACTGAGGAGAACCACTTCACCAGCTTGAGCATTTTCAAAGGCAATACGTGTCGCATCAGCGACATCCTTGGCATCAAGTGTCGGAACACCAGCTTTTTGCGCAGCTCGTTTGACACGATGAGCTGATTCGCCAAGGACAACCATCAACTTTAGCCCCTCAATATCAGGGACAAGCTCATCAAATTCATTACCTCGGTCCAAGCCACCCGCAATCAAAATAGTGGTCGCATTGTCAAAACCTGATAAGGCCTTTTGTGTGGCTAAAATATTGGTTGATTTCGAATCGTTATAGAATTTGACATCAGCGATTTCTCCGACATATTGAAGGCGGTGTTTAACGCCACCAAAGGCTGATAGGGCTTCTTTAATTGCCTGATTTGAGATGCCTGATAATTTAGCAACGACAATTGTTGCTAGGGCATTTTCAATATTGTGAGAACCTGGTACTCCAATTTCAGAAGCCTGCATAATGGCTTCACCTTTAAAGTAGAGGGTACCATCTGCTAGATAGCCACCGTCTACTTGCTCTGTCGTTGAAAACGGAACGACTGTTGCCTGAGTTTTGTGCGCCAGCTCTTTCGCCAAATCTTGGTTAACATTAAGCACCACAAAATCATCTTTGGTCATACGATTTTGCATGTTCCACTTTGCTGCAACATAGCCATCAAAATCCCCATGATAATCAATGTGCGTAGGCATTAGATTGGTAATAAGGGCAATATGAGGGCGGAAATCATTGATTCCCATCAGCTGGAATGATGATAGTTCCATAATCAGCGTATCATCAGCTGTCGCCTTAACAGCAACCTCAGATGCCGGAAAACCGATATTTCCAGATAAGAGACCCGTACGACCTGCTTGGTTAAAGACATCAGCAATCATCGTTGTTGTGGTCGTTTTTCCATTTGAACCGGTAATACCGATAATTGGCGCCTCAGAAACAAGATAAGCCAACTCCACCTCCGTCCATACAGGAATGCCCTTTTCAAGGGCACGGACTACCATGGGATTATCATATCGAATGCCTGGGTTTTTCACCATCAGCTCAAAATTTTCATCCAAAAGCTCAACAGGGTGACTGCCACATACGACTTTTATGCCTTCTTCAAGCAAAGCTTGCGCCGAGGGATTTTCATCGAAAGGTTTCCCATCATTGACGGTCACAATAGCACCGAGCTTCACCAGCAGACGTGCTGCCGCTTCACCAGAACGTGCTAAACCTAATACTAATACCTTTTTATTTTCAAAATCTGTGATCTGTTTCATGTCACAATAAGTCCATTCTATCAATTCTATCCCATCTATTTTACCTTTTATAACAGCATTTTTCAAGGTAAAGGTAGGCATCAAAAAACTAGGATAAACCTAGTCCTCATTTAATAATTTTCTGTAACTCCCTCTGTTACTGGTAGCTCTTTGGCTGGGTTCATATTTACCTTGTGCCATTCGTTGATAACATAGGTTAAACAGCATAATTGATTATAACCGTAACCGCTCATATCAGTAGTATCTGCATTACTCCCGCCAAATCCTGCCGTATAAATTGAAATAAGGTAAGGAATTTCTTCTTCTACAATAGCATTGACATTTAAGGCTTCCTGAGAAAATCCAGGCTTTTGAGAGATGCGCACCGAATGAACATATTGCTCATACCATTGACCTGGGAAAGAAGCGTCTAATCGCTCAATGATTGGCGCATACTTATCTTTATGCTCCCATAAATAATCAAGTACCTGTATGTAGTAATCACTCGTTGTCTTGTTACCACCTTCGTAATCAATGGTCTTGATGTCTCCCTTTGAGTGACCAAATTTAGAGATTTTTTGATAGGCTTCATGAAAACCACCGAGACGATCAGCCATAACGTAGGCTGGTGTATTTTCAGAATGAATAAGAGCATTATCAAGAATCTGTGTCCAATTCATTGTTTCACCAAAGCCAGCTAGGTAAAGCGGGTAATCTGGTGCCTCAGTAATATTGCCAATAGTCGTATAAGGCACTTCCTCTGTCATATTAAGACGTCCAGCTGCAGCTTCATCAATAATCAACATTCCAAGTGGTAACTTATAAGTTGAACCAGCTGTCATCGGCTGAGTATCATTCATGGTAAGCGTCTCATTGGTCACTAGATTTTTATAAGAAAACGCTACCTGAGAAACGTCTAAACCTTGTTCTGCTAAGAAGGCCTTGACAGTATCTTCTAAACTGAGATGCGCATAGTCATAATATAGACCTAAAGACGACATATAAGCTAAGTCCTCAGCTACAACCGCTTCCTTAGCCTCTAGACTTTTTACGGTAGGGGTCACTTCGGTTTTCTTACTTTTCTTTGCTTCTTCCGAAGATGATTTTTTTAAGAGAGGCTGTGAAGAGTTATTGCCCATTTTAGGAAGAATAGCGGCACTAGTCAACCAAAGACTAACAGACAAGATAAGGAGGCAAAGAGTTCCCAAAATAATGAGGCGATTTTGAAAGAAAGTGCTCACTTCCATCTTAGAGAGCATCCTATTTGTAAAAAATATCAGACCTTCGTCAGTTCCCTTAAAGGTGTTTCGAGTATGTCTAACACTATTGTGTAAATAATTTGAAGGTTTTCTCCTTCTTTTTTGTCGCCTTCTAGAACGGCGTTTATTTTCTTTTTTCATATCGTCACTATTATAAAACAAATTCGAAGAACTATCTAATAATAACTAAAAAAGAACTGACTTGTGCCAGTTCCCCAAAATTATTTCGTTGCTGCGTACAATTCAGCTACCTTGTTCCACTCCTCAGTTCCATCGGCGAAACGCTCGATGTCACACGAAAAGTCCAATGGGACTTTCCTAGAGGAATGACTAGCTGTTCAAGGAGAAGATATCGTTCTCCTTAAAAAGTGTCGCTAATTATTTTGCTGCTTTGTAGAGTTCGTCAACTTTATTCCAGTTGATGATTTCAAAGAATGCTTTGATGTAGTTTGGACGGACGTTACGGTAGTTAAGGTAGTAAGCGTGCTCCCAAACGTCAAGTGCCAAGATTGGTTGTTTGCCATCCATGATTGGTGTATCTTGGTTTGGTGTTGATACCACTTCAAGTTTACCTTCTGCATTGACAACAAGGAATGCCCATCCTGAACCAAAACGCGTTGTTGCTGCTGCTGTGAAAGCCTCTTTGAAAGCGTCAAATGAACCAAATGCTTCATTGATTGCCGCTGCAACTTCTTCAGTAATTTCAGTTTTTTCTGGAGAAAGCAATTCCCAGAACAAAGCGTGGTTCAAGTGACCACCACCGTTGTTAATAACTGCTTGACGGATATCCGCTGGAATTGACTCAACGTCTGACAAAAGTGCCACAAGGTCTTCACCAATTTCAGGGTGTTTTTCAAGCGCAGCATTCACGTTTGCCACGTAAGTTGCGTGGTGTTTGCCGTGGTGTAGAGTCATTGTTTCCGCATCAATAACTGGTTCAAGCGCATCGTAAGCGTAAGGTAGGTCTGGTAAAATAATTGCCATGATTACATATCCTCTTTTCGTTATATTACCTTTATTTTATCTGAAAATGGCAGAGCTTTCAAAGAATTTGACTAGAAATAATAATCCTCATCAATACGTAAAAAGGTACCATCTTTGACATAGAAATAAAAATAATTGGAACTACTACCCGAATACGTTCCCGATTCTGTCTCTTCATCAAATCCGATGCTGTATTTACCATCAGGAAATTGTGTTAAATCGGCTTTCTCTACAGCAGTTTTCAAAAATTCCTTAGCCTCTTTTGCTTGTCCGAGTTTCTCATTAAGAACATCAGAAGTCATCAAATGGAAGGAAAAAGTCCCTATAACATTTTCCTTGGCCAGCATTTCTTTAATAGGAATGTCATACAAACCTTGGAGGGGTTTTCCAGCCTTTCGGTTCGTTTCCACAACCTTGTAGTAATCTCCTATCTGAGGCGAATCCTCATCAATCGTACCCCCAAAACCAGAGTAAGTCATATGATCAAATTGAAACCCTTTTATAGTCCTTTCCATTTCTTTCTGAAGTTGTCTCCCCTCTGGCTGCTTCCACATCGCCTCCAAGGCAATAGGGAAAAATGTCCTTACCAAGCTTTCTGTTGAAGCGATTGCTTCTGGACTAGAATCTTCAGGTTCCTCACCATAGCCTAGAGACAGAGAAAAGGTTAGCTCTTCGCCGTTAACAACTTCCGTATAATGACCATCAGCGCTATAGATACTCGTCTCTATCGTTCGACCGACAGCATCTTCAACGTTCATCTCTCCAGTGAAACCATAAGCTTTAAACAGGAGGGATAACTCGGACTCAGCTACCTGACGTTCCTTTTCACCATTTCCACAACCTGTTAGAAAAAAGAGCAAGGAAAATATCACAATCATTAAGCTAATCAGTTTCTTTTTCATATTCTTCTCCATCAACCTTTGAGTAAACTTGCTATCTTCAACAATGCCACTTCAAAGAGATAATCTTTGTCATAAACACCTGTCTTAATCTGATAATCGCATTCAATGAGCGTTGCGACAGCTTTTTTCAAAAAAGTTAAAGACAGAGTGCGACTATCTCGAAGAGCAAATTTCACCTGATAGGGATTGATGTTCCGTCCTATCAAACTAGAAAGCTCAGCTACCATAGCTTGCTCAGATTTCCCCTGACTAGCTAAAATCTTAACCTGCAAAAAGAGACGAAACTGCCCAAGCATAATCGCAATCAACTTAATCTCGTCCTCCCCTTGAAGTCGTAAATCCCTTACCAACTCACGACTAGCATCAATCTTGCCAGACAGGATATACTGAGTCAGGTCAAATAAATTATCTTGTAGGCTTTTGGGAATAGCTTGCGCAATGTCCTCATGTGTCACCGTGCCCTGCTTCTTATAAGATTTCAAAAAGGCTAAATTTTTTGAGGTGTCAGAAAAATCAAAGTTAGACTTAATCAAAAGCTCCTCAAAAACACCTGACTCAAACGCCAATCCTTCCTTATGAGCCAACTTCTGAAAATAGGTTCTCAGGTCTGCTTCTTTTAAAGGAACCGCTTCGAAAATCCGAGCGTCACGCTTGAGAATCTTCACTAGACGTCGCTTTCCATCTAGTTTTCCTGGCGCCATAATAACCAAGCGTGTTGTCTCCACAGGATTCTCTAGATAGGCTTCAAATCGCTTGAGTTCCTGCTCACCCAAATAAGATTTACGATCCGTCGTAATGTCTAAAAGATGATCAAAAATCACAACCTTTTCATCCGCAAAAAAAGGGAGACTTTCCAAATCCATTTCAGCCGCTGCATAATCAGTCTCAGCCATGTCAAAATAAGAATAGGTCAAATCATCCTTATCAAACGAGATAGCCTTCATAAAAGCTTCTTTTAGCTGACTATACTGGCCTAGGTCCTCACCAGTAACGACCGTAATCAGCCCCAGTTTTTCTTTGGTAATGTTACCAATTTCTTCAATAGCAATCATACCTTCATTATACCACAGGAAGTTATAACTTGACCATTTTCTCTATTTTGCAGTTTAGGTTCCCATTGATTGCTTCATGGCACTAAAAAACTTAATATTATGACATTAAAAAATGGCATTTTCTTGAAATTTCTTCACGGGAGCAAAAAGTATTTACTAGCTTTTGGTTTATCATTGCTAATAGCAAAAAAACGGTGTATACTTGTATATACAGAAAGAAGGTGGAAAATATGAACTTTGTAAAGGCTCGTAAAGTCGGTAACTCTATAACCGTGACACTTCCTAAAGACTTGGGTATCACCACTGGTCAAGAGTTCTTAATCGAGAAAGGTCGTAATGATGTCATTATGCTAGTTCCTAAGATTGCCAATCCTTTTAATGGTCTTGACGATTTAAGTATGGAAGATGACTTTGAAGGGGTAACATTGTTAGATCATGAGTAATTACATTCCTAAAAAGCAGGATATTATCTGGATTGATTTTGACCCTTCTGCTGGGCGAGAAATTCAAAAGAGGCGTCCTGCCTTAGTCGTATCTAGTGACAATTACAATAAACAGACTGGCTTTGTTGCTGTCTGCCCTATCACTCACGGACAAGCTAAATTAAGAGATAAGGGACTATTAGTTGACGTGGAAAATGAAAAAATTGACGGTTACGTTAACCCGTTCCAACTACACACTTTCGACTATCGTGCTAGGAATGCCCAAAAAATCACTATATTAAGCGATTATGCTTTTGCTCAAGTCGTTCAACTCTATCAATTCATTTTTGAATAAAGCAATTCAAACACTAAAAATAGACACACGCGTGCACACATACTAGGAGATTTAAATATGGCAAGAAAATCAAAAAAAAGCGGTTCTAATGGTCCTTGGATAATCATCGGAATTATTGTACTGATAGCGATCATCATTGTATTACTACCCGTTATTTTTATCGGTAGCTTATTTGCAGTTTGGTACTTCGGTAAAAAGAACCCTAATCCTAAAATGAGAAACATCGCTATCGGAACTGCTGTAATCAGCTTATTAAGTTGGAGCTTTATCGGAGACAGTAATGATAAAAATAATCAAGACACATCTGTGAAGTCTGGAATTGTATCTACAACAGCAACTAAGAAGAAAGAAAATCCCGAAGTGACCACTACTGAAAAGAAAACTACGGTAACAGAATTTACAACTTCTACCACTACAACAACCACTGAAAAAACCACAACTACATCAACAATCGCAACGACACTCGAAGCTCCGACAACACAAGCTCCTGACCCAGTTGTTTCAACTACCGAAAGTGTTCCGGTACAAAATTTTGCTACCGCACCAGTAGCAGAAGCTGCTCCAGCTCCACAACCCGTGGCACCCGAACCAGAAGCTGCTCCAGTTCAAGCATACTATGCAAACTGTACCGCAGTGAGAAACGCAGGAGCTGCTCCGATATATTCTGGAGACCCTGGTTATGGTCCACATTTAGACCGTGACGGAGATGGCGTAGCCTGCGAGTAATGAAAAGAAGTTGAACCAAAATCTCAACCCTCTCTTTTTTGATAATGGCAGATTGGCGCAGTAATTGATTGGAAGTCTATATCTGAACTTTAAGTGTCCATCTCAAATAGTCCACTGAACAGTTTCACCCCCACACACTAAAACTTATTAGTTTTAGTGTGAAGGGGGTGGCAAGACCTAGGCTTGCCAAGATGGAATGGAACTCTGTAGGAGCTCGCTTCCGCCCCACACCACATTAGAAGAAGTGCTAACAAAAATACTAAATAAAAACTAATTGACTTTACCATTCTATAAAACGCATATAACATAGTTATTAGCTATAACAAAAGCAAAAGAAACTGTCAAATACTATGAAAAAGTCCTAGAAAATTAGAGAAGGGAGCAAATCTGTTATTTTAGATTTTTCGATAGCTAAGAAACCTATCGTATTACCGTTTTTTAAGGCATATAATTTTATAACTTGACTATTTTCTCTATTTTGCTATGATTAAGGTATCTTAAAGAAGATAGGAGACACTCTTATGGCTAAAAAACATCCTTTTGTGAAAGGTCTTGTGACCGGTGTTGTTGGATCAGTTGCTGCCGCTGCTGGTGCGCTTTTTGCAATCCAAAAAACCATCATTGAACCTGAAGAAAAGAAAGCTGCTTTTATCGAAGAAAACCGTAAAAAAGCTGCGCGTCGTCGCGTATCACGCTAATTTATACTTTCAAAGATCAAACCAACCAATTCACCAAAAACTTAGATAAAACTGAGTTTTATCAGGCTGAGGTAAGCTTTGCTTGTCAATAAGCACTCACCATTTGAATATAATCAAAGAGCCCGGTAAAAGTCTCAACAATAGAAAAAGGCTTAGAATAACGTCATCAATATACGTTAATTTTAAGCCTTTTTCTATTGTTCAATTGTATCAGCAAGATCCAAATCTGAGTTTTTCCCAGCCTCTCATAGTTGCTTAATTTAAGCTATTATTTTCCATGATAGCATCAATGAAACCATATTTAAGTGTTTCTTCTGCACTCATCCAGTAATCACGCTCTGCATCCTTGTGAACTTGCTTCACTGTCTTACCAGAGTTTTTAGCCAAGATTTGTTCAAGGTTATTACGAGTTTTCAAAAGGTGCTCAGCTGCGATTGCCATATCTGTTTGTTGCGTACCGCCACCAGTACCACCCATCGGTTGGTGAATCATGTATTCTGCATTTGGAAGCATGAAGCGTTTCCCTTTTGCTCCTGATGACGCAATGATTGTTCCCATTGAGGCAGCCACACCCATAACAATCGTCTGGACATCTGCCTTGATAAAGTTCATGGTATCAACAATAGCTAAACCTGCTGATACAGACCCTCCAGGAGTGTTAACGTAAAGATAGATATCTTTTGTAGGATCTTGAGCATCTAGGAACAAAAGCTGCGCAATAACAGAATTTGCCATATTATCCTCAACAGGACCTGTTAACATAATGATACGGTCTTTTAAAAGACGTGAGTAAATATCATAAGAACGCTCACCGCGTGATGTTTGTTCAATAACTACAGGAATCATAATTTTCCTCTTTTCTACTTAATTCTTACTGTTATTATATGCTTTTAGTCAGATAAGGTCAAATAAAAAACTCATTTTTTAGCACTCTCTTCAAAAGAGTGCTAAAATTCTTTTGTAAAAATAAGAACAACTGTATTTGCCCTTATTTTTTTCTATTCCTTTAGAGTCAGTTTGTTAGGGCTCGTTTATTTCAAACGATCTAAACTTATTTGGCCACTGGACCTCGCCGCTTTCTTATTTTCCAGCGACGACCTAAATAGGTCCACTGGACCTATTTAGTACCAAACAAGCGGTCTCCTGCATCTCCAAGTCCTGGGACGATGTAGCCTTGTTCATTGAGTTTTTCGTCAAGGGCTGCTGTATAGATATCAATGTCTGGATGCGCTGCTCTGAGTTTTGCAACTCCTTCTGGCGCTGCTACCAAGCAGACGAATTTAATGTTAGTTGCTCCGCGTTTTTTCAATGAATCAACACCTAGAATAGCTGAGCCACCTGTCGCAAGCATTGGGTCAACCAAGAAGACTTGGCGCTGCTCGATATCTTCTGGAAGTTTTACCAAGTATTCAACTGGCTCAAGAGTTTCTTCGTCACGGTACATTCCAATGTGCCCCACTTTTGCGGCTGGAACAAGACTCAAAAGACCATCAACCATACCGATACCTGCACGCAAAATTGGAACGATTGCTAATTTTTTTCCAGCCAATTGTTTCTGAATCGTTTTTGTAATCGGCGTCTCAATTTCAACATCTTCAAGTGGAAGATCACGCCACACTTCATATCCCATGAGCATAGCAATTTCATTAACCAACTCACGAAAATCTTTTGTAGAGGTCGTTGTACGACGCAAAATAGACAACTTATGCTGAATTAGCGGATGTGCAATAACTTGGAAATTTCCCATGAGAGAACCTCTTTCTATATACGTTTATCCCTAGTATTATATCAAAAAAGTAAGCGGTTGACTATTATTTTTTGTAGAACTAACCATGACAAACACATGGCAAAAAGCCGTATAACTGTTTTCTAACTACACATATTTTCTCAAGATATTTACATCTGTATATTGGCTTATCCTCGTTTTCATCTACAATACGACGAAAATGTCAACAAATAGTTGCGCACAAGCAAACAAATCTTTCTCAGTTAGTCTTTTGAATTCCATCTCATTCTCTCTGTCCATAAAAATAAGCTCTACTATTTTACCATTTTTTAGGGAAAATAGCAGAGCTGAACCTCAATCTTTCTTTGTTACCTTTTGTGCTTTAATGACTAAAAAATCAGGTTTATGTAGTAAATCCCTATACTCGGGATATTCTTCTAACATCTTATCATCTGGGAGTGGTTCAATCACTTTCTCAATCGTAAAGCCAGCATATATCAAGGTATTAAAAATCTCTGAAAATGTTCGGTGATATTTTTTGACATTGTCCACAAACCAGACAGACTCACGTTCTCCTGAGACGCTATAATGAGTCAAATTCAAATGTAGACGATTCCCATCGGTATCTCTAGTCCACCGATCACCACCTGTATGGCAGGTATTGATTGGATGTTCTTGTGAAAAAATCAGAAAGCCATTATCATTTAGCTTATCATAAATTTTAGCAATCAAATCCGAAAAATCTGCCACATAGTGAAAAGCTAGCGAACTAACCACCAAATCAAACGAACCATCCAACTGATCGATATCTTCCATCGGTAAATTCAGGTATTGAATGTTAGGAGCCGTATTTTCAGCCTCAGCAACCGCCAACATCTTCTCAGAAATATCAATCCCAAGAATAGAACTAGCTCCCGCATCACTAAATTTCTTGCAGTAATCACCAAATCCACAGCCTAAATCAAGAATCCTTTTACCTTTTAAATCAGGTAATAAGGAAAATAAGGCAGGAATTTCAAAAAGAGTATTGGCATTGCGTTCATTTTTTCGAATCTTTTGATACCCCTCAAAAAAGGTATCATTGTCATAGATATTTTGCTTTGCCATCATAGCTCCTCATTATTTTAAAAATTAAAGACGTCGTTTAAATTCTCAGCCATGGTTGGGTGTGTGAAAATTTGATTTTTGATGTAAGTGTAAGGAATATGGTTATCCATAGCCATTTTGATGAGGTTAATGATTTCGTGACTTCCTGCTCCAAAGAGAGTTGCTCCTAGAATTTCATTGGTCTCAGTATTGACAATCACTTTATAAACGCCTCGAAGGTCATTATTGACATGGGCTCTTGGCATATTAGCTACCAGTAATTCATTGACCTTGTATGGTAAACCTGCTTCTTGCACAGCCTTTTCCGTCAAACCAACCTGTGACAAAGCAGGATCAATGAAGAGAGAGTTTGGTACATTTTGACGGTTTTGAAGGCTGTAATCTCCTTGACCGGTCAACTTACCAAAAACGATGCGGAAATCATCAAGTGATGTGTAAGTGAACTGGAGACCTCCGTTCACATCACCGACCGCATAAACACCAGATACCGTTGTTTCACAGTAGTCATCAACCTGCACAGCACCACGGTCGGTCAGTTTGATGTCTGTATTTACCAAACCAAGTCCTTCAGTGGCTGGTTTGCGCCCCATGGCGTACATCACCACATCAAAGAGATATTCTTTGCCGTTTTCAGTGACAACAACCTCCTCACCACGGTTGGCAACTGCTTCTACTTGACTTCCTAGGACAAAGCTGACGCCATCTGCTTCAAGGTACTCTTGTGCTAATTTGGCAGCCACCTCTTCATAGCGTTCTAAAATGACTGGGGAATTTTCAAAAACAGTGACTTGACTACCTAGACGAGCATAAAGCGAGGCAAATTCTAGACCAATATTACCACCACCGATGATTCCAAGTCGTTTTGGTTGTTCAGGTAAATTTTGGATACCTGTACTATCTACCACATGCTTACTCTCTAACAGCCCTGGAATTGGAAAGACATTTGACACGGCACCAGTATTGATAACAATGGTTTCTGCTGTTAATTGTTCTGTCTCATCACCAGCTGAAACTTCAATCACTTTGTTAGAAATAAATTTAGCATGAGCATTGATGAGATCAGCTCCGCTATTTTCTAAAACCATTTGATTTTTATTGCGAAGACGAGTTGTGACGGTCTCTTTGAGCGTCATTGCATGATCAAAGGTTAAATTGTTTTCTGCTGCTTGTATCAAGGTTTTAGTCGGAATACAGCCGACATTGATACAAGTGCCACCATAATTTGCCGCATTTTGCTCAACAAGAGCAACTTTTTTACCAGCGGCAGCCATTTTACCAGCCAATGTTTTCCCCGCCTTACCAAAGCCGATAACAATCAAATCATATGCTTTCATAAACACTTCTCCACATCTTTTTCTTTAGTTTAACAAACTTTAACGTCGCTGTCATAAATTCGCTACGCCAATTTGAATTCATTTTATTTCCGAACGTTATAGCCAAAACAAATCAATTTGTTATCATTTAACACAAATTACTTGACAAGTTTGACATTTTCATTTAGAATAAGCACAATTACATAAAACACCAACCGATTGACGTCATTCTGGAGAAGATTTGATCTACCGAAGGAATTATACTCTCAGGTGCCTTAGGGCAAGGACAGGATGACTGACGGACTTCTGGAGAGATTCTGCAAGACAGAACACCGAAGGGGCAAGGCGATTTTTCGCTCAATCTCTCAGGTAAAAGGACAGAAGGAAAATGATGCACTTGTTAAAAGGGGATGTTCTCATTTTAACAGGATTTTTTGCGACATTCTCCACCTCCAGGACTGTGATTTTTCTCAGTCCTTTTTGTGTTCAGTGTGGGTGTTTGACAGTTATTCTAACTTAGAATAACTGTGCAACTTATATTTTAAGGAGTTTTATATGTCTACTTTTTTCACACATCTTGAAAAGATTCTTTCAACTGTTAATGATTTGGTTTGGGGACCACCACTTCTCATCTTGTTAGTCGGGACAGGTATCTATCTGACTCTTCGTCTCGGTCTTTTGCAAATTCTCAAACTCCCTAAAGCTTTCAGTTTAATCTTTGTCCACGACGAGGAACATCACGGAGATATTTCCAGTTTTGCGGCTCTAGCAACAGCTCTTGCGGCTACTGTTGGTACTGGAAATATTGTCGGAGTGGCTACCGCTATTCAAGCTGGTGGTCCCGGTGCCCTTTTTTGGATGTGGGTAGCTGCTTTCTTTGGAATGGCGACTAAATATGCAGAAGGTCTTCTTGCTATCAAATACCGTACCAAGGATGATAACGGTGAAATTTCTGGTGGACCTATGTACTATATCCTAAATGGTATGGGGCAAAAATGGCGTCCTCTCGCAATCTTCTTCGCCTTAGCTGGTGTATTGGTAGCTTGGCTTGGCATCGGAACATTCTCTCAAGTCAATTCCATTACCGGCTCTTTGAAATCTAGCTTTGGCTTTGCTCCACAAATCGTCAGTGTCATTATCGCCATTATCGTTGCTTTCATTATCTTTGGCGGTATCCAGTCTATTTCTAAAGTAGCTGAAAAAGTGGTTCCCTTTATGGCTGGACTTTATATCTTAGCTGCTGTTCTTGTTATTCTCTTAAATAGCAATCAAATTCTCCCTACTGTTGCTCTAGTGCTTGAATCTGCTTTTACAAAATCTGCTGCCATCGGAGGTTTTCTTGGAGCCAGCGTCCAAAAAGCTATGCAGATGGGAATTGCCCGTGGGGTCTTTTCAAATGAATCTGGTCTAGGCTCTGCACCAATTGCTGCCGCTGCAGCTAAAACCAACGAGCCAGTAGAGCAAGGTCTCATCTCAATGACAGGTACTTTCATTGATACCATTATCATCTGTACCTTGACAGGTTTAACCATCCTCATTACTGGTGTTTGGACCAGTGATAGTTTAAAAGGTGCTGATGTCACTCAAGCTGCCTTTAGTGGAACTTTTGGAGCTATTGGTAGTTTTGCACTGACCATTTCACTAGTTCTCTTTGCCTTTACAACCATTCTAGGCTGGTCTTACTACGGCGAACGTTGTTTTGAATTTCTTTTCGGAACAAAGCACATTCGCATTTACCGTCTCATTTTCATCCTAATGGTTGCACTAGGTGGCTTCTTAAGCCTTCATATCGTTTGGACGATTGCCGACATTGTAAACGGACTGATGGCTATTCCAAATCTCATTGCACTTCTAGCGTTATCACCTATTGTTATCAAAGAAACAAAAATGTATTTTGAGAAAATCTGAGAATGTATAGTTAGCATTTTTGGGACAGTTAGCTTTATGAGGTAAGGACACAAGCCCCCCTAACAGAACTCCATTGCCTGTTTTCAAGCCTAAGACCTAAACGAGAGTGGGACAAAAGCCATAATTTAGAATCCTTGTCTTCCACTAGCTCTCTGGTTCATAAGCTCAGGCTGAAACTGTCCAGTGGTATGTTTTAGATGGACACTCAAAAATGAAGAGGTCTCCAGTTAGGACTTCTAAGCAACCACTGCGTCAAATTATTTCTACACTAAAATTTAAGAGGTTGGGATTTTTTGTCCCAGCCTCGTCTTTTTATACTCATTCAAAATCAAAATTAGATTTTTATATCCTCTAAGTTTTGATAAAATTATAAATGTAGGGAATTTAAAACATTTCTTTCAGCAGAGTGGTAAGTTCCCATCATCTCGATTTTGTCGTCTTAGACACTGTAAAAGCGACAATTCTCAGCTCTTCGTAGTTGCTAAAGCTATGACACCAAAGGTTTGTTGGCGTGCTAACCACATGAGGAGATTTTAGAGAAAAGAAAATATTTTTGTTCCTGTCTAATTTTGATTTTTATAGAGTATAAGACAGGAAACTGTCTATTTCACGCGACCTTGTGGTCGCATTTTAAACTGATGCGGAGAAGTTCAACTTGTGAATACTGTTTTTTACAGGATTCTAATCTCAATATTAAACATAAGTCTGTTTAAAGTTTCAAAACAAATGACAGTCTGAACCACTCCTATCGTTTTACACCACATAAGGTTAATTTTTTCAGATTTTGAAATGAATTCAGTACTTTTTTTCTTATTATTTATTTTCAATCCTACTCTCTTTTACACTTTCATTATCATATGATATAATACTGAGACATCATTTTTGGGAGGTTTTATGACTACTGCATCTGAAAAACTTCAGCTAGCTAAGCGGGGCCCCATTATTTCCATCGTGGCCTATCTGCTCCTCACAGCAGCAAAATTGGCTTCTGGTTATTGGCTAGGTTCCAGTTCTCTTATCGCCGATGGTTTTAACAATCTTTCTGATATTGTTGGCAATATTGCCTTATTAATAGGCCTTCATTTGGCTAGTCGTCCCGCTGATAATGACCACAAATTTGGTCATTGGAAGATTGAAGATCTTTCTAGCCTTATCACTTCTTTCATTATGGCTACCGTTGGTTTTCAAGTGTTGATTCAAACGGTTAGAAAGATGTTGTCGGGACAAAGCTCCGCTATCGACCTAGAAGGTGCTATTGTCGGGATCCTATCTGGTCTTGTGATGTATGCTGTTTACTTCTATAACAAGAGGCTGTCAAAGCAAGTTCAGTCATCTGCCCTAGCCGCTTCGGCGAAAGATAACCTGTCCGATGCTGTGACTTCTATCGGTACTTCTCTCGCGATTGTTGCTAGCTCCTTTAACCTCATTTGGCTGGATAATCTGTTTGCCCTGCTGATTACCTATTTTATCTTAAAAACAGCTTATGATATCTTTATCGAAGCGACCTTTAGCCTCTCTGACGGTTTTGACGATAAACACCTAAAAGCTTACGAGAAAGCTATCTTAGAAATTCCTAAAATTTATGCGGTTAAGTCCCAACGTGGTCGAACTTATGGAAGTAACATTTATCTTGATATTATTTTGGAAATGAATCCTGATTTATCTGTCTATGAAAGCCACGAAATTACGGAGCAAGTCGAAAATATGCTACGTGAACGCTTTGAAGTTTACGATATTGATATCCACGTCGAACCTGCGCCAATTCCCGAAGATGAGATTTTTGAAAATGTTTATCATAAACTCTACAAAAACGAAAAAATTATCCTCTCAAAAATCCCAGATTACGAAGAATACCTATCTGATGATTTTCGATTGATTGATAGCGACGGCGCTCTTTTAACTAAAGAAGAAGTCATTAAACAGGATAAACACTACTTGAACAACTTTCAATACTTCAAAGTCACCTCAATCAGCCAAAAAACAAAACTTGTGACCTACCAATTAGAAGGTCATCAACATACCAGCCTTTGGCGACGACACGAAAAATGGTTTTTAATCTATCACCAGATTACAAAAATAAGCTAAAAACGGTTGGAGCACCCAATCGTAAAATTAAAAAGCTAGAGTTCCGCTATTGGGAAGCTCTAGCTTTTTTTCGTGGCTGAGAAC
Organism: Streptococcus hillyeri; assembly: GCF_003686955.1. Lineage (GTDB taxonomy): Bacteria > Bacillota > Bacilli > Lactobacillales > Streptococcaceae > Streptococcus > Streptococcus hillyeri. The sequence continues at coordinate 117,929 of NZ_RCVM01000003.1, forward strand.
TATTTTTGTCTCAGACTCTTTTTATATTATAGATGAACACCTTTTTCAACTAGGGCTTCAAGTTCTGTCAAACGTTCTTCAAAGACTTTGAAGGCTGCGTTGAGGTAATCAACTTTTGTCATATCAACACCAGCTTTAGCAATGACATTAAGGGCGTAATCTGAGTTACCTGCTTTGAGGTAATCAAGGTATTTGTCTTTATCTTCTTGCGTACCATGCACAATGCGGTCTGCTAAGAAGTTTGCTGCTGCAAAACCTGTTGCGTATTGATACACATAATAATTGTAGTAGAAGTGCGGAATACGTGCCCACTCGTATTGAATTTCTGGATTGTCTTCCGCTGATATGCCATAATATTTCTCGTTAAGAGACCCATAAAGATTATTAAGGTAATCACTTGTTAAAACCTCGCCATTTTGGTCAGCCACATGGATAGCATGTTCAAATTCAGCGAATTGCGTTTGACGGAAGATTGTTCCTCTGAAGCCATCAAGATAATGGTTCAAAATAGCAAAGCGCTGTTTGTCGTCTTCAACTTCTGCCAACAAGGCCTCTGTCATGATGTTTTCATTAGTTGTTGACGCAATTTCTGCTAAGAAAATACTATAATCACCGTAAACGTATGGTTGGTTTTCACGAGTATAAGCTGAATGCATACTGTGACCAGTTTCGTGGACAAGTGTATAGAGATTCTCAAGCGTATCTTGCCAGTTCAATAACATAAAGGCATTGGTGTCATAGGCACCACCTGAGTAAGCACCTGAACGTTTTCCTTTATTCACATGGACATCAATCCAGCGCTCTGTAAAGGCACGTTTCACACGCGCAGCATAATCATCACCAAGAACTGACAACACTTTTTCTGCTTTTACTAGAGCTTCATCATATGTAATAGCCATATCTACTTCTGAAAGTGCTGTATACATATCATACATTTTCAAATCATCCAAACCAAGAACTTTTTGACGTAATTTAATGTAACGATGTAACAATGGCAAGTGAGCATTGACTGCTTCAAGGAGTGTGTCATAAACTGCTTCTGGGATAAAGTTGGCTGACATAGCTGCTTCACGAGCAGATTTGAAATGACGTACTTTCGCCTTATAGTTGTGAACTTTAACGTTTGTTTGAAGCGTCTTAGCGTAAGTATGTTGGAACTGCTCATAAGTACCGTACATCGCCTCATAAGCTCCTTGACGAACCTCACGATTTTTTGACTCCATCAAGCTAATGTAGTTACCATGAGTCAATTCTTCTACTTCCCCCTTATCATTTGTCACCCAAGGGAAAGCAATGTCTGCATTGTCAAGAACAGAAAAGGTCTCACTAGCCCCTGAGAAGATTTCTTGAGCTCCTGCAAGTAATTCTTCTGCTTCTTGTGACAAAACATGTTCTTTGGTCTTAAAGAGGCGTTCAAAGTGGTGATTGTAGAGTTCAAGTTCAGGAGTTTCTTTGACAAATTCAGCGTATGCTTCTTCTGATAACGCCATAAATTCTGGCTCGTAGAAAGCAAATGTTCCACTCAATTTTGCATAAAGGGCACCAGCCTTTGCTTGAAGTTCTTGATAGTAAGCTACTGTTGTGTCCTCATCGTTTTTCATTGAAGCATAGACATAAAGTTTTTCCAAACGACGCATCAACCCCATGTAGGTCTCGGTTGTCTTAAAAAGGCTAGCGCTACTATCCAAAAGATGACCAGCCAATTCTTTTGCGGCGTCAACATCTTGATTTAGGGAAGCTAATTCTTCCTCCCAAGCGGCATCTGTTGGGAAAATCGTTGTTAAATCCCAAGTGTATTTTTCCTCTAAATGACTTCTATTTTCTGACATGTCATTCCTCCCAAATCTGTAATAAGATTATTTTATCACAAAACCTTGTCTTTCAACATTCAAAACTGGATTATCAATATATTTTCAAATTTTTCGAAAGAATTTCAACTATTTTCAATAACTTCGCCAATAACTTCAACAACTTTTTTCTTAAAATAAGCTAAAACCGTTGACATCTCTCGTCAAAGTGCTATACTAGAAAACAAGAATTCGTTGGTTTAACTCAAACCTGTTATGAGTTAAGTTAATGAGTCGCCATAACCAGGTTATCTGCCGAGATTTGACTCCGGGTAACCTGGTATTTTTGTATTTGGAGAAAATTATGACTAATCACATCGTTCTTTTTCAACCACAAATCCCACAAAATACCGGTAACATTGCCCGCACTTGTGCCGCTACAAACTCCCCTTTACATATCATCCGTCCAATGGGTTTTCCTGTTGACGACAAAAAGATGAAACGGGCTGGACTTGATTATTGGGATAAACTTGACGTCCATTACTACGACTCACTTGAAGAATTTTTGGGAAAAATGGCTGACGCTTCTAAACTTCACTTAGTCACAAAATTTGCAGATAAAACCTACTCAGACGAAACTTATAACGATGGGCTAGCGCATTATTTCATGTTTGGTCGTGAAGATACAGGACTTCCAGAAGAATTTATGCGAGAAAATCCTGAAAAAGCGATTCGTATTCCTATGAATGATGAGCATGTTAGAAGCCTCAACGTTTCTAATACCGTTTGCATGATTGTTTATGAAGCTTTGCGTCAGCAACAATTTGCAGGACTTGAATTGACCCATACTTATGAAAAAGATAAACTCAAATAGTTGGCGTTTGTAGTCAGACTTCTAGTCCCTACAACTGCTAGACTATCAAGAGTTACTATAAAAACACTAATTAGTTATTTTACGTGAAAAGTCTTGCAAAGTCGGGGCTTTTTTGCTATGATGTAATTGTCTTCAGGGCAGGGTGTAATTCCCGACCGGCGGTGACAGACGAGACGATTTTTTGATGAGAATAGGTAGCAAGTCGATGATAATGCGTGGATATATCAAGACAAACTAACGTCCTAGCAACAAAAAAGAGACTGTCTGAAGTCCGTGAGCGCAAGCTGATGTGGTGCGATTCCACAACCGACAGTAAAGTCTGGATGGGAGAAGACCAATGCTTTTTGTGCTATCTTTTTTGAGTACAAAAATACTTGGAACTTCTTTCAAATTGTAAAATTTGGAGGAATTTTTTTATGTCTACACAGGCAAAACAAACACGTCGTTTGGTGTATATCGCCATTTTGACAGCACTTTCATTTCTGCTGATGTACTTTCAGTTTCCACTGATTCCAGGGGCAGATTTCTTAAAAATCGACTTTTCGATTTTGCCACTTCTAGTGGTCATGCTGGCCTTCGACCTTAAAAGCGCATGGTTGGCACTTATCCTACGTAGCGTTTTAACGTTACTCTTAAACAACAACGGTCATAGCACTCTCATCGGTATACCGATGAACATCATGGCTCTTGGCGTCTTTATCACTGCGTTAGCTTTTCTTTGGAAAAAAGAGCAGAGCGTTAAAAACTATGCCATTGCTTCTATCGTAGGAACCCTTCTTTTAACCTTAGTAATGGTTGTGCTCAATATTTTTTACGCCGTGCCTGCTTACGCTGCTTTTGCTAATTTTGATATCAATCAGTTTATCGGACTTTCAAAATACATCTTTGCCATGGTTATTCCATTTAACCTCGTAGAAGGTGTTATCTTTGCCGTGACGTTCTACCTAGTGAACTTGGCTATGAAACCTTTAATTACTAAATTATAAATGATTATGCTATAATCATTAACATGAAACAGAAACAAACTTATTTTGTGAGAGCAAGTTTTGCAGCCCTTGTCTTTGTCATGCTGGGTTATGTGGTTAAATTCTATCCTGAAGTTCTTACTGAATTTGACACGCCTATCCAGTCAACAGTTCGAGGGGCATTGCCTGAACTTGCAACTCACTTTTTCTCAACAATTACCGTAATCGGAAACACGTCAACACAAGTTGCACTCGTTGTCATCGCGGCTGCCTTTTTACTCAAGCAAAAATGGTATGCTGAAAGTGGATTTGTGGCTATTAGTGGCATTTTAGCCGCTATTGTTATTTTCGGTTTCAAAACCATTTACCAACGTCCTAGACCAAGTATTGAACACCTTGTTCATGCAGGTGGCTTTTCATTTCCTAGTGGGCATTCTCTTGGAACGATGCTGATTATCGGAAGTCTAATTATCATCATTGGTCAAAGGGTTAAGAATCAGCAATTAAAATTAACTTGGCAGATACTATTAGGAATAACAATCTTTCTTGTTGGACTATCTCGGATTTATCTAGGAGTTCACTACCCAACAGATGTCATTGCAGGATTTACCTTGGGATATGGGCTTTTAAATCTTCTCTATCCTATTTATGATCAAAAACGTTTTGAATGGCGTTTTCAAAATAAACAAAAATAGGCATCAACTAATACTGGATATCAGCACACCTGGTTTTCTGAACTTGACGTCAATCAAGATTAGAAGACACGGTGTGCTTTTGTTATTTATAGACTCTTCTAATCTAGTCATTGAAATTTTATACCCGTTGTGCTAGTTATTTTCTTTTTTAGCACTTATCCTTATGTGGTTCGGGGCGGAAGCGACCTCCTACAGAGTTCCATTGCTAAATTTGAGCCCAATCATCCTTGCAGGGGACTACTACGAAATTGAGTTTCAATTTCTGTAATTCTCCCAAAAGTCCGTTCTTATCAAAGGTAACCTCTGAGATCTCTCATTTCTAATCTCAGACTTATGTCACTTTCCAGTTTCTCAGTAACAGGCTTTGATAGTCTCTCCCCAGACTATCAAACTCCACAGAACAGTTTCACCAATAAGAGGGCAACTATGGCGAAAGAAAGGTTTAAACTCACTACATTCGTTGGCTTATCACTAATATTAAAGGTTCTAAAATTCTAATTTTGATTTTGAACCATTATATTTTTATAGTGAGTTGCGAGGAGACCTAACCTTACCAAGAAGAAATAATGTGCAAAATGTTTTTACTTCAACTAAAATTAATTTCTTATTTGGACCAACCTATGTAACGTCACACACAATCTTCCTACAAGTTTTATGCTATAATAGTTGAGATTGGACATTAACCATTATTCAAAGATATCATCAATACTAGAGAGGAAGCGATTATGTCATTCGATGGCTTTTTATTACATCACCTGACAAAGGAACTTCAAGATGATCTCCTTTTTGGACGCATTCAAAAAGTGAATCAACCCTTTGAACGTGAATTAGTTCTTACCGTTCGTAATAATCGTCAAAATTACAAACTCTTATTATCTGCCCACCCTGTTTTTGGACGTATTCAAACCACAAGTGCTGAGTTTCAGAATCCGCAAACTCCTAATACTTATACCATGATTATGCGCAAGTACCTTCAAGGTGCTGTCATCGAAGATATTCAGCAGATTGAAAACGATCGTATTCTAGAAATCTCAGTTTCTAATAAAAATGAAATTGGGGACGCTATCAAGGTGACTCTTGTTGTCGAAATTATGGGAAAACATTCTAATATTATTCTGATTGACAAAAATGAGAGTAAAATTATTGAATCCATCAAGCATGTTGGCTTTTCTCAAAACTCTTACCGCACCATTTTACCAGGTTCAACCTATATTGCTCCGCCACAGACTAACGCGGTAAATCCCTTTAATATCTCAGACACCAAGCTTTTTGAAATCTTGCAAACAGAGGACTTATCTCCTAAGAACCTTCAAAAACTTTTTCAGGGACTGGGTCGCGATACTGCTAGTCAATTGTCTGCACAGCTTGGAACTGACAAACTCAAACATTTCCGAGCTTTCTTTACCCAAAAAACACAGCCTCATCTGACAGAAAAAAGCTTCGCTGCTCTTCCATTTTCCGATAGCATTCAAGGCTTCAACACACTGTCAGAACTCATGGACTTTTTCTATGGGGAAAAAGCAGAGCGGGACCGCATTGCTCAGCAGGCTAGTGATTTGCTCCACCGTGTACAAAATGAGCTGGAAAAGAATCGTAAAAAATTAGGCAAGCAAGAAGCCGAGCTTTTGGCGACTGAAAATGCTGAAGAATTCCGCCAAAAAGGTGAACTTTTGACCACCTATCTCAGCTTAGTGCCAAATAATAAATCCTCTGTTGAGCTTGATAACTACTATACTGGTGAGAAAATCACGATTGCTCTTGATGTCGCTCTCACACCGAACCAAAATGCCCAGCGCTATTTTAAAAAATACCAAAAACTCAAAGAGGCTGTTAAGCACTTGACTGGTCTTATTGAAGAAACCAAGCAGACCATTGAATATTTTGAGTCTGTTGATTACAATCTCTCTCAGGCTAATATGGATGAGATTGAAGATATTCGTGAAGAGCTTGTTCAAGCTGGCTTTATGAAACGCCGTGCCACTGATAAACGTCACAAACGTAAAAAGCCTGAGCAATATCTCGCATCTGACGGTAAAACCATTATTATGGTCGGTCGTAATAATCTTCAAAATGAAGAATTGACTTTCAAAATGGCTAAAAAAGGTGAACTTTGGTTCCATGCTAAAGACATCCCTGGTTCACATGTCATTATCAAAGATAATCTGGATCCTTCTGATGAGGTAAAAACAGACGCTGCTGAGCTTGCAGCCTACTATTCTAAAGCAAGACTCTCCAACCTTGTCCAAGTGGATATGATTGAAGCTAAAAAGCTCAATAAACCTACTGGTGGAAAACCTGGTTTTGTAACTTATACAGGACAAAAAACCTTGCGCGTCACACCAACCGAAGAAAAAATTAACAGCATGAGGTTAAACTAAATGCGTATTCAACAATTACACTACATTATCAAAATCGTTGAAACTGGTTCTATGAATGAAGCTGCCAAGCAACTCTATATCACGCAGCCCAGTCTCTCCAATGCTGTTCGTGACCTTGAACGTGAGATGGGCATTGATATTTTTATCCGTAATCCCAAAGGGATTACACTAACTAAAGATGGGGTGGAATTTCTCTCTTATGCTCGTCAGGTTGTGGAACAAACCTCACTTTTAGAAGAACGCTATAAAAATCCGACTGCTAATCGTGAATTGTTCTCAGTTTCCTCGCAGCACTACGCTTTCGTAGTCAATGCCTTTGTCTCGCTGCTAAAAGGGACTGATATGAGTCGTTACGAACTCTTTTTGCGAGAAACAAGGACCTGGGAAATCATTGATGACGTAAAAAACTTCCGTTCTGAGATTGGGGTACTTTTCCTCAACAACTACAATCGTGATGTTTTGACTAAAATGCTTGATGATAATCGTCTCACCTATACTCCACTCTTCACAGCTCTTCCCCATATCTTTGTCTCTAAAACCCATCCTCTAGCACAAAAGGATATTGTTAGTCTAGAGGATTTAGAAGAGTACCCTTACTTCTCCTATGACCAAGGGATTCATAACTCTTTCTACTTTGCAGAGGAAATTTTAGCACAGGTTCCTCATAAAAAATCCATCGTCGTTTCCGACCGTGCCACCTTGTTCAATCTTCTCATCGGTTTGGATGGCTATACCATTGCGACAGGTATTTTAAACAGCAACCTTAACGGTGACAATATTGCCTCAATCCCACTGGATGTCGATGATGAAATCGAACTCGTCTATATCCAACATGAGAAAGCTAATTTATCAAAAATGGGGGAAAAATTCATTGACTACCTCTTAGAAGAAGTTAAATTTGACGAATAACCAAAAAAATCGAGCGGATAACAATTCCACTCGATTTTTTTATGTTATCACAAAAGTTGTGCTTTTATGAGCTGATTTACCTTATCGTAATAAAAGTCTTTTGTATCATAAATCACACCAGCTTCTTGTGCTAGAAAAATAATTTTCTCCAAAAAAATCTGCGATGAAAATTTTGTGGTGCGATGGAGCTCTTCTTCATCAAATGGTTTAATCAGATGGGCAAGAGGATTTCGCACTGCCTTTTCTAACTGACGAAGCTGTGCAACCGTATCTTTAATCGCTTTCGAAAAATCGGTCACCTCAATCAAATCGGCTAGACTTTTTGAAGTCACTTTGCTATCACGGCGCTCCGAGACAAAAGCTTGGACGAAAGGATTAGTAGAGTTCACCATCTCACCAAATTTCCAACTATCGTACTGATCCGATTTGGTATCATGGATAAATTGTTTTAAATCTGGTACCTTTTGCTGAGCCAATCGTAAAAATAAACGATACAAAATCGGACTCACTGCACGGACAAAGTCAATAATGTCAGCATTTTTAACCTTGGCTTCTAAATCCATCATATAATTGGCAAGAAGTTCTTCTTCATAGGCGTTTGATAAAAGGCGGAGCTGATAGCGTTCTTCTAGTTGGCGTAGGTCCTTTTCATGCTCAAAAAGATAGTCTACGTTGAGCTCTCGACGCTCTTTGAGCATCTCTAAGAGAAAATGTGCCTCACTAGATAACAGTTTGGACTGCTCTGCTATTTTCCAAGCCTGATGGTAGGCGTAAAGGTCTAAAAGAACCGTTAGGGTGTCTTTAGTCATTGGCAATCAAGGTCTCAAGACCAACCTTCATCATATCAGTGAAAGTATTTTGACGCTCTTCAGCTGTTGTATCCTCTTCTGGATTAACAAGGCTATCTGAGATTGTCATGATACCCAAGGCTTGCACCTTATGTTGAGCAGCAAGGTAATAAAGGGCTGCCGCTTCCATTTCAATAGCTTTGACACCAAGAGTACCCAATTTCATGTTACGCTCTGGCATGTTTGAGTAGAAAACATCTGAAGACAAGACAGAACCAACGTGTGTTGTCATACCAAGATCTTTGGCAATGTGGTAAGCCGTATCAAGCAATTTGAAGTCTGCAATTTGTGGGAAATCATACTCTGGGAAATCATTGCGGATGATGTTTGAGTTAGTTGCTGCCGCTTGTGCCAAAACCAGTTCACGAACATGAACATCTGGGTCAATTGAACCCGCAGTGCCGACACGAATGAGTTTTTTCACTCCATAATCCACGATGATCTCACGCGCATAAATCGAAATTGATGGCATCCCCATACCAGTTCCCATGACTGAAACACGATGACCTTTATAAGTCCCGGTATAGCCAAACATATTACGAACTTCATTAAAGCAAACAGCGTCTTCAAGGAAGTTCTCTGCGATAAACTTAGCACGTAACGGATCTCCAGGTAATAAAATTTTATCAGCGATTTCACCTGGTTTTGCTGAAATATGAATTGACATTTTAATAATCTCCTTTATTTTTCACTTTTTCATTAATCATCTAATAGATGTTTCGTTTTTGTTTCCCTGATTTGTTTTCCTACTCCTCTTAGGACAGCAAATCAAAAATCTAGAGGTGGCACACACCAATAATCGTTGTAAGAAAAATAACCAATAGAACAACTCTATGACTAGTAATTCCTATTTTTAGCCCTCCAAAGATCTCCCAACTCTTTGGAGCTGTGCGAAGGCGAGAGTGAAATTGCTCATTCAGTGCAAACCATTCTATATTCCGTTCACAAGCTAATCAGAATAAATCACTAAAATGATTCCTATGACGAGTAAAACCAGTCCAAAACCTCTGATTACTGAATTTTTTGAAAGAAACATGAAAATCGCAATCAGAAGCATGAGCAATCCTCTGTCACCTGTTAAAGAACCCTCATAATGCTACGTTTTAAATCAAGATTTATCATCAACAATCGCCTAACAGTTCCTAAAATGGCTTTAACTAAAAATCGTATTATTAATCTTGATTATCAAATATACAGTTGCTCATCATGTCCCAATGTTACACGCAAAAAGGCAAATGGCAAAGCATAAATGGCTTTATTATAATCAGAAACTGTTTGATTATGGTAAAGACGTTGATTAGTCACAAGAGCTTCCGCTTCTTTTATTTCTGCCATCAAATCTCGCAAACTTTGGTCAGCAGAACCATTAGTGTCTCGCTCAATGCGTTCAACTAATTTTGTTACCTTATCAGACATTTGTGAGTAGTTGTCATGTTTATTACTTGAACCAGAATGATTGTCAAATTTCTTTTTCTTCTGATCATGGTATGCATTCCCCTCATCAGAAGTCATATTCTCAGATGTTTTTTCATTTTCAACTAACTCTGAGACCGTTTTTTTGATAGACATCTTTAATTCATGGTCAACAATTTTATCAGTAACCTCTTGGAGCTGAGAAATCAACTTTTTAACATGGTTCTCTTTAATCTCAATTGCATAAAATGATGAGGCAATTTCTTGTTTAAGATGAATGACCTTATTGTATTGAGTCGTAAATGACATCAGTAAATAACTCAAAATAGATAGAACGAACGGAATGAGAGGCATCCAAACCCAATCACCGTCTAGTCCCATAACACCAAGAGCAACCGACCAAAAGAACATCAGTAAAAACCAGACGAAAAAACCTACAATCACTTTAAACCATGGTTTATTTAGCATCTCAAACTCCTACAACTCTGCCAAAATTGCTTTGACCAAGCCTTTGAAATCTTCTTTGATACGAGTTGTTACTTCAACAACTTCTTCGTGGTTAAGTTCTTCTTGGAAACCAGCTGCATGGTTGGTAATACATGAAATACCAAGCACTTTAAGGCCAGAGTGAGCAGCTACAATTACTTCTGGAACTGTAGACATACCAACTGCATCAGCTCCTAGTGTCTTGAAGGCACGGATTTCGGCTGGTGTTTCATAAGTCGGACCTGAGCAGCCAAGGTAAACCCCTTCACTTAGTTTAATGCCAAGTTTGTCCGCAACTTCGTAAGCAACCTGACGGTATTCTGGCGTGTAAGCCTTCGACATGTCTGGGAAACGTGGTCCGAATTCTTCAAGGTTTTCACCAATCAATGGGTTTGTTCCAATCATATTGATATGGTCATTGATCAGCATGAGGGTACCTGGGCCAAATCCAATACCACCGGCTGCGTTTGTCACAACTACACTGTGGCAACCAAGTGCTTTCATCACACGCACTGGGAAGGTCACAACTTCCATTGGATTGCCTTCATAGAAATGGAAACGCCCTTGGAGCGCTAAAACCTTACGACCAGCCAAGTCTCCATAAACTAATTTACCCGCGTGACCAACAACGGTCGATTGACCCCAGTTTGGGATATCTGAGTAGTCAATGACAACAGCATTCTCTACTTCTTCTGCCAATTCTCCCAAGCCTGATCCCAAAATAAGACCAAATTCAGGTGTCTCAATACCTTTAGACTGTAAAAAGTCGCGCGTTTCATAAATTTTTGCAATTAAACTCATTATTTTTTCCTCTACTAAAAATTGTTAACGTGAAGCAAGAACTTCACCATCTTCTTTGACAAATGGGAAGGGAAAGTCATCAGGTAGTAAGTCCAAAACTGTTTCTGATGGCCGACATAACTTTGTACCACGTTCCGTCACAACAATAGGACGATTGATTAAAATGGCATCCTCCACCATGGCGTCTAAAATGTCTTCTTCCGAAAGCTTTTCATCAGCTAAACCGTGTTTCTCAAATTCAGGAACATTTTTTCTGAGTAGGTCCCTAGCAGACATTTTCATTTCGGCTAGTAATGCTACCAACTGTTCTCGGCTAGGAGGTGTTTTTAAATATTCAATAATGGTTGGGTTAATACCGGCATGTTTCAACATTGCTAAAACATTACGAGATGTTCCGCAATTGGGATTATGATAAATGATGACTTCTTCCATTTTCAATACCTTATTTTAATTCTGATAAGAAACTTTCACCGATCATAGCGGTATCCACTCCAAAGTTTTCAGCAATCGTTGCAGAGATGTCTGCAAAGTGACCTTGTGGAATCACACCATTTCCTTTGAAAGCTGGGCTGTAAGCTAACAATGGAATATATTCACGTGTATGGTCTGTTCCGACATAAGTTGGGTCATTACCATGGTCAGCTGTAATCAAGAGAAGATCATTATCACGCATTGCTTCAATGATTTCTGGAAGACGGTTGTCAAATTCATGCAAGCAGTCACGGTAACCAGCCGCATCGCGACGATGACCATATAAAGCATCAAAGTCAACCAAGTTTGTAAATGAAAAACCTTTTTCAAATTCTGTCAAACCGATGGTTTTAATTAGAGTATCAATTCCATGGCTGTTTGATTTGTTGTGTCCCATGTCGTGGTTAATTCCTGAACCGTTGAAGATGTCACTGATTTTACCAACAGAATAGACATCAATACCCGCTTCATCCAACTTATTCAAAACAGTTGGTTCAAATGGGGATACGGCAAGGTCACGACGGTTTGCGGTACGTGTAAAATTACCAGGTTCACCAACGTAAGGACGGGCAATAATGCGACCAAGAAGAGCTGGACGCTCCAAAGTGATGGAACGAGCATATTCACAGATACGATACAATTCATCAAGTGGAATAATATCTTCATGCGCAGCAATTTGAAGCACTGGGTCAGCAGAGGTATAGATAATCAATTCACCTGTTTCCATTTGACGTGGCCCAAAATCGTCAATGACTGCTGTACCTGAATAAGGTTTGTTGGCTTCACGAATGACTTTACGACCTGAAAATTCTTCAATCTTAGTAAGAATTTCTTCAGGGAAACCGTCCCAGAAAGTATCAAATGGTTCCGTGATGTTAAGTCCCATGATTTCCCAGTGACCAGTCATGGTATCTTTACCGAGTGAGACTTCTTCGAGTTTTGTCACATATCCTGTAGGATTTTCTTCAGCAGGAACGGTTTTTAGAGCTTGTGGACGAGGAATATTTCCAAGACCAATTTTAGCCATATTTGGTACATCAAGACCGACAGTCTTTGAAATATGACCAAGAGTGTCTGAAGCTCCATCAGGTACACCAGCATTAACAAAGTTGTTAGCATCTGGTGCAGCACCAATTCCGACTGAGTCTAAAACGACTAAGTGAATGCGATCAAAAGTTGACATATGTTTCTCCTATCTAGGGGTGGTTACGGTTGGCACCCAAAAACCTGTATAGCTTATCTTACGGCAAACTATAGAAAAACTTATTAACAAACATTAACACATTTGGCAGTCAATGACCAAATGTTAAACTGAGCGGTAAATGTACTTTTTAGAAATATCAAAGCTACTTGCTAGTTCGCTTTGATATTATTTACCAGACTCAAGAACCTTCACACCATCTTTCCCGGCGACGATTACTTTGTTGACCATACCATTAAAAAGACCATGTTCCACAACACCGACCATATTTTTTAATTGGTGCCCAAAAGCAACTGGGTTTTCAATAACGCCTAAATCAAGGTCAATGATGAAATTTTTCATGTCAGTAACAAAACGACTACCATCTTTTTCACGGAACGATGGCTTGTAGCCAGCTTTGTCAAATTCACGGAAGAGACGCTCGGCACCATATTGCACCACTTCAACTGGTAATTTAAAAGCTCCAAGCTGATCGACCAACTTAGACTCGTCTACTACCCAAATATACTCTTTAGTTGGTGTTGCAACAATTTTTTCCATCAAAAGAGCACCACCGCCACCTTTAATGCCATTGAAGTCTTTATCCACCTCATCAGCACCATCCACAGTAATATCAATCATATCAATATCATCAACGGCCTTCAAAGGAATTCCTAGTCCTTCTGCCTGTGCGGTTGTCTGACTTGAAGTTGTCACACCAACCACCTTAAGTCCTTCTTCCTTAACCCTACGACCAATTTCTTCAACAAAGAAATAAGCTGTTGAGCCTGTTCCAAGACCTACCGTCATTCCATCTTTTACGTACTTGGCAGCTGTGACACCTGCAATTTTTTTTAAGGCTTCCAAAAATAATCTCCTCTCATGATTATTGAACATGTAACATCATCACAAACCAATCGTATTGCATCGTACAACACAATGTTTAGTGAGGTTCTAACACTTTATTATACCATACTTACTGTGACTTGTCTGCGCTTTCTTTTTTTATTCACAACAATCTGACATTTTTAGTTTTTAGAAGTAAGGTAACGAAAATCTTGCTTTCTGCTCTGCTTTTTTTTAAAATAGAAAGAACTAAACACAAAGGATATCACATGAGTATTACTAAGGAATTTGACACAATCACTGCTATTTCGACTCCTCTTGGTGAGGGGGCTATTGGGATCGTTCGCCTGTCAGGAACGGAGGCTATCGCCATCGCTAAAAAGGTCTTTCAAGGTAAAGATTTAGACACCGTTCCGTCACATACTATCAATTACGGTCATATTGTGGAAAATGGCAGAGCGATCGATGAGGTTATGGTTTCTGTTATGAGAGCTCCTAAAACCTTTACGCGTGAGGATGTCATTGAAATCAACACTCATGGTGGTGTTGCTGTAACCAATGAAATCTTACAGTTATTGATTCGTTCTGGGGCAAGAATGGCAGAGCCAGGTGAGTTTACCAAACGTGCCTTTTTAAATGGACGCATTGACCTCACTCAGTCTGAAGCTGTTATGGACCTTATCCGCGCAAAAACAGATAAAGCCATGTCAAACGCGCTCTCTCAATTAGACGGCTCTCTCAAAAACCTCATCAACAATACCCGCCAAGAAATTCTCAACACACTGGCACAAGTGGAGGTCAATATTGATTACCCAGAATATGATGATGTCGAGGAAATGACGACGGCTCTCATGCGAGAAAAAACAACTGAATTTCAAGAACTTTTAGAAGGACTTCTTCGCACAGCCAAACGTGGAAAAATTCTTCGTGAAGGGCTTTCTACTGCTATCATCGGACGTCCTAACGTTGGAAAATCAAGTCTTTTAAACAATTTACTTCGCGAAGAAAAGGCTATCGTCACTGATATTGCAGGAACTACACGTGATGTCATCGAAGAATACGTCAATATCAAAGGTGTCCCTCTCAAACTCATTGATACTGCTGGTATTCGTGAAACGGATGATGTGGTTGAAAAGATTGGTGTCGAACGTTCTAAAAAAGCCCTGCAGGAAGCTGATTTGGTGCTTCTTGTCCTCAATTCAGCAGAACCTTTGACCCACCAAGATAGAGCTCTGCTTGATATTTCAAAAAACAGCAATCGTATTATTTTACTAAATAAAACGGACCTCCCTGAACAAATCGAAGCCGATGAATTGCCAGCAGATGTGATACGTATCTCTGTGCTTGAAAATCAAAACATCGATGCTATTGAAGACAAAATCAATCAACTGTTCTTTGACAATGCTGGACTCGTTGAAAAAGATGCAACTTATCTTTCAAATGCTCGCCATATCAGCCTTATTGAAAAGGCTGTTGAAAGCCTAAATGCAGTTAATGAAGGATTAGCACTGGGAATGCCAGTTGACCTTCTACAAGTCGATATGACACGAACCTGGGAGATTTTAGGTGAAATCACAGGTGATGCTGCGCCTGATGAACTCATTACCCAACTCTTTAGCCAATTCTGCCTTGGGAAATAAGAAGGGAAACTAAACAAGATAAAAAGCCTTCACAAAGTTGAAAGGCTTTTTGTATCACACTTTATAAAATTGATATTAGAACAATCAAACTTTTAATAGTATAAGCTCATGACATTCCGATAAAACAGACTGAGAGCATCGGAGAGTTTTGATACTTTAATGTTTTTCTCTATGTGTCATTCAACATCTTGATTGTCTAAGCATACACTGTCACATGAGATGGCAGAACTTTGACGCTGATCGGCAAAGAAGCTCCCTCGTCTCCATCAACGTTTGTACTGAGTTCAGCTTTACTGTCTGCTAATGTTATTTTAGCTTCCTTAAACGTCAGGTATCCTACATTTTGACTAGCGTCTGAGACACCTGTCACCAACTCTGGCACCGCCTTTAGAGTATCTACTAGTGAGCTATCCTTAAGATAAATAAGATGTAACATCCCATCATCAACTTTTGCATGAGGTAGCATATTTTCAAAACCACCGATAGAATTGGTTAAACCAATGACTAGTGTACTACTTTTAATGGCTAACTCCTCACCATCAATCATTAATTGAAAATCATAAAAATGCGTTGTCATCACTTCCTTAAGCCCAGAAATAAAGTAAGCCAGTTTACCCCACTTGGTCTTTTCTTCTGACTCAACATTATTGATTGCTTCAGGGAGTGTTCCAATAGCAACAACATTCATGAAATAATGATCGTTAATTTTTCCAATATCTAGCGGCTTAGTCTTCGCGATATCTAACTGGTTAATAGCTTTTTCTGGATCAAGAGGCATTCCCAATGCACGCGCCAAATCATTAACTGTACCAAGTGGGAAAAAGCCAAAATTCGGACGGTTCTCCAACTCAGCCAAACCATTAATGCCTTCATTAACCGTACCATCACCCCCCATAACAAAGACACTGTGATAATTTTCTTCCGCTGCTCCTCTAGCAAATGCAGTGGCATCACCTGATTTTTCAGTGTGTTTGACGATGACTTCATCAAAAATAGTTTCTAATTTTTCTCTAGCCAAATCCTCGTAGGACCTAGCTTTCTCCCCGCCTGAACTTGGATTGACAATCAATAGCACACGTTTTTTCATAAATGACCTCCTTTAAAGACCTTATACATTAATTCTAACATATCATAATCAATTTCTCTTGATTTTTAACCGTTTTCAATTATACCAAGAGGCTGGGCAAAAAGTCTAAAAAAATAGCAAATGGCTTAGAGTAACGTCGTCAAAAACGTTGATTCTAAGCCATTTTATCTTGTTCAATTTTCAACAGCAAGGCGGAAATTTGAGTTTTTATACGAAAACTCAAAAGAATGCAAAAACTCCCTCCCTATGATATAATCAAAGCGAAAAAATTTTTTATGTTAGGCTACTAGCTCGTCCCTAGTAGTCCTTTTTCTGTGCTAAAAATTCAGGATACGTTATCTGCTCTTTTAAGAGGATATAAACTATTTTTAATAATTGATGTGCAAGGGCTATTGTTGCTTTTTGTGAACCACGCCGACTTTGAATCTGATAAAATCGTTCAGCTAGAGGACTTCCTTTTTGCTTCCTAACCGCAAAAGCGGCCTGGCATAAACATTTCTTCAAATAAGAATTTCCATGTCGAATCTTGCTACTTCGCTTCTTACCAGCACTCTCATTATTACCTGGACAAAGTCCTGCCCAAGAAGCTAAATGTCCAGCAGTGGGAAACTGACTCATGTCAACTCCAACCTCAGAAATGATAACAGAAGCTGTAATGACATCAATGCCTGGGATGGAATCCAATATTTCTACATAGTTTTCATATTGTGATAGATAGATATTAATTCGCTCTTCTAACAACTCAATCTGTTTCTGGTAAAAATCATAAATCTCTAAGGACTGCTTTAACATAAAGCGATGATGGTCAGAGAAATAACCGTCCAAGGCTTCCAGAAGCTGCGGCACTTTCTTCTTCAAGCTAGTATAAACGAATTGATGGACAATGCGAGGTGTAATAGGCGTCCCATCAACCAGTAGCTGAAGGAGATTGCGACCAGATAGCCCCATAATATCTTCAATATAGGTTGTTAGCTTAATACCACCTGACTGAAGAATTTTATGGATACGATTGGTTTCTCGATTACGACTTTCCACATAATGTTTTCGTTGTCTGGTCAACTCCCTCAATTCTTGAATGGTTTCATCGGGAACGAAACTCCGAGGAAGCAGACCAATCCGTGTTAATTTGGCAATCCAGTGAGCATCCTTCTTGTCGGTTTTCTGACCTGGGATGGCCTTCATATGAGCTGGTTGAGCGAGTATCAACTCGAAGTCATCACAGAGAGCATGCCATACAGGTCGCCAATAGACACCTGTGCTTTCCATGCCCACAGCTTCCACATGAAATTGGCTGAGAAAATCGTGGCAATCACGTAGGCCTTTAGTCGTTGTATCAAATGTAGCCATCTCACGCTTTGGACGAGTTGAGGTGAGTGGTCCATGTAGGATACAGACGACAATATTGGCTTGATGGACATCAATACCTGCACAAGATTGATAGAGAACATCCATGATAATTCCCTCCTTCTAAAAATTAGAGAGCTTGTCTACCAAATTTTAGTCGTATTTTTATACTCATGCCTATCGCATATTTTGGGGTGCTCGTCAGTAGAGTGGATCAGTTTTGCCCTCGATGAATAACATCATTAACTCGTCAACCACAAAGCCCTCACTAAGATTATACACCTAGTAAGGGCTTTATGTTCGTTTTCATTATTCTGTGGGTGAGGGCGGAGCCATCATGGATGTCTTGCCCAACCTCTATCTTATTACTCTGCGTCTGGGCGTGATTTACGCGCGATGTCTGCAAGGATTGTTTGGACGAATTCGTTGAGGGACTCAGTGTGAGTTTCTTTCTTACCATAGCGACGCACGTTGACCGCACGGTCTGCCATTTCCTTGTCACCAACAATCAATTGGTAAGGAATCTTGCTTGTTTGACTTTGGCGGATCTTGTATTGCATTTTCTCGTTGCGCTCATCAACATCCGCACGAATACCGTGGTTGCGAAGCTCTTTGGCAACTTCCCAAGCGTAGTCAATGTGAGCTTCGTTTGAGATTGGGATGACCGTTACTTGGTTAGGTGCCAACCAAGTTGGGAAAGCTCCTTTGTAAGTCTCAATCAAGATAGCTGTGAAGCGCTCCATCGTTGAGATAACCCCACGGTGAATCATAACTGGACGGTGTTCTTCACCATCTGCACCGATGTATTTCAAATCAAAACGCTCTGGAAGCAAGAAGTCCAATTGGATAGTTGAAAGGGTCTCTTCGTTTCCAAGCGCTGTTTTCACTTGAATGTCCAATTTAGGTCCGTAGAAGGCTGCTTCGCCTTCTGCTTCAAAGTATTCAGCACCCATGTCATCGAGGGCAGCTTTCAGCATAGCCTGCGCATTTTCCCACATCTCGTCATTGTCATAGTATTTCTCTTTGTCCTCTGGGTCACGGTATGACAAGCGGAAACGGTAATCCGTCAAGTTGAAGTCTTCGTAAACGTCAATAATCAACTGAAGCGCGCGTTGGAACTCTTCTTGGATTTGCTCTGGTGTCACGAAAATGTGTCCATCATTCAAGGTCATCTCACGCACACGCTGCAATCCTGTTAAGGCACCTGATTTTTCATAGCGGTGCATCATACCAAGCTCAGCAATACGAACTGGCAATTCACGGTATGAACGGACATTGTTTTTATAGACTTGGATGTGGTGCGGACAGTTCATTGGACGAAGAACAAACTCTTCCCCATCACCCATGTCCATAGTTGGGAACATATCTTCTTGATAGTGCTCCCAGTGACCTGAAGTCTTGTAAAGTTCAACAGATGCTACTGGTGGCGTGTAAACGTGTTGGTAACCTGACGCTAATTCTTTATCAGTGATGTAACGTTCCAAGGTACGGCGGATAGTCGCACCGTTTGGCAACCAGAATGGCAACCCTTGACCAACTTCTTGAGAAATCATGAAAAGATCAAGTTCTTTACCAAGTTTACGGTGGTCACGTTCTTTCGCCTCTTCACGCATTTGAAGGTATTTTTTAAGGTCTTTTTTGTCAAACCAAGCAGTACCATAAACACGTTGCATCATGTTGTTATCTGAATTTCCACGCCAGTAAGCACCTGCAACATTGAGCAATTCAAAGACTTGGATACGGCCAGTTGATGGGACGTGTGGGCCACGGCAAAGGTCAACATACTCACCTTGCGTATAGATGGTCAAACCACCTTCATCTTCTGAGTGTTCTTGAATCAATTCCAATTTATAAGGGTCGTTAGCAAAGATTTCCAAAGCTTCTGCTTTAGTCACTTCACGACGTTCAGATGGGAAGTTTTCTTTGACAATTTTAGCCATTTCCTCTTGAATGCGAGGAAGGTCTTCGTTTGAAATTTGACCAGCAGCATTGTCAGTGTCGTAGTAAAAACCATCTTGAATGGCTGGACCAACACCCAATTTAATGTCTGGGAAGAGACGGCGAGCAGCTTGCGCAAATAAGTGAGCTGCTGAGTGACGAAGAATATCAAGAGCATCTTCGTGGTCAGGTGTCACAATTTCAAGACTACCGTCTTCTGTGATGGCACGCGTTGTGTCAATCAATTTGCCATTGAATTTACCAGCCAAAGCTTTTTTAGCTAGAGAGTTGCTGATAGATTGGGCAACTTCAAAAGTAGTGATACCAGATTCAAATTCGCGAACTGCACCATCTGGGAAAGTAATGTTAATCATAGTTAAGATATAAAGGGCGTTAATGGAACAATAGCAAAATAGAAAACTGACTGACGATGCTTGCATCTAGGGCATGTTTATCTTTTTGCAGCCGTCCCTAGCCCGTATTCAGTTACACCAAATACGGCTACCCTATTCCTTTCTTTTATTATTTTTTAATACTAAGTTGTTTTTCTTTGGCGGTTAAAAAGGACTCAACTTCTTGAGCAATATCAACTTCCAAGCGCCCTGCTAGCTCAATCAACCACCAAATGTTTTCAGCTAATTTTTGCTCCAAATGATAAGGCGTCTCATCATAATAACGTCCTTTTCTGGTCATCACCAAGCGGTTCAGATTCCCAATGTCATTGGACAGTGCTAATAAATCTTCTTCAATTGACCATGCTTTACCATGATGCTTGATTTCAAGCTCATGATAAGCCTTTCGAATCGCTTGACAGCGTTGAATAATCGTCTGATCCATTTTCCTCTCCTTTCAAAAACAAAAGCGACATCCTGTAAAAGGACGTCGCAACGTGGTTCCACCTTCATTTATCTATGACAAAAAAGCTTATCATAGACCTCATGTTTGGCGATAAGGGAACCACCCTTTTATGTTTGCATAAAATCATACCGAGTAGTGTCAACTTGTATCCTCTGCCTGCTTTCCAGCTCCCGCAAGCTCTCTCAAAGATTTCCTACAAGTGATAAGTCTCTACCAAGTATTATAGCAACTTTCAATGAAATTTCAACCCTAAAGTTGTTTTGAAAGCCTTTTAATCTAAAAAGTTTCGAATACCTCTGACTAATTTTAACGGAGCTTTGACAACTTGAGCCGTATTCTTAGTAAGACGTTCTGGAAAAGAACGTTGTTCTGACTCTATAAGCAACTTAGTTTCCCCACCATTTTTATCAACTGTCAGCGATAATTTCTCTCGTTTTCTGGCAGTTTGGGTGCTTTTTGAAATGATGACATCCAAGTAAAATTGATAGATCATCTTTCCAAAGTGTTCTGCAGAAATAGCAGAGCGTTTTTCTTCCAACTGTTTTTTCGTCAGTTTTGGTGTATCAATGATAGCGTCTAGAATGGCTGAACCTAGGTCTGACGGGTGATAATATAAGGTACCAAAAGCCTTATGATCAATCAAATCATCCAAATAAGGATTGCCATGAGCAATAATCGGACGTCCACTAGCTAAACTTTCCAAATACGTTAGTCCTTGAGTCTCACTAGTAGAAGCTGAAATAAAGAAGTCACAGGCTTTGTAATAGAGGGCTACCTCATCTGGGCTGATCATTCCTGTAAAGATCACATGATCGGTAATCCCTAATGCTTTAGCCTGTGTTTTCAAAGTCTCTAAATAAGGACCATCACCTGCGACCACTAATTTGACATCACTATTTTCCGACAAAACTTCTGGAAGACTACGAAGGACCGCTTGGATATTTTTCTCAGAAGAAACACGTGACACACTTAGCAACATGGTTTCCGTTGGAGAAATGCCTAATGTTTCTCTGAGCACTTGACAATCAGCTTCACAGATATCATCACGAACAAAACGGTCTAAATTAATGCCTGTTGGGATAATCCGCTTCGGAATTTTAACGTCATAATCATCTAAAAGTTCAAGGACAATGCGACTTGGACAAATCACACCATCAAGGTCACTGAGGTAACCTCTGACAATGTATTTGACCATGCTCGGACGAATGAGTTTTCCCTTGGCAATGTAGCCAACGTAGTCCTCATACTGCGTATGATAGGTATGCACCACAGGGATTTTCAAGGCTCTGCCAATCATTTTTCCCAAAAGCCCCAAACTAAACTCCGTTTGCGTATGAATAATATCCAATTTATAACTCTTAGCGATTTTGAGAGAAGACATAACCCCGCGGTAGGCAATCCGACGATCGGTAAAGGAAATAAAAGGCACACTAGGAAGGCGAATAATCGTTGGATCCTCATAGCGCTTGACATTTTTATCTGTGGTCGTAAAAATGTAGACCTCATGACCAGATTTTTCCAACTCCTCTTTTAGCGTCCTAATGCTCGTAGCGACACCTGAGACCTGTGGAAAATATGTATCTGTAAATAATCCTATCCGCATTTACTTCTCCTATTTCTACTTCACTTTTGCCTGATTTTGATAAAAGTCAATCCATACCTGCAAAAGTTTCTCCTCAGAGTAATTCACTGAAATCTGTCCAGATTTTTCTTTTAATCGGGACAAAGCGGTGCTATTACGTGACAAGTCATCGATAATGTTTTTCATGCTAGAAACATCTTTGGCCGCTGCGTAAGAGCCCTCAAGAATCACTTTGTAAAGTTCTAAATCACGCAACACGATAGGCGCTCCACAACTTGCTGCTTCTAAGATAGTCATTGGAAATAGTTCATTATAGCTTGGTAATAAAAACACATCTGTCGCCGCATACAAGTCACGCATCTTATCCGCTTCAACAATACCTGTGAAAATCACATTTGTTGGGGGATTTTCCATGATTTTCTTATACTGATCGTAGCCATCTGTAATACCACCAAATGAAAAACCACCTGCCCAGATAAAGGTAATGTGAGGCAATTGCTCAGCTAGGGTTACAAAATCATCAATTCCCTTACGCTTTTGGACTTGACCCGCTCCCAAGACAACAAAATCATCGTCCTTGATTCCAAATTCACGTCTCGTGCTCTGCCTTTTTTCAACCGTAGACGGATACCACTTTTCCTTATTCACAAAATTAGGAATGTAGCTAATTTTGTCACGCGCAATGCCAAAGGCAACCAAATCATCAATAAAAGTCGGATTAACGACGACAAGGTGATCCATACGGTTATAAAATGAGGTCACGTATTTCCCCAAAACCTTCTGGAAAAGACGAGGCATTTTGAGGCTTCCCTCCAAAGTTTCAGGAAGAAAATGAACATACCCTACCCTACGCCCGACTCTTTTTTTGAAAAACGTAGACAGGTAAAATAAGGGATCAATCGTATGATAATGGGTAATATCAGCCTGAACAAACTGATTTTCTGTAATGATAAGCTCTTTTTGCGCCTCTCGTTTAAGCAAACGCAGCAACTCGCGATAAGCACCAGAGACCCCTTGCCCTGCAACTTTTTCACTAGAACTCAACATATTAACACGTAATGACTTTTCGCTCATACTTGTTATTATAGCTTTTTTTAAATTAAAAGTAAAACGCCACCCTAGGCTTACCACGCTATTTAGCAATAAGAAAAGAACCTTGTCGTATAGGTTCTCTCCTGCTTCATATTATCTTTTTCAGTTTAAAGACCTTTTGTTGTGCCACGTTCTTTAAGACCATGTTTTAAAAGGATTTCTTTTTGATTCAATTCTTCTTTGTTCATGATTTTTGTTAACATGCGCATGGCTACTGCTCCCAAATCATAGATCGGTTGGCTAATAGAGGTCATGTTAGGGCGTGTGTATTGCACAATCGGCGAATCGTTACTTGTGATGATTTCAAAATCCTCTGGCACTGATTTACCTGCTTCAAAGAGACCATTTAAAAGACCGGCAGCCAATTCGTCTTCAGCAACAACAGCTGCGGTAGCACCTGCGTTAAGAACACGTTGTGCTAAAGCGAAGCCTTCTTTGTATCTATAATTTGCTTCAAAAACTAGACCTTCATCAAAAGTTAGTCCATTGCTAGAAAGACCTTCTTTATAACCAGAAAGACGCACTTTGCCATTGATGTCGTCAATAAGTGGTCCTGAGATGAATGCGATTTGTTTATGACGTTTTGCCAACACATTGACACCGTCTGTGATCGCCGCACTGTGATCAATATTAACGCTAGGCAATTGGTGCTCCAAGTCAACAGTTCCAGCCAATACAACTGGTGTTCGTGAGCGTGAAAATTCAGCTCTAATCTTATCTGTAAGATGATTTCCCATAAAGATAATACCGTCAACTTGCTTAGCGAAAAGCGTGTTAACAACAGCTACTTCTTTTTCATCATCTTCGTCACTTGAGGCAAGGACAATATTGTACTTGTACATCGCAGCAATATCATCAATCCCTTTTGCCAAAATCGAGAAGTAAGAATTAGCAAGGTTAGGTAAAACAACACCAACTGTCGTCGTTTTCTTGCTAGCCAAACCACGAGCAACCGCATTAGGACGATAGTCCAAACGGGCAATCACTTCTAAAACTTTTTGGCGCGTATTTTCTTTAACGTTTTTATTTCCATTAACAACACGACTGACTGTAGCCATGGAAACACCGGCTTCACGGGCAACGTCATAAATCGTAATTGTATCATCTGTACTCATATGAATGTCCTTTCTATATGAAAATATCGTTTTCATTTTATTTTAGCACCTTTTGTAAACACTTTCAAGCAATAAGACGAATTTTTTTGAAAAAATGTTTAAAAAAACACTTTTTGTGCTTAACATTTCCCCTCTTTTTCAGAAAAGACTTGATTTTTTAGCAATTTGGCATAGAATAGAGATAAGTTACTATAGAATCAAAGGAGAATATTATGTCTAAAATAACAGACCTCATTAAGCGCTTAGAAACTCACGACCTTTATGCCGCTGTACTTTCTGATCCTGTGACCATCAATTATTTGACTGGCTATTTTGCTGATCCACATGAGCGCCATATGTACCTTTTCTTATTTGCTGATAAAAGCCCACTTCTCTTTTTACCAGCCTTAGATGTGACAAGAGCTGAGCAAACTGTGGACTTTCCAGTTGTAGGCTATCAAGACTCAGAAAATCCATGGGAAAAAATCAAAGCTGTCCTTCCTAAAACTGATTTTCCAAAAGTTGCTGTGGAATTTGATAGCCTAAACGTCACAAAATTCAAGGGGCTTCAATCTGTTTTTTCTGGTGAGTTTAGCGACTTGACGCCTCTTGTCCAACAGATGCGCCTCATTAAATCTGCCGATGAAATTGAAAAAATGTTCTTCGCAGGTGATTTAGCTGACAAAGCTGTTCAACTTGGTTTTGAAGCCATTTCGCTTGATAAAACGGAGACAGACATTATCGCTGAAATCGAATTTGGCATGAAACGTCTTGGTTACGGCATGAGTTTTGAAACTATGGTATTGACCGGGGACAATGCGGCTAATCCGCACGGCATTCCCGCCAATAACAAACTCGAAAACGATGCTCTGCTATTATTTGACCTTGGCATCGCAGCGAATGGTTATATGAGCGATATGACGCGTACTGTTGCTGTTGGTAAACCTGATCAATTTAAACAAGATATCTATAATCTTTGTTTAGAAGCGCAGCTTACTGCCCAAGACTTTATCAAACCAGGTGTTACAGCTAGCGAAGTTGATGCAGCTGCACGTTCTGTTATTGAAAAAGCTGGTTACGGAGAATATTTTAACCACCGTCTCGGCCACGGAATTGGGATGGATGTCCATGAGTTTCCATCAATTATGGCTGGCAATGACATGATTATTCAAGAAGGCATGTGCTTCTCAGTGGAACCAGGTATCTACATTCCTGGTAAAGTTGGCGTGCGCATTGAAGACTGTGGCCATGTCACTAAATCAGGCTTTGAAGTATTTACGAAGACACCAAAAGAATTACTCTATTATTAGACCGTAAGATTGGGGATGTGCTCTCCAATCTTTTTTATGCTACAATTGAGACATGACAAAACTTGCAATTATGAGTGACTTGCACATTGATCTCAATCAATTCGGCGACTTTGAAGTTGACACACTCATTCAGACACTGAAAACTCAAAATATCTCTTGGTTACATCTTGCAGGTGATATTTCAAACCATCACCATACGATTTCCCTTCCTTTTCTTGAAAAAATGGCAGAGCATTTTAAGGTAACTTACAATCTCGGAAATCATGACATGCTGGATTTAACAGAGGCAGAAATTGAAGCAACTGATTTCCAAAGTTATGACTTGGGTGACAAGGTTTTCACTACTTTTCACGGATGGTATGATTACTCCTTCTCTTCTGATAAAACCGAGTCAGAAAATCTATCTTTCAAGAATATTTTTTGGTTTGATAGACGCTTAAAACGCCCCTTGTCTGATAAGGAGATGAGTGAACAAATCTATCAACGGTTAGAAGCTATTCTCTCTCAGCAAACCAAACCCATCATTCTAGCCATGCATTTCGTACCGCACAGCTTATTCACCATGACCCATGAAACATTTAAACCTTTTAATGCCTTTTTAGGTAGCCAACGGTTTCATGATATTTTTACAACATTTCCTGTCACTGATGTTGTCTTCGGTCATGCTCACCGCTCTTATGGCACACAAGTTATTGATGATATTAGATACCATTCTAGACCCCTTGGCTACATTCGTGAATGGGACTTGACTATTGAGTTTGTCAATAAACATGCTCACCTCAATCCTACCGGCACTTGGAACCTCTCTAAACGTTACAATCTTGTCAAAAAACGCGAGGATTTTAAGCAATACCTTAAAGAAAATCTAGCAAGAGAATTTGAGAAATCTATGACAATTTTTTCATTGTCAGAATAATAAAAACAAAAGCACCCCGAAGCAATGTTACTTGCCTTAGGGTGTTTTTGCTGTGCATGAGATGATGATAGGTAGAAGGATATTTATACTTAACAAAAATCAAAAATTACTTTTTGTTTCTTTCTAAAAAGTGCGGACGCTCCAAAGGTCTGGGAGACCTTTGGAGGTGGGAAATGAAGCTGAAGAATTCAGCGTCAAAACCTCCTACGGAGTTTCATTGCTATTTTTTGAGCCTAGGTCTCAAAAAATCCGTTCTTATCAAGAGTTTACTCTTGATAAGAATACCACTATAACGAAAGAAACATGTTAACCTCACTTCGTTCGGTGGTCTATCAATGATATTAGTGGTTCTAAAATGCTAATTTTGATTTTGGATGAGTATTATCACTATTTCCCTCAAATATCTAACTATCTCGAAGACATTAATCAACTAATCATTAACCTTCTTAGATTTATCAGAGATCCCAACACCAGCCATTGCAAGGGTGAAAAGTAGACCACCTAACATTGTGAGGTATAACTGCTCTTCTTCACCTGTTTTTGGTAACAATACACTCGTATCTTCTTTTGAAGATAAGGAGCTTTTAGCTGAATTAGTGACCTCTAGCGACATCACTGTTATATCTGAGTTTCTTGAATTTTCTGATAGAATTTCAGATTGTACCAACACTTCAACTTCTGAGGTATTTGAGAGAGGTCCTTTTGATTCAGATAACTGAGATAATGTTTCTGATTTGAAATCCTCCGGTAGGAACAACTCAGGTTTCTCAGGTTGTATCAACGCTTCAACTTTTAATGTTTCTATTCGTTGTGCTGGTTCCAATTTTGTTAGCGGTCTAAATGCTGGTTCCAGTTCCTTCATTGGTACTGTTGCTGGGGTTAATTTCGTTAACGGTCTAAACGATGGTTCCAGTTCCTTCATTGGTACTGTCGCTGGCGTTAATGGCGTTAACGGTCTGAATGATGGTTCCAGTTCTTTCATTGGCACTGTTGCTGGGGTTAATTTCGTTAACGGTCTAAACGATGGTTCCAGTTCCTTCATTGGTACTGTCGCTGGCGTCAATGGTGTTAACGGTCTAAACGATGGTTCCAATTCCTTCATTGGCACTGTTGCTGGCGTTAATTTTGTTAACGGTCTGAATGATGGTTCCAGTTCTTTCATTGGCACTGTTGCTGGCGTTAATGGCATTAACGGTCTGAACGATGGCTCCAATTCCTTCATTGGTACTGTCGCTGGCGTCAATGGCGTTAACGGTCTGAACGATGGTTCCAATTCCTTCATTGGTACTGTTGCTGGCGTTAATTTCTTCATTGGGATAAAGGCTGGGGTTAACGTCATCAACGGTTTGATTGCTTTATATACAACTTCCTTAGTTTGATCCATAGGTTGGACAACACCAGTGGAATTTTCAAAAACAATAGATTTTTCATCTGCATGATAATTTTCAATTTCTGGTGTTTCAATCACTGTCTTATCTTGATGCGGTTTATAAGTTACTACATTAGTGACTAAATCTTTATCAACCGTCCAAGTCACCACTGTTTCTTTTGGGTGCTGATTTGGAACACCTTTATAAATAACACGATTAATTGTCTCTATTTGACGAATCTCATGCTTATGTGCCAACATTACTTTGATAACTTGACTAATCGCATCTGTATCATCAACTTTATCAAAGTAATGTAACTTTTCTTTATCAAATTGACCTTCTAGAATGTCATATTTAGCTTTGTCAACTAAGTCAGTAGTAGTAGTTACTTTGAATTGTTCACCAACCTTACCAGCAATCTCATTATGAGCAACAACAGCATTTCCATTGTCAACATCAATAAATTCTACCTTTACCTTAGCATCATTTGGTGTGTATAGAACCTCAAACACTCGATTTTCTTCTCCAAAATTTGGAGTAGCTGCGACAGCTTCAGCAAGTGTTGATTTCCCATTAACCGTGTAGGTGTAACCAAGTCGATCTAATTTAATTAATTTATCATCGAAAACAATATCTTTACCGTCATAACCATCCACAAAGTAGCCATATGATGGTACTTTGTCTACATCTTGCAAATCATTCTCTGGATCTGCTTTGGAAACAATGATTGCTCGGCTTTGCTTAGCGTAAGTGACTTTAATGTCTTGATTGTTTACAATTGATAATGGAAGTATTTTTACTTCATTTAAATCGCCAGACGATTCCGGGGAAATATCTACTACCTTATATCCTTTAACATTTGGATGGGATACAGACGTAAGGTAATAACGAATTTTATTTAACCATTCATTCTCATTATTAGTATAACCCATTGGCAATTGAGAATCCGTCGCCCCTTTAACAAAACCACCAGCTTCGCTAGCTAATTTCCAAATGATATTCTTAGATTCACTAACCGGCACTCCTTTGGCATCCAAAGATGGCTTTTCACTAACTTCAACAGGATTTCCATTTAAGTCTTCAGCATAATAAGCATAGGTTACTTCTGCATTATCACGTAAGCCAGTTAGAATATTTTGTTTATGTCCGAGATCATTTTCCTTTGTAGTCAGTTGTGATTTTTCAAACGTAAACTTGAAGTTTGGATCTTGCTTAGTCACTGTCACAAAGGAAACTTTACGCTCTTTAGCAGGGACGTCAGTTAAAGGAGTTCCCTTTTTATCTACATAAGTAATGGTCTGTTTGGATGTTTTAATTTCCGACAATTTTGGTTCTGCAGGTATATAGAAAATTGTAGCAGAAAGATGGTCTAGCGTAACAGTTTCTGTGCCAACTGTTTGTCCAATCTTGTCATAAAGTCCTTTAGAATTACTTAGGACAACAAAAGCATTTGTAAAATCATTCTTTTCATTGATTTGACCACGGTTCCCCTCTGGATTTAATGGTTGCTGGTCTAATTTGCCACCATAGTACCATGACTCCTGGCCACCTAATGTCAGACGTCCACCATGATCTGGCGAGGTGTTATTATTAAAAACAACCACATATTTACCACCTTTATCACCACGTAATTCATAAGTAATAATTCCAGAATTATCCTGTGCATTGGTAATAACCATCTTAGGAGTTCTATTGTCTTTGCCATTGATATCCTTATAATCAGTTAAGTGCATCAGAGGTTCCTGAGTTCTAAAGGCTACCAAAGCTTTATAGAAGTTAACCATGTCAGGATTTTTACCGACAAGTTCCCAATCAATCTTGTTGTAAACATCGCCCGCATTATAAGTATTATGCTTATGATTTTTAGTACGAGCAAATTCTTGACCCATTTGTGAGAAATGGATTCCTTGAGACAAAGCACTCATGGCTGTGGCTAATTGAACACGATTTTTCAGTTTAGCATCATCATCTGATTCATTGTATTTTTTCAACAAATCGTATAAGGTTTTCCCATCATGTACTTCAACATAGTTCAATTGTTGTGATGGATTAGCATATTTTTGATCCAATCCACCAAGTAAACTCTTAGTAACTTGGTCTAACTGTTTATCTTTATTGTTATTAGTTTTATAATTTGATTCGCTATTCACAAATCCTTTAGCTCCGCCATTATCATTATATTGAGATCCTGCAATAGCATCGCGTCCAGTTGCATCAAAGAAACCATATTCTGGTAATTTTATAGCGTTACCAATACTGGCCTTAACCTCGTCACCTTCTCCTTTGAGATAATTTCCCATACTATCCCAACCTTCGCCATAGGTGACGATTTTTTTATCAATTTTGTCCAAAGCTGTGCGGACATCAGACAATGTCTTGGTATCAAGGTCACTCATGGCATCAAAACGGAAACCATCAATACCATATTCTGTCGCCCAGTACACAACAGAATTAACAATGAATTGGCGCAGCATGCGAGAATTTGATCGAACGGCATTTCCAACGCCGACATCATTATTCATAGCACCATCGCCATTAACAGCATAATAGTATCCTGGAACAGTCCATTCAAATGGATTTTCTTGACCATGGTAGAGGTGATTATAGACCACGTCCAAGACCACATTAATGCCAGCTTTATGGAGACCATTTATCATTTCTTTTAGCTCTTGAATACGAACTTCTGGTTTACTTGGATCACTTGAATAAGAACCATCAGGAACATTATAGTTTTTAGGATCATAGCCCCAGTTTTGCTGATTGTTATGGACACCATCTTCTTCAGCGCCCGCTATTTCGCTATCTTTTTCATCCCCTTTATCCAATTCTGGAACTGTTTGGAAATCATTAACTGGCATCACTTGAACATATTTAACACCTGTATATTTAAGGTAGTCAAGTCCAGTCATTTGATTGCCGTTTTTTGTCCCCTCTTGAATAAGACCTAAGAAATTGCCTCGTTTTTCCTTATCAACACCCGATTTTGGATCAATTGAAAAATCTCGAACATCAATTTCCATAACACTCAATTCAGATAAAGAAGAAACTCTCTTGGCATTTCCTTGAGTTACCTTACTACCATACTTACTCGGATTTAAAATGACTGAACGAGAACCATTTTGAACAACGCCGACTGAATAAGGGTCCTGAGTTTTAACGGTTTGATAAACTTGTTTTTGAGGAACAATCTCACCCTTATCATCACGCTCAATTTTTCCACTAGCATAGAAGGCAGCAATTTCCTCCCACTTAGCTTCATTATCCCCTAAAATAGTTTTTTTAGTCTCTTTACCTACCTGATAGTCTGGCCCATTTAATAATTCACCAGTAACAGAGTTACGGTATTTATAATATGCTCTTTCCCACTTGCCTGTGCTAACTTCTTTTTTATGTTCTTCAGCTTGAATAAAGTAAGCATTTGGAATTTCTAGCTCATAATCATAAGACAGCATTTCGGCAGTTTCAAGTTTGTATTGCTTCAAAAATGCTTCATTTATTTCAAGTGACCAGACACCAATAGTATTATTTTTATAGTCACTGCTATCAACATCAGTACCTCTAGTCATAGCAACTGTGGCTAGTTTATCTGATTTTGGGTCTGTTGATGATTGATAAAAATTTACCTTAACTGTTTTAGCAGTTGGTGCCCAAAGATTAATCTTAGCTGTTTTACCATCTTCATTTAAAGTTGCACCAAGTCTTCCTGCCTTACCAACAGTTTCAAAGTTATCAGGTTTGTTTGGATTGACAATTTTATCAATATAGGCGTAAGTTTCATCAAATTTTGGATCTTGGGCAGAAACTTGTGAATACCAACTTTGAGAAACCCCTTGATTATTTTTTTTATCTTTACCAATATAGACATGGGTATCAGCAAACTCATTGACAGTGGCAACCATGTTGCTGGTTTGTTTATTGTTCCAATCAGGTTCACCATTATCTTTTGCTTTGGCAACAATATAATTAATATAAGTCTTATCTTTATTAGCTTGCAAAGTAGCTTCGTGTTTACTACCATTAAAAGCCATTGGAGTAAATTTACCATCCGGGCCACTTTCCCAAGTCCAGACTCCATAAGGTCCTTGTGCATCTGTCTCAAAATGAATTGTCACTGGTTTCTTTTCGACAAACTGCTCAATAGTAACTTCCTCTGGAGCTTCTACAGATTCAGTAGTTGAAACCGACCGAGCAGTTCTTGGTTTAGGAGTAGATTCTTCTTCCGATACTGGTGCTGAGTTTCCTTCCCTTGAATTGTCTTTAGGTGTTATTTCTATACCAGTTACTTCTGAATCTGATTGGGATGAAACTGCAGGAATCGTTTCGGTTTCAGATACTGAAGTTACGGGTTCTTCTTGTCCAGCAGAAGCATTACTGACCTCAACTGCGGATGGCTGTGATTGATCGATTGTTATAGAATCCACTGCTGCATCATTTGCAGAAACCGTTTGCATTCCTATTGCAAAACTAATTGCCGTAAGAACACTAGCTCCAAACAACCATTTCTTACCCGATTTCCACATTCTAAAACCAGTTACTTTTTTATCAACAAATTTATTTTTCTTAGACATAGATGTCTCCAATCTTAATATTACACCATTATTATGCAAGCGTTTTCTTTGTTTGTCAAGAGTTTTAATAACAATAAAACATTTTCACGCATTTCTGTTTATTTTTCAATAATTAACAATGGTTTACCGAAATTTCTCTGAAAAATGTTGCTTTATAAGAACAAGAAAAAGCCTCGAACAGTGTCGAGACTTTCCATTTTCATATTGTGTTAAATGGCTTTTTCATCGTGTCCAAGGGCACGCTGAACAGCTTTCACAATTTCAACAATGACAAAGGCTAAGAAACTACCAATAAGAACAACCAACCATTGGCTCAAATCAAGGTGAGACACGTGGAAGATTTTTTCTAAGAATGGTACTGTTAGAGTGGCTACAAGCAGTAAGAGTGAGCCAATAATTGCCCAGTTAAACATTTTGTTTTTAAATGGACCAACGGTAAAGACAGATTGGTAAACTGACTTAACGTTGAAAGCATGCACTAACTGAATTAATCCAAGCGTTGCATAAGCCATTGTAAGGGCATCTGCGTGGATGGCATGGTAGTCACCAACGTGAACTGGGTTCGCGATAGCATAACCATAGACACCAAGTACAAGGGCACCTTGCATCAAGCCTTGGTAAGCTACGGCACCAAGAACACCACCTGAGAAGAAGCTTGAGTTACGTCCACGAGGTTTGTGTTTCATGACACCTGGCTCAGCAGGTTCCATACCAAGCGCAATCGCTGGAAGGGTATCTGTTACCAAGTTAATCCAAAGAAGGTGAACTGGCTCAAGAACATCCCAACCAAACAAGGTAGCAAGGAAAATTGTCAACACTTCAGCGATGTTAGCTGAAAGCAAGTATTGAACAGTTTTTTGAATATTTGAGAAGACCTTACGTCCTTCTTCAACGGCAACGATGATGGTCGCAAAGTTATCATCCGCAAGGACCATGTCAGAAGCTCCTTTAGATACTTCTGTACCTGTAATACCCATACCGATACCGATATCAGCTGTTTTCAATGACGGTGCGTCGTTTACACCGTCACCAGTCATGGCAACGACTTTACCTTCATTTTGCCATGCTTTAACGATACGAACCTTGTGCTCAGGCGATACACGCGCATAAACTGAATACTGTTTGAAGACTTTTTGGAATTCTTCATCCGTCAATTCATTGAGTTCAGCACCAGTGAAGACATGGTCTTCTGTATCATTAGGATCAATGATTCCAAGACGTTTGGCAATAGCTTCCGCTGTATCTTGGTGGTCACCAGTAATCATAATTGGACGGATACCAGCTTCCTTAGCAACGGCAACGGCTTGCGCTGCTTCTGGACGTTCTGGGTCAATCATCCCTACCAAACCAGCAAAGACAAGACCATTTTCCACAACTTCTGTTTCAAGCGTTGGAATTTCTGACTCGTATTTGTAAGCCATCATAAGGACACGAAGCGCTTCTTTGGCAAGAGATTTATTGGTTGAAAGAATCGCATCTTTATCCGCATCTGTAATCGGACGAACAGTACTGTTTTCTTCAATTTGTGTCACACGTTTCAACAATTGATCTGGCGCACCTTTAACAGCAACCAAGTAACGTCCGTCTGCCAACTTATGAATCGTTGACATCAATTTACGATCTGAGTCAAATGGTAATTCAGCCACACGTGGTTCAGCTTTCAAGGCATCACGCACATCGAAAGCGTGGTCAAAACCAAATTGAACAAGAGCTGTTTCCGTTGGGTCACCGATAAGTTTGCCGTTTTGGTCAACTTTTGTATCGTTGGCAAAGTTCATGACACGAAGGGTCATATTGTCATCTGCGATATCATCTGCAGCATCAAAGACTTGACCGTTGTAGTAAACTTTTTCAACTGTCATTTGGTTCATTGTCAAGGTACCAGTTTTATCTGATGCAATGATTTCTGTTGAACCAAGTGTTTCAACCGCTGGTAATTGACGAATGATTGAGTTACGTTTCGCAAGAACTTGTGTTCCCATTGAAAGAACGATGGTAACAACTGCTGGAAGTCCTTCAGGAATAGCAGCTACCGCAAGAGCTACCGCAGTCATCAATGAATCAAGTGGCTTCTCACCACGGACAAATACAGAAACCACAAATGTAATTGCAGCAATAACAAGCACAGCATATGTCAAGACTTTAGATAAGTGGTGCAAGTTTTGTTTAAGTGGTGTGTCAGTCTCTTCAGCATTAGCAAGCATGCTCGCAATGTGACCAACTTCTGTGTACATACCAGTGTTTGTAACAACACCGATACCACGTCCGTAAGTGACGTTTGAGTTTTGGTAACCCATATTCACACGGTCACCAAGACCTGCATCTTCAGCAAGCGTTACAGCCAAGTTTTTCTCAACTGGCACAGATTCCCCTGTAAGAGCAGCTTCTTCAATTTTAAGCGAAGCAGCTTCTAACAAGCGCATATCTGCTGGTACCACATCACCTGCTTCAAGCATAACAATATCACCAGGTACAAGGTCTTTTGAGTCTACTTCTGTGACGTGACCATCACGGCGAACACGTGCCACTGGACTTGACATTGATTTAAGGGCATCAATAGCAGCTTCTGCTTGCCCCTCTTGGTAAACCCCAAAAGCAGCATTCAAGACAACTACCAAAAGAATGATAATCGCATCTGTTAACCCTTCAGTTCCTTCAGTGACAACTGAAAGTGCCGCAGCGACAAGCAAGATGATGATCATCAAATCCTTGAATTGATCCAAGAATTTTTGCCAGATGGTACGTTTCTCACCTTCATCCAATTCATTATGGCCGTAGGTAGCCAAACGTTTAGCTGCTTCTTCACCTGACAAACCTTTTTTAGACGTTTGTAAAGCTTCAAGAACAGCTTCCTCTGTCTGCGTATAATACGCCTGACGGTTTTGTTCCTTAGACATTTCGTCTCCTCCTTTGGTCTTTTCAAAATAAAAAGACCTGTTTTATTCCAAACAAGTCTCGCGGTTTAAGATTATGCCGGAAATTAATTTCGTAATGACGACATAATCACGGGCTGACCCGTCTGCTACTCCCTTGATATTTTTTTATTATATAAAAAAAACATGAAAAATACAAGTTTCAATCCGAAAATTCATACATTTTTCTCCTACTAAAAGGCAACAATCGTGGACCTTGCAATTGGGCTAACGAAGTAAAAATAAGGTACTCCAGCTTATCTTTAGAACCAATTATACCTCTCTTCCAAAAACAGAGCATACCTAGTTTAGTCATAAGGACAAGAAAATATTTTACAAGTCTGCCTATTAAAGGTACAATAGCAGTATGATGTTCTATAAAATTTTAGCCCTATCTTTTCTATTTTTAACACCACTATTTGGACTGGCTTTGGTCAAACTCTTTAGTCTTGAGCGTTTTAAGGTCAATTTTGCTGACTTAGCTCTACCAGTCTTTATGTTCGAGATTGTGATTGTTTCTCAAAAATTTTTCGTGCACTCCTACCTTCCTCATTATCTTCTTGTTTTAAGCCTTTTAGCAATTGGAGTGTCACTCTGGTTGTTTAAAACAAGCAGGGAGAATTTTACCTATCGTCGTTTTTTCAAATTCTTTTGGCGGTTAAGCTTCATCTTCAGCTTCTTTTTCTATTTGGCTGTGGTTATTGCCGTTTTTGCATTTTAAAAAGTCTGTTCAGAATGACATCTGAACAGACTTTTATACTTATTTCTAGTGGAAGAAACATTTTAGCCTCACTTCGTTCGGTAGTCTATCAATAATATTAGAGGTTCAAAATGTAAATTTTGATTTTGGACAAGTATTAGTCCATCTCGCTCCGTAAGTTCGAAACAAATAAACCACCCGTTAGACGGGTGGTTATGATCTGCAATAAGCCATTATTCATGAATTTCTAAGGGGAGGCCATCTGGATCAAAGAAGAAGGCCATTTTCTTTCCATCGAAATCATCATAGCGTAGTTCTTCGTGGCGGATGCCTAATTGATCAAATTCTGCTAAACAGGTTTCGACACTTTCAACTTTAAAGGCTAGATGACGGAGGCCTGTGTGTTCTGGATTGGGCATAGCAGGGCGTTTCGGTGCATCTGGTTTGATAAAGATTTCTAAGGTCAACTGACCTTTTTTCACATTGAAAAGAATGTCATTTTTTTCAGGACGAATATGTTCATCCAATTGTTCAAAACCTAAATAATCGACGTAAAATTGTCGCGTTTTCTCATAGTTACTTCCAATAATCGCGACATGATGCACAGTGTCTAAATTCATTGCTCTAATACCTTTCTTGGTTTCGTTCCCTCTGCTGGTCCGATAACACCTGCTTCTTCTAATTCTTCCATGAGACGAGTTGCACGGTTAAAGCCAACTTGCAAACGCCGTTGTAACATTGAAGCACTCGCTTTTTGTGTTTCAATAACCATAGCTTTTGCTTCTGCAAAAAGAGGATCGCCCTCAGAAGCTCCGCCTTCTCCATCAAAACCACCATCTGTTTCAGAAACGTCACCAGGGTCAAAGGACTCATCATAGTCAGCTTCTGCTTGATTTTTAACAAAATTAACAATTCGTTCCACATCGTCATCGGAGATGAACGAACCTTGCAAGCGAATTGGGGCAGATTCTCCAATTGGATGGAAGAGCATATCTCCTCTACCAAGCAGTTTTTCAGCACCATTTTCACCTAAAATGGTACGTGAATCTGTTCCTGATGCCACGGCAAAAGCCACTCGTGATGGGACATTTGCCTTAATCAAACCGCTGATAACATCAACTGATGGTCGCTGCGTTGCCAGAATCATATGAATACCAGCTGCACGCGCCTTCTGACCTAGACGAATAATAGCATCTTCCACTTCCTTGCTGGCAACCATCATTAAGTCAGCCAACTCATCGACAATCACCACGATTAGGGGAAGGGGGACTTGTTTTTCTTGAGAAGAAGCGTTGTACTCAGCTACCTTGGCATTGTAACCTGCAATATTTCTCACACCGATATGACTGAATAATTCATAGCGGTTTTCCATTTCTTGAACAACTTTCTGCAAAGCTTTACTTGCCTTACGTGGATTGGTTACGACAGGAATTAAGAGGTGGGGAATATCATTGTAGACTGATAATTCAACCATTTTAGGGTCAATCATCATAAATTTGACTTCATCAGGTCTGGCTTTCATGAGAATGGACGAAATAATTCCATTGACCGCAACAGATTTCCCTGAACCTGTTGAGCCTGCGACCAAAAGGTGAGGCATTTTAGCAAGGTCAAAGGACTTAGCTGTGCCATTCACCGCTTTACCAAGTGGAATTTCTAAGAGATTTTCAGGTTTGGCATCTGATTGTTCCCATAATTCGCGGAAGGAAACTGTCGCAATCTCTGAATTCGGAACTTCAATTCCCACTAAAGATTTCCCTGGAATTGGGGCTTCAATACGCACATCCTTAGCTGCAAGAGCCAAGGCCAAATCGTCAGCCAAGTTTGAAATACGGTTAACACGAACACCCACCGCTGGTTTTAATTCATAGCGCGTCACTGACGGTCCGATTTCTGCCCGCTCCACCTTGACTTCGATACCAAAGCTCCTAAAAGTATCCTCTAAAACTTTGATATTTTGTCGGACAATATACTTTTCTTTCGTTTGGTTTTTCGGCTTATCTGGGGCAAAAAGATCAATCGTTGGTAATTGATAGAGGAGCGCTGCTTTTTTCGGTGAAAAATCAACCGTCACAGGCTCATCATCCTCGACAGGCACTGCTTCTTGTGACAACTCTTGAGGAGCCTCCTCTAGCAGATGATCCATGTCATAGACCTCTTCGTCTAATTGATAGCCTAAAATCTCTGGCTCAAAATCGTCTTCATAAGGTAGATTAGACACCTGTCCATCAACAGGCTCTAAGATTTCACCCGTTTCCGGATCGTAAGCTAATTCTGCCAGACGAGCTTCTTCTTCCAGTCTAGCTTGTTCTTGAGCGGCAGCTTCTTGTTGCTGTCTTTTTTCTTCGCGGCGGACAAAGCGTTCTTGGCGTTTCAACTCGGCATTGCTCTGCCATTTTTCAAAAGCTTGCGCAGTAAACTGTGATAGGTCATGGACATCCCAAGGGCTCATCAAAAACAGGCCTAGCAAAATGAATAGGGTGCCAATCATGAAGGTCCCAATATTGGTGACAAGGAAAGAAACTGGGGCATAAAGAATCGCACCAAGCATCCCTCCACCGACAAAGTGTTTGACTTCAAAAGCTGAGATATCCTTAGCAAGAAGACCAAGTGTTGTCTTGAAAACGGCTTTCCCAGCAAATGCCTTCATGGTAAATAGCCAAGCATGCCACTCCATCAAAAGCCCCATCATGAAAATCACAAAACCACTAACCAATCCTTCTATCTTATGAAAAAACTTAAAGCCAATCAAATAGATCATGGTAAACAGAAAGACTGGATAGGCTAGACTTCCTACAAAAAAGCGGCCAATATTGTAAAGAGTGGTTCCAAAAATGCCAATACGAAAGACTGCAAAAATCGAAAAAAGGACAACAATAACGGCTGTTATCAGTCGTTTAGTCGCCTGACTTTTTTCGAAATCTGCCTTGGTCTGACGTTTGGTAGAACGTTTATTAGATTGTTTTCGAGTATTTGACATAGCATTATTATATCACGTTTTTCTCGTTTTGAGGAATGAAGGCTCATTGGTCACTGATTTCTAAAAAAAGAGACAAGCTCTCTAAAAGAAGTTGCTTATCTCTTATATCGTTTATTCAGAATACTTATAGGTTAAAAAATAATCTCCATTTTTCTCCGTGAAAGTAAGGCTAACATCAGATAATTTTCCTGCATCAGCTGACCAATCGGTGTAATAAAGATTAAGCTCCTTGGTAAAACCATCTCCGTAATTTGACAATGTGTATTCAGCAAATGTTGGTTGTCCATATTTTGAAAGGATATCTTTCCATGAATTGCCCAACTCTAGCCGATCATAGTCACCTTCTATCAGTTTATCAAACTCTTCTTTGGTCCAAGTAGAGTTATAATCCTCCTCGGCTACTATTTTGATATCTTTCGCTTCAGTTGTCATATAGCCATGGTTTAGCATCCAATCCCCTAATTCATTTTGAAAAAAAGATAGGTCAACATATTTACTGTCAGTTTCATCACTATAAGAAAGAGTCAAATAATTATCTAAATAGGTTCCCCTATTAGCCATTCCATATTTGTCAACAAGCTCGTCTGCTGTGATACTTGAAGTGATTGTATCTGGTTCAAAATTTAGGGATTTGAATTTTTCCTCTGTCCAACGAAAAGGCGCATCTGGATCAGTATAAAACTCCTCGTCAAACGCTTCTTCAAAAGAATCTTCTTCGTCATAATCCCAATCCTCATCAAATCTGCTCTGAGCGATACTTTCAAACCTCTCTACGGTAGCATGATAAATTCCAACACTAGTCGCGATAACTAGGGCTCCTACGGCTAGTGGCAGAGCAATCATCGACAGGATTTTCTTTTTCTTATTAAAGTTAACCGCTAAACTCACAATTCCTAAAGTCAATGAAGCCAGAGACAGAGTCAAAAGTAACAAAGGCGACTTGAGCACTAGGCTTAAAAGAATTGTCACCCCAGATATGACAAATGACACAATCGGTAAAGCAATAATTTCCTTGCTAGGATTTAGAATAAATGTTTCAGTCGGCTTAGAACTAGAAATAACATTATCTGAGTTTTGAATAGTTTCTAGAGAGGGTGCCGAAATGGCAACTTCATCACGAACCGTTACAACCTCATCTGCGACAGCACTGTCTTCAAAAAACTTTCCTTCAGAAATCGGGATGATTGCTTTTGGACTAAAGCGACTTTTCTCGGCAGCTAAGACCTCTATTTCTGTCGGTGCACGCCCAACAACCGTCTCAAACAGCCGGCACCATTCTTCTCTTGTTTTCATATCATTCTCCTTATGAACTTTTTTCCATTATAACACAAATTTAGCATCACTTGTCATTTAAGCCATTCCTGATGACTTTATGGTAAAATAGAGAGGAATTTAAGATTTAAGGAGTACCTATGACAAAATTTGCAAAATTATCATTGCTTGCGCTAGCCTCTATGACTATTCTTTCAGGCTGCCAACAACTTGACCGTGCGATAAAAGGGGATGATTATGTGGATGCTCAGCTTGCTTCTAAGAAAAAAAGCGAACACATCGAAAAGCTCAATCAATCAGATACCGTTTTCCCACAACTTTCTACAGAAGTGGCTGAAAATGAAGCTTCCATTGTGATGCATACTACCAAGGGAGATATCACCATAAAATTATTCCCAGAAGAAGCCCCTCTGGCGGTTGAAAACTTTTTGACGCACGCTAAAGAAGGCTACTATGATAACGTCATTTTCCACCGTGTCATCAATGAGTTCATGGTTCAATCTGGTGACCCACTCGGCAATGGAACAGGTGGTGAATCAATTTGGAAAGATAAGGACAGCAAGATTGATAGTGGTTTTGGTTTCAAAAACGAAATCTCTGACTACCTCTACAATATCCGTGGTGCCCTTTCAATGGCCAATGCTGGACCAGACACCAATGGTAGCCAATTCTTTATCGTTCAGAACCAACAAGATTGGTCTGCGCAATTAGATCCAAGTTACTACCCAGAAAAAATTATCGATGCCTATAAAAAGGGTGGTTTCCCAAGCACTTCTGGTGGAGATGGTAACTACACCGTCTTCGGTCAAGTCATCAAAGGTATGGACATCGTTGATACTATCGCCTCTGTCGAAACCAACGATGCCGACAAACCACTGGAAGATATCGTTATCAAATCTATTGAAGTTACCAAAGATTATCAATTTAAGTAAATAAAAAGATAGGATAGTATGATTAGCTATCTTATCTTTTTTGTAGTAATCCTCATCAAAATCACAAGGCATCAAAATCACAAACCAATCAAAGTCCCTGAAAGTTACTAAAATATTTCAAAATATCTATTGACATTATATATATATAATGCGCTTAGGAGGAATATTCTATGAAATTTTTTGGTAAAATGGTAGCTAACAAATTAGCAACAGTATTGGTATTACTAGTCATTTTAGCAAGTCTAGGACTTTTTATTACTTGGAAAATAAACCGATTTAATGGAACTTCAAATGCTCAGTACAATTTTGTCCTCAAAAAATTCACAAAGGAAAATCAGTTACTGGTTGCAGGAGCTGAGTGGGAAACCACTCGAAATCAAAATTTTGAATCTGAAGCTACTAAAAAATGGCCAAAATGGACGAATTTTTTCAAAGACCTTATTATCAGCCGAGACATCGAAGTTAAAGTTCCTATAAAAACAGAATTTAAACTTGATTTAACTCAGTTAAACCAGGATGATATCGAACTCAAAGATAATGTCTTAACCTTTAAAACGCCTTTAACAGTCAATGTTGATAGTCAACAAGAGGGGAATCCCAAAATTGTTAGCTCCTCTTCTGGAATTGTTGATAAGGCAGTTGACCTTCTTACTGCTAGCAAAAAAGCGATGGATTTTCTAGAAGAAAAGGCTCAAGAAACCGTATATGAAACTAGTCAAGAGGCTATCAAGGATAGCGAACGTCAGGAAAAAGTTGCAAAGTATGCCGCTGAAAATCTTGAAAAACTACTCAATTTAGATAATCAAAATCAAGAAAAAATTGATGTTCAAATCTCTACCGCTGACCTGACATTCAAAAATACTGACCCTAAAAAATAAGGTAAGATAGTAGCATTTAACTCACCACAAACCAAAATCAGCTAAGGACATCCCCACAGGATCCTCACAGGAAATTTTTCCTAGTTGACAAAATTTCTAATCTCTGATATATTATTGTTCGGGCACCTCTTTTTGAGGTCGTAAAAAGCTCCCTAGTTTCTAGGGGGTTATTTTTGTTTTTTCTCTCAGAAAAATGCTGAGCGCGCAAGCTTTTTCTAGAAACTAAAAAACATTTCCCAATCACACTAAATATCATCGAAATCACACCATTTCGCCATGATACAGACTTAAACTATTTTTGGAGAACAACAATGATAAAACAAGCTTTTAACTCTGAACACTATTTAAACCTGCAACGAGATCATATTTTAGAGAGAATCGCCCAATTTGATGGTAAACTCTACATGGAATTTGGCGGTAAAATGCTTGAAGATTTCCATGCTGCTCGTGTGTTACCCGGCTATGAGCCTGACAATAAAATAAAACTCCTCCACGAACTCCGTGATCAAGTTGAGATTGTTATTGCAATCAACGCTAGCAATATTGAACACTCTAAAGCTCGCGGTGACCTTGGTATTTCCTACGACCAAGAAGTTTTCCGCTTAATTGATAAATTTAATGACTTGGATATCTTTGTAGGTTCTGTCGTTATCACACAATACTCTGGTCAACCTGCAGCTGATGCCTTCCGTAAAGAACTTGATAAACACGGCATCGCCTCTTACCTCCACTATCCAATCGCTGGATATCCAACAGCCATTGATCACATCATTTCACCAGAGGGAATGGGGAAAAATGATTACATTCAGACTAGCCGTAACCTCATCGTTGTGACGGCACCTGGACCTGGTTCAGGTAAATTAGCAACTTGTATCTCTCAACTTTATCATGACCAAATCAATGGGGTGACTTCTGGTTATGCGAAATTTGAAACTTTCCCTGTTTGGAATTTACCACTGCACCATCCAGTTAACCTTGCCTATGAAGCTGCAACAGCAGACCTTGATGACGTTAACATGATTGATCCTTTCCACTTGGAAACCTATGGAAAAACAACTGTCAACTACAACCGTGACATTGAAATTTTCCCTGTTGTTAAGCGCATGCTCGAACGTATCTTAGGAAGCTCACCATACGCTTCTCCTACCGATATGGGAGTTAATATGGTCGGCTTTGCCATTACAGATGACGAGGCTGCCAAAGAGGCTTCTAAGCAAGAAATTATCCGTCGCTACTATCAAACCCTTGTTGAATTCAAGGCAGAGCGTGTTGGCGAAACAGCTGTTAAGAAGATTGAACTTCTGATGAACGATCTTGGTATTTCTCCATTGGATCGTTTGGTGACAAAAGCTGCGCGTGAAAAAGCTGAATTGACTGGTGCACCTGCTTTGGCTATGGAATTACCAAATGGACAAATCGTCACAGGTAAAACCTCAGATCTCTTTGGACCATCTGCCGCAGTTATTGTCAATGGTATCAAAGCCCTTGCTGGTATCGCTAAGGATACTCATTTAATCGAACCTGAGTATGTCAAACCAATTCAAAATCTAAAACTTAGCCATTTAGGAAATCGCAACCCACGCCTTCACTCTAGCGAGCTATTGATTGCTCTTGCCATTACCGCTATGAACAATGAAGAAGCTGACAAAGCGATGAAAGAACTTGGCAACCTAAAAGGCAGCGAAGTCCACTCAACTGTAAATCTTCCAGAAGAAGATAAAAACGTCTTCCGTAAACTCGGTATCAACGTAACCTTTGACCCAATTTACCAAAAAGACAAACTCTTTAGAAAATAAATAATAAAAAGTGCTAGACGATAATTTTTACTCGTTTAGCACTTTTTAGTTTCTATCTTAAAAATTAGTTTATTGCAATTGCCCTAATATTCCCAGCGTCTCTAATAAAATAAAGATGTAAGCTAGGCTATTATTTAAAATATGAGCCACCGTTGAAAAATAGATATTCTTTTTCCAAAGATAAACGACACCTAGTAACAAACCCAAACCACTATAGACAACAAGTGATAACAACTCACCAAAGGAATAGATATGAACCAAACCAAATAGTAATGATGAGACTAACAATCTAGCGAATTGAACACCCTTTTTTGATTCTCCTTCTCCAATTAAAATTTTTCGGAAAATCAACTCTTCATTAATAGGACCGATGATACTCACAACTAAAATAAAGAGAAATGTTTCAAAACCTTCACTTGCAATATAACGATTCGCTAGAACTGCTTCATTACTAGATTCTTCTAATGGCAGACTGCTAAGTAAAATATTAGCTACATAAAGACCGACAAAAATCAGTATTACCCATAAGATATTCTGAAACACTTTTTGTGAAAATTGCTTTGCTTCTTTTACATAATCGTCTCGATACAGCCATAACATCCCGACACCAAAAATCAGCAAGTGGCGCCCATAAAATAAAACAGTATTTAACAACGGTGGTAATTCAAAATGATTACTGATTTGACGATACAGATAGACTGCCATCACATAAAGTACGATT
Organism: Streptococcus hillyeri; assembly: GCF_003686955.1. Taxonomy (GTDB): domain Bacteria; phylum Bacillota; class Bacilli; order Lactobacillales; family Streptococcaceae; genus Streptococcus; species Streptococcus hillyeri. The sequence goes on from NZ_RCVM01000003.1 coordinate 162,572, forward strand.
AAAACAACTGAACGAGAACGTTTTAGTGTGTCCATAATTTCCTCACTTCTATTATGTATTTATCTAACGCTAGAATATTACATCATTTCATTTGCTAGTGCAACCCTTTACAACAATCTTAAGCTATTTTTATGGTAAACTTTAGATTATTTTAATCATTTTTAGATATTGTTTATTTTTGCTATTCTCAATCGCCTTCTATCACTGCTTATTTCATTTATAGTCGAATGAATTAGCTTTAAGACAAGGGACTGAGACGCAAACAGTACTTGAGTACGGCAAGTCGAAAGTAACGATATATTAAAGTTAATTCAAATAACTATATTTATCCGATGTTTCCCCAAATCTTATACTACACGACTTTAGGTATTATCCTTTTAATTCAAGCGACTAGATTTGCCATCTCATAAATCGTACAGCGAAAAGCCCAGCATCTTGGCATACTGAGCTTTGACCATAAATCAATAGCATCTATGATTGCTAAAATAATGTTTTGACATGCTATGGCTATTAGCACATCATACTCTCTTCCTTATTAATTGACTTACACTTCAAAGAACAAGGAGAGCAAAAGTAATAGACAACTATTACCAACTTGCTTTTTTGACACCTGGGATTTGTCCCTTATAAGCTAACTGACGGAAATTAATACGACTCATGCCAAATTTGCGCATGTAAGCATGTGGTCGTCCGTCAATCAAATCACGATTTTTCAATCGATTAGGGTTTGAATCACGCGGCAATCGACGAAGCCCTTCATAGTCTCCTTTGGCTTTTAATTCCCTACGTAATTCAGCATATCGCTCAATCAATTCCTGTTGCTTCTTAAATTTAGCGATTTTGGATTTTTTTGCCATACTCCCCTCCTTTTCTGATATGATGTGCAATCAAATTAACCAGTTAACTAAATTGCAATAATTATTATACCTATAAGTTCTAAAATTAGCAAGTAAAAACATTAACTGGTTAAATATTTTTTTGAATTTTCCGTTGATAATACTTAACAAAAATCAAAAATTACTTTTTTGCTTCTTTCTTAAAAGTGCGGACGCTCCAAAGGTCTGGGAGACCTTTGGAGGTGGGAAATAGAGTTGACGAAGTCAGTCTCCCAACCTTCTACGGAGTTTCATTGCTAGATTTGAGCTTATCTCTATCGCAGTAGATAATTGGCTGTACTTGTCGACTACTCGACAGCGTCCAACCTAATCATCCTTGCGGGGGAACTACTACGAAATTGACTTTCAATTTCTGTAGTTCTCCCAAAAATCCGTTCTTACCAAGCAAATTCCTCTCGCTCTTTTATTTCTGAGCTTGGGCTAAAGAAGCTCTGGAAAATCAATCCATTTATTGGTTCTTGATTTGACTTAAACTGCTAATTTTGATTTTGGATGAGTATTACCCAGCCTCTTTAGGATTATATCTCATTTTTGCTACCGCAATACCATTACATATTTTCTAATTCAGTTACAATTGGTAAGGTAAGCTCAAAGACTTTAGAATAAGGGGCAACATTTTCTGTTCGAAGGCATATATTTCCCCCATGTAAGGTAACAATCTGCTTAACAATGGCTAAGCCAAGTCCAGTCCCACCTTCTCCAGACGTTCTTGCAGAATTTCCTGTTACAAATGGTTGAAAAATAGTTGCTGCAATATCTGTTGAAATCTTTGTACCATCATCAGCAATAGCTAAAATCAAGGTATGTTCTTCACTTCTCACCTTGAAAGATAAAGTTGTTTGTGAAGGATTGTATTTTATGAAATTATTCAATAAGTTATCCAATGCTCTGGTAAAGCGAGAATCATCAAGTTGAACAAAATAAGACGTTTCTGGAATTTCAATGTTCAAGCGATAATCTTGCAACATAAACTCATCATAGCGTTTTGCCCAATAATTTCGTAAGTATTCACAAAAATCAATACGCTCTGCCTGCAACTTAAAATTCGGATGCTGAGCCTGACTAAACTCAAATAAAGAAGAAATCAACTCACCTAATAAAATCGATTTTTGATGGATAATATGAGTATAACGCTCCCTAGTCTCCTCAACAACAAGTTTGTCTGTTAAAGCCTTAGAATAACCTTGAATAACCGTAATAGGTGTCCTTAAATCATGTGAAATATTAGCAATCATCGTTTGCTTACTTTCTTCTAATTCACGACGTTTTGCCTCACTATTATAGAGTTCAAGAGATACGGCATTAAAGGTTTCAAAAATCTCCATCAATTCCCTTGGTCCACTATAATCAGATACGGTCTCAACCCTATCCTTTTGAGATAATTTTTTAATCGCATCATCCAAAACTTTCAGCGGTACGGAAATTCTTTTGTTCAGTCTCCAGGTAAATACAATGATAACAATCACTACCAACAACAATAAAAATCCCAAATTAAAGATGATACGGTCATAAAACGTTTGCACTTCCAAACTAGTATCGTATGGTCTAAACATCACTACGGACATTTCTTCACCACTATCTGTTTTAAAATCATGTTTATACAGATGGTATTCATCAAAAAGCGTTTGAGTTAAAATTCTAAGTTCTCGAGACGTAAACCGTTTTTTCTGGTTTGACTCCTTTGACACTAAGATATTAAGATTGTTATCTAATAGATAAACGAACTCTTCTTCTTCAACAATCACATCAGAGGCAACATACTTATCCATTGATTCTCTATTTCTTTGGACAAAATAACGCATGCTACCATCATCAGTTGAATAAGGGGTACTAGTATAATAATAGTCTGCATCATAAGGCAACATAATCTCTAATTCTTCATTAGAAAAATTATGATTATGAGAAGGATCACTTGAGTAAACAATCCCCTTATCATGAGAAATGATTTCATAAAACTGCCCATACCGATTAAGCACTGAGAATAACCTAGAATCGAAATTCTCTTTTTTTAATTGCTTCTCAATCTTAGATAACTCCATTTTGGAAACGCCCATATTAAAGGTTGCCATAACTGTTAATGATAGGTAAATCCAAGTAAACACAGCTACCAATAGGATGATCATGTAAATAATAAACTGCCCTAAGAGGACTTGAACCAAACTAGCACGCTTTTTAGATTTGTTTTTCAAACTTATATCCTATCCCTCTTAATGTCTTAATATAAACGGGGTTCTTGGCATCATCCTCAATCTTATCACGGAGGTTAGAAACATGGACAACAATGGTATTATCATCTCCCTCCATATACTGGGAACGACCATTGATTTCCTCATAAAGCTGCAATTTAGTAAAAATTTGCCCTGGATATTTCATCAATTTTTGTAAGATTTTAAACTCAGTTGCTGTTAAAGGAATGATCTCATCGTTTTTATTAAGAATAGCTTCATCAACATTCAACCGTAAACTGCCAACTATGATTTCCTTTGACTCTTTATTAGCCGGCCCATTTAACTCATAATATCTTCTTAAATGAGATTGCACACGTGCCACAATTTCCAATGAATTAAAAGGTTTCGTCACGTAATCATCAGCACCGATATTTAGCCCTAAAATCTTATCTACATCAGATATTTTAGCAGACAAAATGATAATCGGAATATTACTATCTTGTCTAATCAATTTCGTTAGCCCGTAACCATCTAGTTTAGGCATCATGATATCAACAATAGCCAAGTCTACCTCATGACTTTTAAAAAGATCATAAGCAGCTTCACCATCATGAGCTACCAACACCTTATAGGCTGAACTTTCCAAATATAATTGTAACAATTCTACAATATCGTGATCATCTTCAGCAAGTAGTATCGTATGCATAACTTTCGCCTCTTTCTTTATTGACTTCAACATCTTTCTCTTTATTTTAGCATTTTTAAGCAATTATGAAAATAATCATAGCCAAAATGACACGACAAACGCATGAAATCTTCTATTTCCATTTTGCAAGTGTTGAAAGTTTTTTGCCCTAAAGCAATTGTTTTAAATACTTGTCAAAGGACAGACTTAGGGCATATTTCTTACGACGCAGACTCAT
>NZ_RCVM01000040.1 GCF_003686955.1 Streptococcus hillyeri
TACTTTTTGGTGTATAATAGTTTTGCATCTCAGAATCTTTCTAATTGTTGTTGTGGTGATTACAATTATATCTCTCTGAGATGTTTTTTGATACCCTTAGGTGGCTAACTTCATTTTAGAACTTTCCATTTTTTGTAAAAAGTCAGCTTTTCCTTCACTTCAAAGCTATCAAAGGCTGAGTATGAGAGAAGTTTTTTGATTTAATTATTTGTCTTCTACTGCTGTATCTGTAGCATTCTCTTGATGTTCTGTAACTTCTTGAGGAGTGCTTTCTGTCTGATCAGCTTGGTCGGGTTTTACAGTCTCTTTCTCAGTTGTATTTGAGAGTGATTCTTCGGATATAGCTTGAGGTTTAGTAGGAACTTCTGGTTTATTCTCTTCAATTTTTCCGCCTGTAACCGCTGGGAAATGTTCACGAATCGCTTTAGGAATACCGTTTTGTAATTGTAATTCCTCAGCTGGGATATGGTTATTGCTGACGTCAATATACGTTAAAGTATTATTTTTTTCTGCTAATGCGAGTGTTTTGATTTGATTTTGTGAAGCATAGAGACTGTCAAGTGCAGTCAAGTTATTGATTCCCTCTAAGTCAGTGAGTTTGTTTTTATTAATAGTGAGTTCTTCAAGAGTTTCTTGTGGGCGAGACAATGATAAGTTAGTAATATCGTTATTTGATACAGATAGGTTTTGAAGTGTTTTAGCCTCTTCGAGACCTTCTAGTGATGTTAGGTGATTGTTGTCTAGATTGAGGGTTTCTAAACTTGGAAGGTTGTCCAAGAAATTAAGTTGACGAGTGTCATTATCTGTAGCAGTTAATTCTTTCAAAGCAGGTGCTTTGAGTGTTTTTAAATTGAGTCCTTTATTATGAGAGATAAACAATCGTTGTAATAAAGGTTTATGTGATAAAGCAGAGAGGTTAGTAATCTGATTATTATCTAAGCTGACAGCTGTGAGATGTTGGAGAGTGCTTAAGGCAGTTAGGTCAGAAATGTTATTGAGATCAAGATTGAGGGACTCTAAGCTGTTTAACTTAGCTAAGATACTAATATCTGTAATGTCATTCCCAGCTGCTGATACGACTTTCAGATTTGGATAATCTTTTAAGAACGATAAATCAGAAACCCCATTTTGTGAGAAATCAATACCTTCTAGTTGTGGCATATGTTTTAAGAAAGCATAGTCTTTGATTCCTGTTTTTGTTAACCACAGTTGTTTTAAATTTTTAAATTTATAAACAGGACTAATGTCGTCAATGGTTGTGAAACCAAGTCCTAAAACTTCTATATTTGGCATTAACTCTAAGCCAAATCGTTTTAAGGGATTTTGGCGTTCACCGATGTTGAGGTAGCGAACGGTCTTTAACCACTCCTTCATTTTTTCTGGATTTGTTTCGTTTGATGGGAAAGGTTTGTCAGCATTGGCATGTAAAATATCGTGGATAATATCTTCGTCAAAGCCCATTTCTTTAAGGGTGTTTATGCCGACTTTGTCCTTATCGTGAGCATGGGCATGCGGGTCTTCAATAGGTTTATCAAGGTCAATATCAGCAAGGTAAATCACATGATCATGATCACCATGTGGGTAAAGAAAGGCAGGGCCATTATCAGATGTGAAAAAACGAATACTGTCTTCTGGAAGTTCTAAAAAATGAGCTAGATAAGCACGTTTGGTAGCAATTTCATCAGCACTTGGATCTTTTTGCTGTGGTGTTTCAGGAAGTGACTGCTCTTCGTTTGGTTTTGCAGGATGATTTGGCGTATTAGGTTGAGGTACAGCAGGAGTTGGTTTGGCTACTTTGTTTGGAATGAGGTTTGCCCATTGTGTTTTGGCTAAATCGTCATACCGTAGCACATGAGTATGGTTGCCGTGCTGAACCAAAAGACCTAGTTCACTATGGCCGACAACTCCAGAACCATCAAAAAGGAATCCATCACTTGTAGGATGTGTTATACCAGGAATGTGATTTTCTGATGATGGATTTGATGGGAGGGACATTGGGACATATTGTTTTGGTTGACTAGGCTGTGTTGGCAGGCTACTTTTAAGAATGTAATGGTAATGATCACCATGACGAACGGTATAGCCATTAGCATCTTCTGCAACAACGTCGTTAATGTTAAAGACATAATTGTCGTGAACAGAGTGACTTGTTGGTACAGCGTTGGAAGTGACGGGTGCTGTTAGATTAGCATTTTCTGGGATAAGGTATTCCCACTTGCTACCCTTTAAATATAGAAGATGAAATGCTCATGGTCACCATGGGAGACGATGAGTCCTAGCTCTGTCTTTGTTTTGATTTGACTCTCAGAGGTAAAGAGGAATCCGTCACTGGTTGGGCGGTCAATGCCTGCAACCTCTTTTTTATTATTTTTTTCATGACCATGCTCATGATTGTGTCCATGGTGATGGTCTTCTTTATTATTTTTCGTTAATTGACGAGCGTCGTCCAGTGTGACAATGCCTTGATTTTTTGTTTTGGGGTAAAAATAATATTTGCCATTAACTTTGACTATAGCGCCATTGGCAACCTTATATTGTAAATCTTTTTCTTTAAAAACATAATCTTTAGGCACAAGGGTTTCAGCTAAAAATTTAGCATGATAAGGTACAAAACCTTTTTCGAGATGATTGTGATCTCCGTGGATAGAAATGTAGCCATCTTCTGTAATTTCGGCAACGACATAGATGTTCTCATCTTTTTGAGTATGCTGAGTGTTAGGCTTATGATGGCTGGTTGTTTGTTCTTGTTGGCAAGCTACTAATGTCAAATGACTGATAAGTGTCAGTCCTGCAAGAGTAAGCCATTTTTTATGTTTCATGTGATAGTCTCCTTAAAAATGATATTTTAAACATAGTTAACCGGTTAATAAAATAATTAACTGGTTTATTATATAATGAATTAGCTACAAAATCAACTGATATTAAAAAGATTTAATGAGAGTCTTAAAATGGTAATTTCCCAAAGTAATTTCCACTTTAGCTTTCGAAGTGGAAATTAGTCTAAAACGGATTTTTATGGTGGAATTAAGTCTGAGACGTTTGTGTTAGAAATGAGTCCTTACTATGACAAAATATA
>NZ_RCVM01000041.1 GCF_003686955.1 Streptococcus hillyeri
AAACTGAACGTAACAAGGTTAGTGAAGAAATCACTACTCCAGCAGTTGAAGAAGTGATTGAAGTTGGCACAAAAGAAGTCACCGTTATTCCGGGAACGCCAATTGTTGTGCCAGTCGTTAAAGATGAGACCAAGACCGAAGTGATTCCGTTTGAGAAACAAACGCGTGAGAACTCAGAGTTAGCGAAGGGAGAAACGCGTGTCGTTCAAGAAGGTAAAGATGGAGTTCGTACGATTGTTTACACCGTGACAACAGTAGATGGCCAAGAAACAGGTCGCGTTGTCAAATCAGACACGACAACCCCAGCAGTGCCAGAAATCACAGAAATTGGTACAAAAGAAGTCACCGTTATTCCGGGAACGCCAATTGTTGTACCAGTCGTTAAAGATGAAACTAAGAGTGAAGTGATACCGTTTGAGAAACAAACGCGTGAGAACCCAGAGTTAGCGAAGGGAGAAACGCGTGTCGTTCAAGAAGGTAAAGATGGAGTTCGTACGATTGTTTACACTGTGACAACCGTAGATGGTCAAGAAACAGGTCGTGTTGTCAAATCAGACACGACGACCCCAGCAGTAGCAGAAATCACAGAAGTTGGTACAAAAGATATTCCTGTTACTCCAGCGCCATCGAAACCAGTTGTTAAGACGGAAACTAAACACGAATCTATTCCATTTGAGAAACAAACGCGTAAGAATCCAGAGTTAGCGAAGGGAGAAACGCGTGTCGTTCAAGAAGGTAAAGATGGTATTCGTACGATTGTCTATACTGTGACGATGGTAGATGGTAAAGAAGTTAGTCGTGTGATTAAAGCTGAAGGAACAACTCCGGCAGTTCCAGAAATCATTGAAATTGGAACAAAAGGAGTGTCAGGGACAACGACTAAGAAAACAGACACCAAACCAGAGGCTAAATCATCAGTAGCTGGAGCCAAAGCAGAAGCTAAAGCAGTGTTGCCAAAAACAGGTGAACAAAAATCCTTGTTAGCAGTTATTGGAGCAGCTGTGTTGGCAGTGCTTGGTGGCTTGATGTGGTTTAGAAAGAGAAAAGAGTAGAGAGTAAAGAGATAGGATATGAAGAAAAAAGGAAATGATAGGAGACATCCCAATGGCTTGTTAAGTTTATTGGCGACGTTAGGGTTATTATTCCCAATGTTGTTAAACTTAGTAGGTGGCATTGTCGTAACAGCGACAACGAGCATTGGTAATGTCTCAACGACTACGACAGCTCCTAAGGTGACCCAAGAGGGCTGTGCGATTAAGATTGAGACAACTGAAGAAGTTGCATGGGCATTACCCCGTCAACCCATTGACTTGGTAATTTTGCAGGATACATCAGGTTCATTTAGAAATACTATTGACAATATCAAAACTGCATTGACAAAGTTAACAACGGCTGTTCCTGCTGAAAAGTACGACTATAATAAGCCGAAATTAGTTTTTACTAATGATCCCAAAACAACAGACCGCGTCATGATTGGTACTTATCAGGGGATTGATAAGCAATATATCTATACAGGTGGTTCTAGCTTTTCAGGTAATTACGTTCTTGCGAACGATGGAAAATATGATTTTGATTTTTCAGAATTGACAAATGATCCTGGAAAAATTAAAACTTTCTTAGATAATGAGGTTACGAAAGAAGCGGCAGCAGGAGGAACGCCAACAGTTCCGGCCATTGATGACTTCATGAAACAGTATCAAGTGGCTAAAGCGGCAGCAGGCAACAATGACAATCGAAAGACAGTGTTCTTGCTTATCACAGATGGTGTAGCAAACGGTGTTCGCAAAGATAACCAAATTGTCATTGAGAAGACAAAAGAACGAATTAAGAAAATTGCTAACTATTATGGCTTTACCCAGGAGATAGTAAATGAGTTCGGAGGTTATGAATATTATACCACTCTCAATCCAAAGCTTGGAAACCATAAGGAGTTACGCGAGGGAGGATGGGACTATTCGGTAAGATACGATCCATACGATCCATATAGAACTCCGTATTACTTCTTTACACTTCCAGAGGGAGCTCAAGACTATATTACTCGTTCTCAAGAATTAGTTGATCGTGGAAATAAACTGAAGCAAGAATTAGGAAGTAATTCCGAAGTTGTTATTGGTTTCTGGGAAGATATTGCTAACTTTAGAGTTGCTCAACAATATGGTGACGGATACGAAGGTGGATACCTTAACAAATATGGTATCGACGATGGAGCAACAAATGCACCAGTTCGTAATGTGTTCCATGATGCTTTGCATACGATGGCTTCGCCAGATAAAGTTGTTAATGGGAAAAATGTATCATTCTATGTAGATGAACAGAAGGATGTTGATCTTTTTGCACAAAAGGTTCTTGACTCTGTAACTGCCGCAATGGTTAGAGAAAATGTAAATGGAGAGTTTGAAGTTACCGAAGGCTATAAGGTAGAATCTGTCACAATCAATGGCAAGAAAGTTGTTGAAACTGTTAAGGATGATACAAAAGAAATCCCAGGTACGGTAAAACAAGAAGGACGCAAGGTTACTATTTCTGTACCAGAAAGTGTCTTTAACCCGGGTAACAACAAGTTTGACTACGAGTTAAAACGTACCGAAGAAGCAGAAAACTTGGATGAGGCGGATGAAACAGAGCCTCCTGCGAACTACACGCCACCAAAAGTAGAGCGTGAAGTAGGTCAATTGGTAGGTACCTTTAAGGTAG
>NZ_RCVM01000042.1 GCF_003686955.1 Streptococcus hillyeri
GCAATAAAATCAACCATTATAAAAACCAGTGGAACTTACCCTGACACGGATTTCCACTGGTTGTTAGAGGTTTTATCAGATTAACTTCCACTTTAACAGACGGTGGAAGTTAGTTTGGGAATTTAGCTTTTTTTCATAAACACGTTTTCACATCAAAAATAATAATCGTTAGACTTTCTTTCACTTGATATAAAGGATTCAATTGGTATCGTTTCTCTGTTTCCCCACTTTTTTCTACAATTTAAAAAGAGCTAAAAATTTGACTTTCTAGCTCTTAATGCAAACTATTTAGCATGTGCTGCAGATTGGTTACCTGCTTGGCGACCGAAGATGATGATATCAGCTACGGCATTACCACCGATACGGTTTTGTCCGTGAATACCACCTGTTACTTCACCAGCGGCATAGAGACCTGGAATAGCTTTTCCTTCTTTATTTAAGACTTCTGTATTAGTATTGATTTTCAAACCACCCATTGTGTGGTGAATACCTGGTGATACTTTGATTGCGTAATATGGTGCTTCTGAAAGCGCATTGTCCATACCAGTCTTGCGTCCAAAAGCTGTATCTGATTTATCAGCGACCGCTTTATTCCAAGTGTCAAGAGTTGTTTTTAGAGTAGCTCCGTCAATGTCAATAGCTTTCGCTAAATCTTCGATTGTTTTTGCTTCCACAACAAGACCTTTTTCAACATATTGGTTGATCGCTTTTACACGTCCACGAAGGGCATTATCAAAGACAACATAAGCGTAGTTCGGATCGAGTCCATTAATCGCTGCAGAAACGTTATCACGTGTTTCTAATTCATTAACAAAGCGCTCACCTTTTGAGTTTACAAGAATAGCACCTTCACCACGAACAGCTTCAGTGATAAGATATGCTGTTTTTTGTTCTACTGATGGGTGAATTTGAATTTGATCCAAATCAACAGTGGCTGCACCTTCAGATTCTGCAAGCGCAATACCATCACCTGTTGACCCTTCTTGGTTTGTTGACACATAGCCTTTTAATTCTGGTTTGAATTTTGTAACCATGTCCATGTTAGCACCGAAACCACCTGTTGCTAAAACAACTGATTTAGCAGATACTGTTTTTTCTTTACCAGCAATTTTAACTTTAACACCAGTTACTGAACCGTCTTTATCTGTCAATTCTGTCACATCAGCATTGACAAATGTTGGGATTTTACGTTCAGTGACATTAGCATATAAACCATCAACAAGGTAACGACCTACAGCTGAACCATCTGTCGGACGGTGCGTACGTGTCACACTCATACCACCAGTTGTTGTGATATTATCAAGGGTAATTCCCATGCTATCAAGCCAGTCAATGGCTGAGGCTGAGTTATCAACAAAGTATCGAAGCAACTCTGGATCATTTGTCCCTTTACCACCTTTAAGTGTTTCTTCATAGAAAAGGTCGTTTTTATCTTCAATACCTTGTGCTTTTTGGAATTTTGTCTCAGAAGCGTTCATACCAGCAGATGATTTTGAAGTGTTACCACCGATAACTGGCATTTTTTCCAAGATAGCAACATCTGCACCAGCATCTTTAGCTGAAATTGCTGCCGCCATACCAGCACCACCTGAACCGATAACCACGACATCATAGCTATCTTTCAATTCTTTTGGATCAGTGTAAGATTTTTCGGAAGCACCAGAAACGACTTCCTCTTTTTTAGCTTCAGTTGTTGTTTCTGTTTCTTTAGCAGTTTTTGAACCGCCACAAGCAACTAAAACCATAGCAAATAGGCTTAGGAAAAAGCCTAGAACAAGTTTCTTTTTCATCAAATATAGACTCCTTTCAAAACTTTGTGATGAAACTTACAAATCTATTATACTCTAAAATATCAGTCTTTAAAACCCTTTTCAGTAACTTTCTGTTAATTTTTTCACATTTATCTCAAACGGAAAGTTCTAAAATGAAGTTAGCCACCTAAGGGTATCAAAAAACATCTCAGAGAGATATAATTGTAATCACCACAACAACAATTAGAAAGATTCTGAGATGCAAAACTATTATACACCAAAAAGTA
>NZ_RCVM01000043.1 GCF_003686955.1 Streptococcus hillyeri
CTACCTTAAAGGTACCTACCAATTGACCTACTTCACGCTCTACTTTTGGTGGCGTGTAGTTCGCAGGAGGCTCTGTTTCATCCGCCTCATCCAAGTTTTCTGCTTCTTCGGTACGTTTTAACTCGTAATCAAACTTGTTATCGCCTGGGTTAAAGACACTTTCTGGTACAGAAATAGTAACCTTGCGTCCTTCTTGTTTAACTGTTCCTGGGATTTCTTTTGTATCATCCTTAACAGTTTCAACAACTTTTTTACCGTTAATAGTAACAGACTCTACCTTATATCCTTCGGTAACTTCAAACTCACCATTTACATTTTCTTTAACCATTGCGGCAGTTACAGAGTCAAGAACCTTTTTAGCAAAGACATCTACATCATTTTGTTCATTTACATAATATGTAGCTGGTTTACCATTCGGTAATACTTCATCTGGACTTGCTACAGAGTGCAATGCTGCTGAAAAAACTTCTTGAACAGACTTGTTATCACTAATGCTACCTGGTAAAGTATTTTTTGCTTCTGGAGTTCCAAATGCATTTCTATATGCATGTAAATAGCCATATTCTGTTTCAAATTTTGTCAAATCTTCCCAAAATCCTACTACAACTTTACCATTATCACCTGCTGCATTTTTTAGAACTTCTCCAGCTTGTCGCAATTCTTCTGCACGCTTCATGAAATTCTGAGACGCTTCAGGAAGCTTACCTCCGGTATTCCAGTCATTAGCTAATGTATATCTTCTGAATAAGCTACTGTCAAAATAAACTGTTTTATCAGAAGAATTTGGATCACGGTATCCATTCGCAACACCGTCAGTAATCAAAAGAAATACAGTTTTACGACCTTGTTCTTCAAATGTTTTTTGATTAAAACCAGTATTTTTTAAGGCATTGTATTGCTCTAATGTATCTTCTATAGCAGGTACAGTTGGAGTTCCGCCACCTGTTCTAATTTTATCAATTTCTGATTCAATATCTGATTTACTCTTAAGAAAAGAAGATTTGTTAAAAGTATAATTTGCTCCACCTATGTCTTCAGTGCTATGTAAAGTAGTAAAATTGCTATCAGCTCCTGTGATGTTATACTTTCCACCACCATACACATAATAACCATATGCGTAAGCGCCATTTAAGTTTACATTAGAACTTTCCTCACGAGTAATATATCTGCGCAATCTATAATTGTAGGCTCCGGCTGGATAAAAATCTTTTACTGCACCTCGTTCATCTACATACTCATCAAAAAAGCCAAATTCTGTTGCATCAACTGTAACTTTCTGCCAACCATAATTTCCATTTACTCGAAAACCTGTTGGAGCATTCGTAACCCTCACATTAGAGTCAAAAAGACGCTCTTTATCTAGACCACGGTATGCAGTTAGCATCACACGGTCGCTAGTGTCCGGATCTGACGTAAATACTAATCTTGGTTCATCTGAATCATAATCTTTTTCATCAACAGGACTTGTTAGTGTTTTTAATGCTGTTTTAATTTTTGGCATGGTTTCTTCAAATGAACCACTAGCATCTTGAATGATAACCAAGTCAATCGGCTGACGTGGTAGTTTCCACTCAACTTTCTCAGTTGTCTCAATCTTAATCGCACAGCCCTCTTGGGTCACCTTAGGGGCTGTCGTAGTCGTTGAGACATTACCAATGCTCGTTGTCGCTGTTACGACAATGCCACCTACTAAATTTAACAACATTGGGAATAATAACCCTAACGTCGCCAATAAACTTAACAAGCCATTGGGATGTCTCCTATCATTTCCTTTTTTCTTCATATCCTATCTCTTTACTCTCTACTCTTTTCTCTTTCTAA
>NZ_RCVM01000044.1 GCF_003686955.1 Streptococcus hillyeri
CCTGGTGGTGGTGTTTCACCTGGTGGTGGGGTATTACCTGAAGGCGGATTATTTGGAGTAGGTGGGTTGATTGGAACCGGTGGTTTTGGTGGATTTGGACTCGGTGGAACAACTGTTACTTTGTTCGTTTTCTTCGTCAAATCAACGCTTGGATCGTGGTTAAATTGAACCGTTGCTGTGTTATCAATACCTTCACTGAAGTGAACGTTCTTAAGAGCTTTCACATCTTTTATTTCAGTATAGATAATCATCGTAACTGTTCGACCTTTCAACGCTTCCATTGTCGCTTCATCACTGAAGTCCACTGTAACGTTTTGGCCTTCAACTTTGATTGTACCACCTAGTTTTTCAATCGCCTCTGCCGTTAACTCACCTTGTTTCGTAACTTGACTCAACAACGCTACTTTTTCATTGACTAGTTTTTGCTTAGCTTCTGCTTCAGATAGTTTTTCTTGCGCTTTATCAACAACTGCTTGTTGGTTTGAAATATCAACTTTTAGCTCTTCCGCATTTTTCGCATTTGCGATTTCTGCTTTAACCGTTTCTAAGGCAAGGGGAGCTGCTTCTAACTGTGCTTCAAATTCTGCAACCACTTTTTCTTGAGTTTGAATTGGTGTTGCACTATTGTCACCAGCTTCTGTAGTTCCTGTTACTTTAAGCTGGTCTAATACCGCTTGGGCTTCCGAAAGCTGTTGTTGAAGCTCAGTAACTTTTGCTTCAGCTGCTGCAACTTTTTCTTGTGATTCCGCAGAGGTATCTTTTTGAAGGGCTTCAAGTTTTTGACGCGCTTCTTCTAGCTCTTGCTTCGCAACTTCAACGTCTTCATCAATAAAGTTGAAGTCTGTTGCTGGAGTCGTGATACTTGGAGTATCAGTCACTTTCACACCTACTCGTGATACTTTAAGATTGTCATCCAAAGTATCCATCAAAGTGAGGCTTGTCAAGATTGTGCGGTTATCTATTGAGTTATCAATTGGTACAACTGATTTAACATCAAATCTAAACGCATCTGTTGCTTGGGCAAGTTTCAACAACAAGGCTTGTTCAGCACCTTCAACATTGCTAACTGTTTTCACAGGCTCACCTGGTTTTGGTGGTTCTGGGGTTGGCGGGGTTGGTGGCGTTGGTGGCGTTACGGTTACTGGTTTAGTTTCTTTACGTTTCTTGATGCCACTTGCATTAGTGAACTCAAGACTTGCTGTATTTGGTACTTTGGTATCAACATAAGTTGTCAAATCTGCATCTTCCTTAATGTAAGCTGGAATATAGATTTGAACTTGTTTGTAACCTGCAAGTTTCGCAAAGTCTACAACAGTAGCAGTCACTTTGTTGCCTTCTACTGTAACTTTAAAGGCATCTGTTGTGTAACCATCAACATGGACAGCTACGTCACCATTGATTCCAAGAGCAGGATCAACATCATCTGTTACAACGTATTCGGTGTAATTTTCAATATCTCCTGGAATCTCTGCATAGATATTATACATGTAAGACTTGTTACGTTCAATATCTAAGTGTTCCAATGTACGGTTGATTTTCTTATCAACTGTTGGATCGGTTGGTGGCGTTACGGTTACTGGTGGCGTTGGTGGCGTTTCTTTATCTGGTTCGCCATCAACTGTTGAGTTGTTATAAACAACTTTCGTTGTATTTGGAATCTTAACGCGAGTCAC
>NZ_RCVM01000045.1 GCF_003686955.1 Streptococcus hillyeri
TATAATTTAGAATGGATTTAATAACCAATTTTTTCAGAGGGGGTGTTGACTGTTTGGGGAGATATAAGTATTTCATCATATTAGTGATTGCCATGCTTATAGTTGTAGTTGGGGGAGTTGTCCTCACAATACGTTCACAGTTAGGTTTAGAATCCGCAGGTAAACAAGAAAGTCAACTTGTAGACAAAGGGTTAGAGAAGGAGCCCCTGCCAGAGTTTGTGATAACAGACTCATCAGGTAAGGAGGTAAACTCTAGCTCATTTATAGGGAAACCGACCGTGATTATGGAGTGGGCGAGCTGGTGTCCAGATTGCCAAGCGGCCTTGCCGTTCATGAATGAACTCTATGATGAGTACAAAGATGAGGTCGCATTTGTGTTTATCAATGCGACAGGAACAGCTAATGGTGAGGAGACGCAAGAAGTGGCCTCAGCGTACATTGAAAAAGAAGGCTATAGCTTTCCTTATTATTACGATGTGACATTAGATGCAGCGACGAAGTTAGGGGTTGAAGCCATACCGACCTATCTTTTCGTCAACGCAGAAGGAACGATTCAAAAGATCGCCTCTTCAGAAGCAGATAAGTCAACCGTTGAAAGTTCCTTGCAAGAACTTTTACAGTAAGCAATTTTAAATTGCTAGAAGGAGATATTACATGGAGAAAAGAACAAAAAAAGCGGCCGTGATGTCAGCGATTACCCTCTTATCAGTAGGGGTCCTGTCACCGTTGCCTGAACTTATCGCGAAAGGGCAAATCGTTGCCCACGCAGAAGAACCCCCAGCGGATGAAGATGTACCAAGCGGTCCTGAGATGAAGATGTTCAAGGACACACGTGCCTTGATTAAAAGTGCACGTGAAATGATGGCAGAAGGCGAAGAAGGGCTTGAGTTTGCCAAAGAAGATTTTGAAAAAATTCCACTAGCGGCACTTAAAAATATTAAAAATATTGAAGTTAAGGCCCCTGGCTTGTTAGCAGAAGTTGAAAAACTTCGTCAGGAGTTGTACGGAACGACTCCAGCTCCGCAACCAGACCCTAAACCACAGCCCACCTCACCTGGTCCAGTTGAAACGACAGAAGAGATTGTAGTGATTGAGCCAATCGCCCCAGGAGAAAAACGTGTGGCAAATCCAGATATGGAGGAAGGTAAAGAAACACGTACGCCAGGTAAAGACGGTGAAGCGCTAGTGACTTATAAGGTCTACAAAAAAGATGGCGTTGAATATAAGCGTGAGGCGATTAGCCAAACGGTCAAAACAGCACCGGTTGATACCATTATTGAATACGGTACAAAGAAAGCACCAGTTGTTGTGGTTTCAGAAGTTAAGGTAGAAGAGCCGGTACCATTTACCAGTCGTGAGGTTGACAATCCAAACCTTGAAAAAGGTCAACGAAAAGTGGTGACCCCAGGTAAAGATGGTGTTAAGACGGTTACTTATTCTGTTCGTACGGTAGATGGTAAGGAAACTGAACGTAACAAGGTTAGTGAAGAAATCACTACTCCAGCAGTTGAAGAAGTGATTGAAGTTGGCACAAAAGAAGTCACCGTTATTCCGGGAACGCCAATTGTTGTGCCAGTCGTTAAAGATGA
>NZ_RCVM01000046.1 GCF_003686955.1 Streptococcus hillyeri
CACGACAAACGCATGAAATCTTCTATTTCCATTTTGCAAGTGTTGAAAGTTTTTTGCCCTAAAGCAATTGTTTTAAATACTTGTCAAAGGACAGACTTAGGGCATATTTCTTACGACGCAGACTCATCTTCTTTCCAAAATCTAACTGTTTTAATACCGCTAAACAGAATTTATCCATGACATTTAAATTAAATGCGAGTTGTTTATTCAAAGTCTTATTGGCATCTTCACGAAAAACAACATCTAGTAGCCAGTGCATACTCTCTATTTGCCAATGACCTCTCACATAGTCACACAACTCTTTAGCGCTAACCTGACAACTTAAAATAAAGTAGCGGGTTTCTTCGCTCTCTTGACCATTCTTTGTTATCTGAATACGCGCCCGTCCAATGCTTTGGATATGTCCCCAATCAGGATGCTCTTGACGTATCCACTCTGTATCAGTAATGACTTCATACTGTCTCAATTCAATCTGACCGTGCGCTTTCTCAAGCGTTTCATAGCTATCGTCAAAATTCTGAGAGAGTTCAAAATAGGGACGAATATCTTCTAGAAGGCTCTTTTGATTCTCTTTGACTGCTAGACAATAATCTGCTTTCTTCATGATAATCTTATCCGCAATAGCCTTTTGTGTGCCCATGGCGTCAATACTAATCATGCACCCTTTTACTGAAATCATGTCTAATAATCGTGGAATCGCTGTAATCTCATTGCTTTTTTCATCAGTCGCTACCTGGCCATACGAAATCCCTAAATCTGTCGCATAGGCTGAGACAATATGTAGGGCTTTTTGAGTTTGACTGCCATTACCACGGATAGTCTTCCCGTCAATGGCTACTAAACGTTTTGAAAGTTGTGGTAAGGTTTTAGATGATGAGTCACACGCTTCAAGAAGAGAAGTCCATATCTGTGTGAGTTCTACAAGAACTTGTGAATCTAAGGTCGCAAAAACACGTTGTAGAGTGTCATGAGAGGGAATGCCATTTTCTAATTTGAGAACGGTGCGTAAGGATTTCTCATAGGCAATACCAAACTCCTCTATCTCATCCCAGTGTTCTGCGCCTGATAAGCGAGCAAAGAAGATGAGAAGAACGATATCTGACAATAAGTGTTTAATTTTCCATGGGGAACGGTCGTCTCTAACAGTAATCAAGAAATTTAAAAGGTCTTCCATAACAAAATCCTCCACTTTTATTATAGCGAAGGATTTTGAATTCATCCATGAAAGTCTTTTCTGTAAGCCATATTTTCTTCATGCGTTTGTCGTG
>NZ_RCVM01000047.1 GCF_003686955.1 Streptococcus hillyeri
CACAGACACGGATTAAAATCCGCATCCGTTCACCGTTTTTTAAAGTCCGTTAAAAGCATGATGCCATCTCCGAGAGTTAATCTCGTCAAATGCTAAATCGTGGGGGTCCCCTTTGGGGTTCCGATTTAGTGATTGACGACACCACCGATTAAAAAACTTATGCGGGGTGGATGGTTTCACGAAGTGAGGCCATCCACCTGTAAGACAGGGTTTTGTTTTTATTCCCTGTTTTGGTGATCGGGTGTGTGGAAAAGGTTGGGGTAAGCCGTTCGGGGGTGCTTGTTTTGGGGGTTAAAATTGTGGTTATTTTTTGCGCAATTCTCGCGCGTGATCCTTGTATTTATACTTAAGGGATAAATGGCGGATATGAAATAGTGGTTTAGCCCAGTAATGACGAGGCTTTGAGTGGGTTTTGACAGGTCAAAGAAAATGGAGCAGAATTGAGGCGTTTTTAATCGGCGTTGGGGAGTGCGTCAACACTCCCCAACATTTCGAATGTGTCACCTCAGCGGCAAACTCTGGTGACATGTACTGGCTCGCAATGCACAGGTACGTGATGAATATACCACATCAAATCACAGCCTGCCCAGATCGGAGCAGGCTTAATGTCAGAAGATAAATTCCTTTCGGACTACAGCCCCCGTGATGCAGTTTGGGATACCCAGCGCACGCTTACCGATTCTGTCGGGGGTATCTACCAGACTGCTGCTGAATTCGAGCGCTATGCACTCCGTATGGCCTCCTGTAGCGGTTTGTTACGTTTTGGTTGGTCTACCATCATGGAAACCGGAGAAACGCGCCTACGGCTTCGTAGTGCGCAATTTTGCCGTGTCCGTCATTGCCCTGTCTGCCAGTGGAGAAGAACCCTCATGTGGCAAGCCCGTTTTTATCAGGCTCTACCGAAAATCGTTGTGGATTACCCGTCTTCCCGATGGTTGTTTCTGACGTTAACTGTCAGGAACTGCGAGATAGGTGAACTTGGAACAGTCCTTACAGCAATGAATGCGGCGTTTAAGCGAATGGAAAAGCGAAAGGAGCTATCACCTGTTCAGGGGTGGATCAGGGCTACGGAGGTGACGCGAGGTAAGGATGGCAGCGCACATCCGCATTTTCACTGTCTGCTGATGGTGCAACCTTCTTGGTTTAAAGGGAAGAACTACGTTAAGCACGAACGTTGGGTAGAACTCTGGCGCGATTGCTTGCGGGTGAACTATGAGCCGAATATCGATATTCGGGCAGTAAAAACTAAGACAGGTGAGGT